>UQOB01000020.1 GCA_900542595.1 uncultured Mollicutes bacterium | reverse complement strand
GTCCGAAGAAACACCTTCTCCGGGCGTGTAGGGGGATAAGCTATAAATCCCCGGTAAATCGACGATATCGACACGGTTATTGCCGTCTTTGTAGACGCCTTCGCGTTTGTCGACTGTGACCCCTGGCCAGTTTCCGACGTGAGCGGTGCTCCCGGTCAAGGAGTTAAAGAGAGTGGTTTTCCCGCAGTTGGGGTTTCCGGCTAAAGCAAACTTAAACATGGCTTGTTTTCTCCATTTCTACAAATTCCGCTTCATCTTTCCTGAGGGTTAAATTGTATCCTCGGATGACGATTTCGATGGGATCTCCTAACGGGGCTTTTTTAACCATCAGGACTTTAGCGCCCGGGGTAACCCCCATATCGAAGAGACGTCGTCTAATTCGTCCTTCGCCTTTGACCATGAGGATAACTCCCTCATCGCCTGGTTGAAATTCGGTTAGTTTCATACTGTTCCTTTCTATTAGATGGTGGCCACTAATATTTTGCTCGCGATATCTTTATCCAAAGCTAAACGTCCTTCATGAAGAAGGATAATGACGCCGCTTTTGGTGGTTTGAATAAGGGAAAAAGTGGTCCCGATAGTGATACCGAGACTTTCTAAATGTTTTTTTGTCTTATCCGTTAAAAAGATTTTAATGACCTTCAAGGTGACATTAATCGGTGCAATCAATAATGGCATAACTACCTCTTTTCATCATGGTTAGTTATATCTAACCATTTAGATTATAAACACGTGATTTTATCGGTCAAGAAAAAGTTAGTATAATCTAACTACAGTGCATCCTTCTTAACAAATGACAGGGAGTGTGATACAAAAATAACATGGAAAACAAGAACAAACTCTATGAATCCAGTGAAGATTATCTTGAACGGATCTTGATGCTTCACATCAAAAACGAAAAAGTGAAGGCTATCGATATCGCCTCTTCCATGGGCTTTTCGAAAGCCAGCGTCAGCATCGCTTTAAAGAAACTAAAAACGAATGGACTGGTGAAAGTCAGTAAAGACGGGGATGTTGGGCTAACGGAAGACGGTTTACGGGTGGCTCAGAAGATTTATGAACGTCACCGAGTGCTCGGAGAAGCATTGATGAAGTTAGGGGTATCGGAAGAAACAGCGTATCACGATGCTTGTAAGATTGAGCACGATATCTCAGAAGAAACCTTCCAAGCGATAAAAAATCACTTCTTAGATCATTAAATAGACATGAAAAAAGGCCCAGGAGTTACCTGGGCCGTTTTGTTTACTTGGTGCGGGAAACCAGAATCGAACTGGCATGGATTGCTCCATACGCCCCTCAAACGTACGCGTCTACCAATTCCGCCATTCCCGCAGCGTGCTTAATTATAGGAAACGGAAAAGACCTTGTAAAGTAAGAGATGAAAGAAGATTTTTCACTTAGGAAAAAGATAGATTTCATCTTTATTTATATAAATAGGAAAAGATATTTATGTTTTTAGTATCGCGCTTTTTTGCTAATGCTTTATAAACATTTTAAAGCAAACAGGCAAAGTCATAGTCGGGGTAAACTTATGGATAACATTTATCTCAATAAACCTCTTACCTACGTGATTGAGAGGTACGCTAAAGAACATGATTTGGAAGTGGTTATGCATTTTCCTCATTCTTCTGTGGCTGTTCCCTCCAATTTCTGGAAAGATGTTGAGGTTTTAAAAGGATATTTCAATTTTTTAAATCTTAAGATGAGCGACCTTCTCTTATTAGAATTATTTGCTTCTTGGAACTATAAAAAGGTAATTTATCGAAGAATTATAGGAACTGCAGGACCAGGACTTCCGCGATAGCGAAATAGATAAGAAGTGAGGCCATATCGACAATCGTCGTGAGTAATGGTTGGCTGACGACCGCTGGGTCTTTCTTTAAAGCGGCAACCCCTAATGGGAGAGCGGCCGCGATAATCTTACTTACGATAATCGTGCAGAAGAGAGTACCGGCGACAATGCTACTGACTTTCAGGGTTTCTAAGAAGAAATTAAAGGTCCAACATTGGCCGTTCCAAATGGTCGCCCATTCGACTCCTTCCGGGTCAGCCTGCGGGTTATGGACAATCCCAACATATTGTTCAAAGGTAAACCAGATTAAAGCGAAGACGGCGACAACTGAACCAATAATTAAAGCCGATCTTATTTCTTGGAAGATAATTTTTCCGGCGTCCCTGGGTTTAAATTCTTTTAAGGCTAAACCCCGGACGATTAACGCTGTTGTTTGACCACCCGCATTACCCCCGGTATCCATAAGGACAGGGATAAAGGCCGCGAGAACCGGTAAAACAGAAATCTTTTCTTGAAAGTTACTGAGGATTAAGCTCGATAAGGTGCCAAGAATCAGAAGGATGACGAGCCACGGGATACATTTTTTCGCCATTTGGAAAGGATGGGTTTCCAGATACGTATCATCCAAGGTTCCGACCGCGTTCATGTGTTCGATATCTTCCGTTGATTCTTTGGTTAAGATATCGACCGCATCGTCAACCGTGACGATCCCGACGAGGCAATCATCGTCATTTAAGACCGCGATAGCGTTCAAGTCGTACCGCCTGATTAAGTTAGCGACTTCTTCTTGGTCGGTCTTCACGTGGACGCTGACGGTGTCTTTATTGGCCAAATCTTGAAGTTTTTCTTTGGGATCGGCGAAGACTAAATCATCGAGGTCGACAGTTCCGACGAATTTTCGTTTATCGTTTCTTAAGAAAATCGTGTAGATGGTTTCAGCTTTCTTACCTTGGGCTCTAATTTCTTTAATCGCTTCTTCAACGGTTAAACTTTCTTTGAGTTCGAGGAATTTAGTGGTCATTAAGGCCCCGGTTGATTCCGGTTTAAATTTTAAAAGTTGATTGATTTCCCCTCTTAAAGAAGGATCAGCGGCTTTTAAAACTCTCGATGCTAAATTAGCGGGCATGTCGCCGACCGTATCAGCTAGTTCATCCGGTTCCCCCTCATTGATGATTTTAATGAGGTCTTTATCGGTCATCGCTTGGATGAGTTCTTCTTTTTTACTCTTCGATAAGTCATCGAAAAGTTCCGCGGCATTAGTGCTATCGATATCTCTAAAAAGGGTGATTAATTTTTGATTATCGAGTTCATCAGCGAGTTCGGCGATATCGATGGTCGGAATTTCGACAAAGATGGCTTTTAGCTTAGCGCTATCGTGCGTCGTTATAGCGTTTTCCAATTCTTCTAACGATATCTGATTGAGGTGAACGCCTAATTCATTTTTGAGTTCTTCGTTGTTTTCCATACCAGCTTCCTCTTCGCCGCTAGTATAGCCCTCAAAAACTTCTGAGAGAAGAAATTTTCACTCACTTTTTTCAAGTAATATAATAGATGCGTAGAGGAATAATTATGGACAAGAAAATCTTAGTAGAAACCAGCGCAAGACATATCCATCTCACGCAGGAAAATTTCGATTATTTAATGGGAGAAGAAAATGGTGAACATGCTTCTCTGACGGAAAAGAAAGCCTTATCCCAACCGGGACAATATTTAAGCACCACCAAGCTTAACCTCATCGGTGCCGTCAACCCAAAAACCGGGAAAAATCGGACCATCAATGGGGTTAGTATCTTAGGGCCGCTTCGGAGATATAACCAAGTGGAAATCAGCTTAACGGATGCGAGAACCTTAGGCATCACGGTTCCGGTTAGAGAAAGCGGCGACATCGAGGGAAGTGCTCCGATCACCATCGAAAACCCGGTCAACGGAAAGAGACTGGAACTCAAAGAAGGCTTAATCGCCGCTAAACGGCACATCCACATGACCCCGAAAGATGCTGAAGACTTCGGCGTGAAAAACGGGGACATCGTCAGCGTTAAAATTACCGGGACTGGCCGGGAAACCACTTTCGGTGACACTGTCATCCGGGTCAGCGATAAATTCGCTTTAGCGATGCATATCGACACTGATGAAAGTAATGCCGCATGCGCTAGTGGTGTGATTTACGGGGAGCTCATTAAATAATGAGGACCCTCAGCTTAAAGCCTGAAAACGTCTGTAGCCGGGAAATGATCGTCACGCTCGATGATAACGATACGATTCTCGATTTAAAAGTTATCGGGGGTTGTCCTGGTAACCTTCAAGGCATCAGCCGTTTAGTTAAGGGGCGAAAAAAAGACGAAATCATCAGTCTTTTAAAGGGCATCCGGTGTCCAGGGTCAAGAACGAGAGATACTTCGTGCCCGGATCAGCTCGCAACTTTGCTCTCAAAAATTTCAGATTAGTTTATACTTTGAAAGCATCTATTAAGGGGAAAACAAAATTATGATAAAAGCAAATCTTTTTACGTCGGAATCTGTCAGTGAAGGCCATCCGGATAAGGTGGCTGATTTAATCGCGGACACCCTCCTCGACGAATACTTAAAGCAAGATCCGGAAAGCCATGTCGCTATCGAATGTTTTTTAAGCGAAGAATATGTTCTTATCGGTGGGGAAGTCACCTCCAAAGCGAAGGTTGACTATGAACCGATCGTGAGAAATATCTTAAGAAATATCGGTTATACCTCCGCTGATAAAGGTATCGGCTGCGACACTTGTAAAATCGAAATTCGGGTCAAAGAACAATCGCCGGATATCTCGATGGGGGTTGTCCGGGGTGACAACATCCTCGATATGGGAGCCGGTGACCAAGGCTTTATGTTTGGCTACGCGACAAATGAAAGTGAAGGCTATATGCCGCTTCCAATCACGTTGAGCCATAAACTTGTGAGAACCGCGACCAACTTAAGAAAAGCCGGAAAGTTCAAAGGGGCGAGGCCCGATATGAAGAGCCAAGTCACCATCGACTATACTGACCCTAAACATCCGACTATCTATAAGATTCTCATGAGCGTCCAACACGACCCTGATATCGATATGGATAGCTTTAAGAAATATATCCATGATGAAATTATGGTACCGGTCGCTAAAAGCTTTAATTTAAATACCGACTTTGAATATTTAGTCAATCCGACGGGCCGGTTCGTCATCGGTGGACCTTTAGGGGATACCGGTTTAACCGGAAGAAAACTTGTCGTTGATACTTATGGTGGCGTTTGCCGGCATGGGGGTGGCGCGATGAGTGGGAAAGATCCTTCGAAAGTCGACCGTAGCGGAGCCTATTACGCAAGATACATGGCGAAAAATCTCGTGGCGGCTGGTATTGCTGATCGTTTAGAAGTTCAATTAGCGTACGCGATTGGGGTCGCAACTCCGATGAGCGTCAGCATTTCGACCTTTGGTACTGCTCATTTTCCTGATGAAAAAATTTACGAAGTCATCAGAAAGTTCTTCGATGCGAGACCGGGCGCTATCATTAAGAAGTTCAATTTGAAAACTCCGAGTTTCAAATATGCGGATACCACCAATTACGGGGCCTTCGGTCGCCCCGACTTAACAGTTCCGTGGGAAGCCCTTGACCTCGTTGACGATATCAAAGCGGACCTCGCTAAATAATTAACCTTAAACTTAAAGCCACCTTCGGGTGGTTTTTTGTTGGTCAAGCTTATTAACAAAATATTAAAATGTTGTTAATAAGTATTCTTACCTTAGAAGTTAGAAATATTTAATCAATTTTTTCTTTCGATGAATACTTGACATTTACATTTAACTACAAAAAGTGGTCTTTATTATTTCCGGGGTTTAGGTAAAATAAAAGTAACAAAAGGGGAAACCCTTGAAAGGACATAGAACAATGAACTATCAAATTGTCGGTAAAAACATTGAAGTTACCGATGCTATTCGCAATAGCATTACCAAAAAACTTCACCGAATGGACAAGTATTTTGTCGATAGCGATAATGTCGCTTGCCGGGCGGTCGTTCGGGCGTACAACGTCGGAGCGAAAGTGGAAATCACCATCTTTACGAAAAACATGGACTTCCGGACGGAAGTGAGAAATAACGACCTCTATGCCGCTATCGATAATGCCATCGATAAACTCGAAGGCCAGATGAGAAAACTCAAAACTCGGATGTTGAGAAATCACAATGCCGATCAAGGTTTAGCGGAATCGATCGCCTTCGCAAACTTCAAGGAAGAAGAAGAGGAAGAAGCGAAGGAAGAAGTCGTCAGAACCAAGACTTATTATCTTGAACCGATGAGCTTAGATGATGCGATTACTCGTATGGAAGCCCTCGGCCACAAATTCTTCCTTTATCTCGATAACGAAGATGACAGAATCTCGGTTTGCTATGAACGGACCGATGGTGGCTACGGTGTCATCCAAGCGGAAAATACTTTAAAGTAAGCACATTCAGGGGAGCTTCGGTTCCCCTTTTTGTTTCAAAAGATAATTAACAACAAAACAAGAAAGCTGTTATAATTTAATTATGAAGAAAACCCTCTCGAAAAAAGTCATCAATGGTCACGAGTATTTTTATTTGGTTTACCGAAAAAACGGCAAACTAAAAACGGAATATATCGGAACCAACGATTCGGAAGCATTTAAGAAATATCTAGTTACTTTAACGTCTGAGGGTAAAGATTTCATGAAAGAAAAAGCTTTGAAAGATAATCCCTTTGTCGCCATTTATGAAGACGGAAAGTGCTACCGGGTTTATTCTTCTAAGTACAAAGAAAAGATTAGTCCAGATGGACGGGTAGGTAAGTTCCATGAGCCCCAATAGAAAAGAAGCCATTGTTGTTATCGGTGTCCCTGGAGCGGGTAAATCTCTTTTTTCTAATCTCTTTCAAAATTCCTTCTTAAAGGGTTATCCCATCTATAAAGAAACCGATAATGTGCCTGATCACTCAATCAGTTTTATCAGTGAATTAAAGGAAGAAGATTTCCATTTCTTTTCGAAACTGAATGACGAAGGTTTCGTCTTTACTTACTATGTTTTTCTCACCCCACCCTTATTAGCAAAAGAACGTCTCTATATCGAACAGTTAAAAGGGGAAGAAAAGATAATTCCTTCTGATGATGATTTTAAAAGATTCGGTGATAAGCTTTTAAATCTTTATCTTTACCCTGGTGTCACCTTCTTTTTAACCAACTATGATGAGCTCTCGTTTAAGGGAAGTTGTAACACTGGAAGTTTGACGAAGATTCAATATAAAAACCTCCTGCAACAGCTCATTGAACGTTATTGTTAATTTATTCTTTAGAATAAAAAGGACCAAAAATTATCGTTTTTTGGTTGTTTTCTTTGTTTAACACAATAAAATACTACGCATGGCGAACACGAAAGTCATTTTTACGGATTTAGATGGAACTTTGTTCTATCCCAAAAAGAAAATTACCCTCATTCCCAGAAAGAATGTTAAATTCCTCAATCGTTTCTTAGACGACGGGGGACGGGTAGTTTTAGTCAGCGGCCG
This sequence comes from uncultured Mollicutes bacterium, assembly GCA_900542595.1. Lineage (GTDB taxonomy): Bacteria > Bacillota_I > Bacilli_A > RFN20 > CAG-826 > UBA4951. Next base: position 10,770 of record UQOB01000020.1, on the reverse strand, counting down.
GAATAAATATTTCGGGGATAAAGTTAGCAAAAAACTTCATCACCCGGTCGATATGATTGGCTGCAATGGGGCCTTCGTTAAATGTGACGGAAAAATCATTAAGGAAAGCCTTTTTAAACCGCGGGAATTAGAACAGGTTTTTCACGATATGCAAAGGGAATATAAATTCCCCTTAATCATGCTTTTCGCGAAAGATCATAACGTCCTCTTTCCCCGGTCGATGGTCTCCATCCATAACTCGTTGATGTATAATTTCTACGAGTTCCTCCAAGGGGCGTATCGGGAACCCATCATTAAAAGTGATAAATACTTTTACGAAGCGATATCCTCGGGCGAAGTTTATAAACTGTTTGTCCTGTTTGGAATCGCGGGACCCGCTAAAAAGATGGCGGAAAAAGCCTGCCACTTGTTGAGACTCCGTTACCCGAGCTTAAACATCAGCTATTCCGGGCAAGCGATTGAAATCACCCCTGAGGGGTGCAGTAAGGATTCAGGGATTGCATTTTACCTTGAATATAACAAGATTCCTCGGGATAATGTGTTAGTCGTCGGCGACAGCGGTAATGATATATCGATGTTCGACGCCTACAAGGATGGTAGCTTCTGCATGAGTCACGCTCCCGAGAGTGTGAAATCTCATGCTCATCACATCATAAAAAGGATTTCCGATTTAGAAAGTTTTGTTTACCCATGGGCGGAAACAAAGCGCCAAGGTTAAAAGAAAAGGAAGAAAGAAGAATATGAACCAAATTTCAGAAGTAATCACAACCTTGATTCACTATAAGGTCGTCGTTCGGGATACTCTCGAATATACGATTCAAAAAGACAAGTATGACATGCGGCCTTATAACGAACGTAAACGGGCGGTTCTCATTGAACTCAATGAAAAGACCCCGCTTAAGAGCATCCTCGATAATTCCAAAGAAAACGGGGAAAAATTAGAAAAGACCATCCGGGATTTCTACGATGAAGTCTACGGTGACAATTCGACGATTTTAAAACCCGCTAACGATGGACTTCGGGTTGATCACAATCAACATTTACCGATCTTCAAGGGTGTCGTCATGATTCATGAAAACGTTGAAGGGATGATTAGAGCCCTCATTCAAGACGCCAAAAACAAGAAAGTCGATGTAGCGGAAGTGGAAAAAGTTAATAAGGACGAAGAACGGTTCTATCGGGGCATCGCCTTCTTAACCCTCACTAACCAACTCATCCGTTTCTTCAATGACTACAACCAAGCCAGACGTGAAAACAAAGGCGAAGAAAGCGCCACCTCGCGGTTCATCAATAATGATATCAATGAAATCGTTAAGCTCATCTACACTGTGAGAGGGTCCTCCAGACTCACCGATGAACGGTATATGGACGTCCAAGATAAAGTCCTTAAACTCATCGAATACATGACTGGTCGTCGTGACCTCCCGGCTGGACAAAGCTTTGGAAACATCTTTAAAGATGTCAATGACACCTTAAATGGTTATGTCAGAGAAGTCGAACCAGCTTTCCGGAATTCTTATGTCCCTCTGATGAATGAACTCATTCAACAAGCGAGAGCTAACGGGAATAAGATCGGTGGAAACGCCCCGGCAGCGGAAGCGAAACCGGCGCAAGAAGTGGAAGGGGAACCGACCGAAATCGATCCCGGAACTGGCCTTCCGAAAGCGTAATAACAAGGAGTTAATTTATGGTGGAAAAGAAAAGAAAGAAAGTAACGAACTGGGAAATTTTCTGGATTGTTGTCGCCTCCCTCATCGGAGCGGCCGGCCTTTTCCTCATCGTCCTCGGCTTCGTCGGGGATTATTGGGAAATTGAATATTCCTTGAACTGGATTCAACAATCGGAAAATAGTTTAGTTGCTGCTATCGGGCTCTCTTATCGGGGCTTAGGGGCAATCCTCGTGGTGGCCTGCGGCTTATTAAGCGCTCTCTTCCTCCATATCTTCGCTAAGAAAGCGGATGCTTATCAAGAAAGAGAAGCGAGAAGAAAGATGCGGCTGGAAGTCATGAGTGAATCTTTGGCGGAAGAGCCGAAAGCCGAAGCTGCTCCAACGGAAGCGAAACCGGAAGCGAAGTAACTTAAAACCAAGAAACTTAACCGCGGGACCTCCCGCGGTTTTTCTTTATCAAAATCTATATATTTAAAATTTGACATGGATTTTAAAAGAATATTTAGATATTTGAACTAAGATTTCCTTATAAAACAAAAGCTCCTAGAATGTCTAGGAGCTATCTTTTTCGTCTGTCTCCAATTGTCGATACACCTACAGGTTTTGAAGTCCAATTGTCGATTAATGAATTATGAGAGTAAGGTATTTAAATCAATTAGTTTAACGTTGATTGTTTCTTTTATTTTTTCATCAAAACCGGATTTAGAAAATAGATAGTATTCCCTTATTAGATTCTTATTAAATATAGAATCGCTTTCTTTGAGATGCTCGAACATTTCTAATGTGAATTTATCTTTTCTATATTTGCATTCAACAACTAATAAGTGACCATCTTGTTCTGCTAAACCATCTATTTCTACCAATCTACCCAATCTCGTATTGTCTGCTTTGAAAGTTTGTATTTCTGGATAAACGCGACCAAGTTTTCCGGTTCTATTGAGTTTATTGAGATAAAGTAAAGATACATCTTCAAACCCAAATTCGACAGCTTGTTTTAAATCTGTTTTTATTTCGTCAAAAATCATATCAGGATTGAGAATAATTCTGCCTTGATTTGGGTATACTACTTTATACCAAAATTTAAGAAGAGGATCTGTTATTACATAGTAATTGTTTTTCTTGTTTCCATTGAATGTAGTTCTTTTTCCAACAACTTCTGAATCTAATAGAGTCGTTAAATATTTAGAAACTTTTCCCGTTTCTTCTTTAATGAATGTAGAAATGTCTGATATGTTTGTTTTTCTATTAGCGATTGCAAATAGAATAGCGTTATAAATATCTGGTTTGTTTGATTTTGATAAAACGTTTTCTGGAAGATTGAAAAATGGACCATATTCGTTTATTACCAATCTCTTAATTTCATCTTCAAATGTATTATTTGTATTGATTGCAGATAAGTAATAAGGGAAAGTGGACATAAGTGATAGAAAAGAACATGTTGTTTCTTTATCAACACCATTAAAGAATTGCAAAGCCTCTTCTAATGGAAGCTTTTGTACATTTATCTCTAATGTCTTTCTTTTATATAACGGGGATTTCTTATTTCTTATTTCTTTTTTAAGAAAAGATACATCGGATCCAGAAATTAACAACATTAAATTGTCATTTGAATGATCATAAAATTCTTCGATAACAGACGAGAACGATTTATCTTGCTTAGTAATAAATGGATATTCATCGATGCATAAAATAAATCTAGAATTTTTAAAAAATCCAGATAAAGCATCTAAAGCAGCTTGCCAACTTGAATATACAAAATCCAAAGGCAAAGACATCAATTTATTTAATTCATAAGAAAATGAACGTAAATTGCCATATGAACTGTCCTCTTTTGCCTGATAAAACAAATGTGGTTTGTCTTTCACAAAGTGATCGATAAGCTTTGTTTTTCCAATTCTACGTCTTCCGTAAATAACACCTAATTCTTTGCTTTTTGATTCAAAAGCGCGATTTAGTTGCCTTAATTCTTTTTCTCTACCTACAAACATAGTTAAATACTCCTTTATATACTTTAAAGTTACTAACTTTCGAGTATATTATAATATAAATACTATATTTTCCAAGAAATAATCCCAATTTTTTGGGACTATTTCAATCAAATTGTCTCCAATTGTCGATACACCTACAGGTGCTAAAGTCCAATTGTCGATAAACATACAACTTCGACTAAAATAGCATTGCACTGTTGTTTTGGTCGAAAAGTGTTTTTGTGTAAAAGGAAGTTCCTATTTTTGTTCAAAAGAAAGGTAGGGAAAACGTACAAAAGAAAATGGGGGAAAGTGCTTCAAAACATTAAAAAAACACGCACTTTTTTCGTACGTGTCTTAACAATCAATCGTGGCGGAGGAAAAGGGATTCGAACCCTTGCGCCCGGTTAAGAGCCTATGAGCTTTCCAAGCCCACCCCTTCGGCCACTTGGGTATTCCTCCAACCCGTGAAAAGATTATAGGGGAAGCAAGTGGGGTTTTCAACGAAGAAATGATATACTTAAACAATGATTGAACTGGTGGTCAAAAAGATCAATGACGGGCAGAAAAGCCTGAAGTTTTTAAAGAAGTATTTAAGCGATGCTCCCTTATCTTTTATCTATAGCATTTTTCGAAAGAAAGATTTTAAGGTGAATGGCCACTGGGTGAAGAATGATTATGTCCTCAAAGAAGGGGATGTGGTGAGAATCTATGTGACTGGTCAACAGATAAAAGATTTCTCTACCCCCAAGAAAGTTGAAGCCCGGCCTTTCCCATATCCTATCACGTATGAAGATAATAACGTTTTGATTGTTGATAAACCTTCTGGGGTTTTAGTGACGGGTGACAAGAACAATCACGGAAAAACTTTAGTGCAAGCTGTTCTTAATTATTTATATCAAAAGAAAGAATATGACCCGGAACACTCTACCTTTTCTCCATCGCCTGCTCATAGGTTAGATAGGAATACTGCTGGCTTAGTTATTTTCGGTAAAAATGATCAAAGCCTTAAAGCTTTAGAAGAACTCTTTAAGGAACGGGATAATTTGGTGAAAGAGTATGCCGCTTTAGTTAAGGGCAAATTAGATAAGCCCGTTGTTATAAACGTTTCCTTATATAAAGATGAAAATAAGGGACAAGTTTATGTCCGTTCAATTGAAAAAGGCGGAAAAGAAGCGATTACCGAAGTGAAACCGATTGTCTTTAATGATGATTTCTCCCTCGTAAAATGCCACTTAGTAACGGGGAGAACCCATCAAATTAGAGTTCACTTAGCCCACATTGGTCACCCCTTGATTGGGGATCAAAAATATGGAGACTTCGCTTTAAACAAAAAAATGGAAAAACAATTCCAGATTCGGAACCAATTCTTACACTCAATCACCTTAGGTTTTAAGGATGTTCCCCCGGTTTTAAAGGAACTTAAAAACAAAACTTTTCACTCGTCTTTAACCGATAAAGAAAAGCGGATACTTTCTATTCTATTTAAACAAGATAAAATAATGGCAAGTGAGGATTTAATATGAACGAACTAGCAGAGCGTAATTTCGAGCGGTGGCTCAACTCTCCGAGGCTTTCGGATGAGGAAAAACAAGAACTGTTAAAGATGTCCGATCAGGAAAAAGATGATGCTTTCTTCCAAAACATTGAATTTGGAACCGCCGGCATGCGGGGCATTCTCGGGCTCGGCACTAACCGGATGAATGTTTATACCGTTAAAAAAGCGACGATTGCGTTCGCGCTTTATCTTTTAGAAAAATTCCCGAACGCGAAAGAAGCGGGGGTTGTCATAAGCCACGATAACCGACACATGAGCCGGGAATTTACTCTTCTTTCCAGTAAAATCCTCAATGAAATGGGCTTAGAAACCTATATTTTTGATTCTTTAAGACCGACCCCGGAACTCAGCTTCGCGGTCCGTGAGCTCCACACTGTCGGCGGCATCATGATCACCGCGAGCCACAATCCGAAAGAATATAATGGCTACAAAGTTTACGACGAAAATGGAGCCCAATTAGTTCCCGAAAAGATTAAACGTCTCTTAGAAATCATCGATGAAATCCCCGATGAACTCAGCATCAATGTGAAAGTTGATGAACACCAGGGACATGAAACCATCTTAAGTCACGTCATCGATGATAAATATGTCGAACTCGTGGAAAGTATCCAAATCCATCCGGAACTAAGTAAGGATGACTTTAAAGTGGTCTTTACTCCTAATCACGGAACTTCCTATCTCAATGGGATGCGGGTTTTTAAGGAACTTGGTTATCACGTCATCCCCGTCACTTCTCAATGTGACCCCGATTCCGATTTCAAAGGAACTTTAAGTCCCAACCCCGAAGATAAACGAGCGTTCATTGAACCAATCAAGGTCGCGAAAGCTCATGATGCCGATTTAATCGTCATGAATGACCCGGACGGGGACCGCTGCGGCTTAGCCTGCAAGATGCCGGACGGGGAATATCGTTTATTCACCGGTAATGAAAGTGGAGCCCTCCTCATCCATTACATCATGTCCGAAAGACAAAAGATGGGGACGATGCCGAAAAAAGGCATTATGTATGACACTATTGTCACCAGCGACTTAGGAAGAAAAATCGCAAGAAGCTTTGACGTGGAAGTTAAGAGTTTCTTAACCGGTTTCAAATATATCGGTAATCAACTTCATTACGATGAAATTATGCCTAATCGTCCGACTTTCCTCTTTGGTTATGAAGAAAGCTATGGCTGTTTAATCAAGCCCTTCGTCAGAGATAAAGATGGGCTCCAAGCCATCCTCCTCTACAGTGAAATGGCCTTATTCTATAAGAAACAAGGGATGAGCATCTATGATGCTTTAATCAAAGTCCAAAAAGAATACGGCTATCATTATGATTTCGTCGATTCTCTCTACTTTGAAGGAAGTGAAGGGGCTGCGATGATGAAGAGATTGATGGATGATTTACATTACCACGCTCCGAGAGCGATCAACGGCATTAAGATTATCCGAATTGATGATTATCTCCTGCAAAAGTCCTTTGATTTAATCGATAATCGAGAAAAACCTTTAGGTCTCGATAAGAGCGATGTCATAAAAATCTTCCTCGCGGATGATTCTTGGATTGCGGTCCGGCCTAGCGGTACCGAACCGAAATGTAAGTTCTACATCGAAGTTGTCGGCGATAAAGATAGCTTAAAAGAAAAAGCCGAAGGGCTTTATCACAGTTTAAAAGGAATCTTAGGAATCAAAGCTTAAAGAGCTTGGCTAAAGTCTTAGCGACCCCGTCATTTTTAGCGGTGTCGATAGTGGTTAAATATTTCTCTTTTAAGAGGTCAGACTTACTATCGAGGCTAACGAAACTGATACCGGCGACGCTGAGCATTCCATCATCATTTAAACTATCACCGAAGGCAATGATGTCTTCGGTTTTTATTTGGTACATGTCTTTGATAAATTCGACTGCTTCTTTTTTAGTGGCATCTGGCCAATAAAGTTCCGCGTAAGGTTCATGGGTCCAATGTCTAAGATAAAGGCCATATTTGTTAAAGATTTCTTTTTCTAAAGCTGGATATTTATCATCATCGACTTTAAAGATAAAGGTGAAAAGATCTTCTTTTATCTCTTCAGGTTTGGGGTCTTTAATGACCTTCATCCCATCATAGGGGAAGAAGTTATTGAGATTCTTATCTTCATTAAATAGATAAAGTGTATCTTTTGTTTCCAGTGAGATAGAAATCAAAATATCTCTGTAATTCTCAATGATTTTAATCACTTTTTTGTGAGGGAACTTCTTGATGAAGAGATTTTCGTTGTTTGTTCCGTCGACGATGAGGATGCCGTTATAAGCGATAAACGGAGAGTTTTTTAAACCTATTGAATGGTAGTAGGGGGTAATCGATCGTTCTGGCCGACCGGAACAGAGGACGACTAGATTTCCCGCTTCTTCGAGTTCTCTTAAGATCGTTTTGGAATAGTCTGAAAGAAGATAATCCTTGCCGAGCAAGGTTCCATCCATATCGGTAACAATCAGTTTTCTATTCATCGAGAGTTAATATGCCGACGGCTTTTTGAACCTTCAATAAGGTTTGATGCGCGACTTTCTTGGCTTTATCTCGGCCGTCTTTTAGGACTTTTAAGTAAGATTTATCTTCTAAGATTTGTTTGTAGCGTTGTTGGAAGGGGATGAGCTCTTCAACTACCGCATCCGCGACAGCTTTCTTAAAGTCACCATAACGATAACCTTGGAACTTCGCTTCCGCTTTGGGAATCGTGATGTCTTTTGTCGCGGCATAGATGGTCAAAAGATTACTGATACCCGGTTTATTTTCTTTATCGAATTTGATTTCGCTTCCGGAATCAGTTTTCGCGCTCATGATTTTCTTCCGGATGGTTTTTTCGTCGTCTTTAAGGAAGATGTCACCTTTGGGATCGCTCTTACTCATTTTGACGTTCGGGTCCGAGAGGGACATGATTCTCGCTCCGACTTTTTGAACTTGTGCTTTTGGATTAACTAAGATATCGCCGTAACGATGATTGAAGCGCTTAACTAAATCATGAGTTAATTCAACGTGTTGCATTTGGTCTTCCCCGACCGGAACGATATCAGTGTTATAAAGCACGATATCGGCATTCATTAAAGCGGGATAAGCAAATAAGCCTAAGCCGATAGAACTATCGTTTAATTTCTTCGATTTATCTTTAAATTGGGTCATCCGTTTGAGTTCACCCATGTAGATATAGTTTTGAAGAATAGCGCTCAACTCCGCATGTTCACTGACAGAACTTTGAAGGAAGATAGTGGTTTTTTCCGGATCTAAGCCACTGGCTAGATAGTAACAAGCAATATCGCGGGAGTTTTCATTGAGCTCTCGACTATCGATCGGCAGTGTCAAAGCGTGTAAATCCGCGATGAAGATAAAGACTTCTCCCTGATTTTGATAATCTTTGAAATGTTTTAAAGCTCCTAAATAATTTCCGAGAGTCAATTGACCAGTCGGTTTAATGCCGCTTAAGATTCGCATAAGCTTTTCCTCCAAAAAGTTAGATGTACCTAACTATAACTAATAGTGATAAAATAAACATGCAATGATTAAGATTTATTATTCGCCCTCGTGTTCTTCTTGTAGAAAAGTGAAGAAGTGGTTTGATGAACAGAAGATTCCTTACGAAGCTAAGGATATCTTTTCTCGTCCTTTAACCAGCGATGATATCAAAGAAATCATCCAGAAGAGCGAAGACGGAACCGATGACATTATCTCGATGAGAAGTAAAATCGTCAGTGAGAATAACATCGATTTCGATGACATGAAGGTCAGCGAACTCATCAGCTTTATCCAAAAGAATCCTTCTGTTTTGAAACGGCCGATCATCGTCGATGATCACCGGATTCAAGTCGGTTATAACGAAGAAGAAATTCGAACCTTCATCCCCCGGGCCCGCCGGATGGCGGAGACGTTCTGCACGAAGGAGAATTGCCCGGAGTGGGGAAACTGCTTAACTTCGAAGGATATCGAAGGTAAGGTCCACATTAAGAAGTAACTTACTTTTGGTTATTAACGTAAGCATCCAAGGCCCGACTGACCTTGGTTTTTAAATTGAGAACATAGGGAATGCCGTTTTCTTCCAAGAGTTCTTTTAAGTAACGTTCCGCATCCTTCATGTTGTTATATTCCAGCTCAATTTCGTAGTCGACGGTTCCTTCATAGAAGTTTTCGTCGATCGAAAGCTTACCGCCTTTATAGGCGACGTCTTTCCGCTTAGTGGTGAGGGAAGTTAAGATGACGAGTTTATCGACATCGATATCTAACATCGTTAAGAAACGCTTGATGTCGCCTTCGGGGAAAATTCCATCATCCTTAAAGGCTTTGAACATTTCTGGTGTCCAAGCGCAGTTCTTTTCTAATAAGCCTTCCGATAAGGGAGTCTTTAAGGTCATTTCATAGTGACCATTCTTTTCCCGGATCCGTAAGGAAATCCCTTCTTTTCTTAAAGTAAGGGTCGGGGTTTCAACATAGTAGTTGGTTTGTTCATAACTATGTTCATTCTTAAAAAGGTTTTCTAATTTTTCGTAATCTTTTTTCTGGACTAAAACCTTAGCTTCAATTTCAATCGCGTTGCTCATAAAATCCTCCATGTAGTATTATATCAAGTATGATGTTTATCTTGTTGTTTAGTGTTGATTTTCTTCTTCAAAATCTCTGGTGGATTATTATACTGGGAGTAGTTGTTCTTTTGGGGCTCATCTGGCTCATCAGCTTCTTAATATCCAAAAATCCTAAAAAGCGTAAGGGAAAAGTAGGGGATATTGATATTTTTACTTATCTTGGTGGCAAGGATAATGTCCTGAGTTTTACTGTTCATGGGTCAAGGCTCATCATTAAGCTTAAAAATAAAAATCTTCTTCAAAGAGAGGAACTTAAGGCCCTGGGGGTCAAAGGCTTCGTTGAAAAAGAAGAAGATATTACGATCGTTTTAAGTAACGAGTTAAAAGAACGTTATAAGGATTATTCTTTGGGAGAATAAATTCTTTTTTAAAAACGTGTTTGGCTAAGTCTTCTAAGGGAAGGCCCATGACGTTAAAGAAACTCCCGACAATTTTGCTGATTAAACGGAAGTCGTCTTGGATGCCGTAGCCGCCAGCTTTATCGTAGGGTTTATAAATTTCTAAGTATTCTTTGATTTCCTGATCACTGAGCTTATTAAAATAAACTTCACTCCGAACTGTTCTTTCAATTTGCCGGTCTTTGGAAAGATAGACGTAACTAGTCAAAACGATTTGTTTTTGATTTTGTTCACTTTTCAGCATCAAGAAAGCATCTTTATAGTTTTTCGGTTTGCCTAAGGCTTCATTCCTTAAAATTACGGCGGTATCGCAGGTTAATATTTCGTCATCCGGATACTTTTCTATCAACGCGTAGGCTTTCGCTTTCGCTTCTTCATGGGTTAAATCTTTCTTATCCTTAATCCCCTTAAAGAAGCTTTCATCATAGGAAGAGGCAACAACTTTAAAATCATCAATCAATAATTTTAAGAGTTCCTGCCTTCTCGGGCTCCCACTTCCTAAGATGAACATAATTAAACATTGATGATGACCGGGACGACGGTCGGGGTCCTTTCGGTTTTTCGATAGATATAGTGCATCATCGCATTCT
>UQOB01000019.1 GCA_900542595.1 uncultured Mollicutes bacterium | reverse complement strand
ATAGGCTGGCCACAGGTGACCGCGCAGATGGCTCTCCGAGCTCCGCTGATGGAAGCTTCTAATAATGGACTATTAATAGCATTCTCCGCCGCTTCTTCCGCTTTATTCGGGCCTTTTCCCATGCCGTAACCAATGAGCGCGATACCGCTACCTTGAAGGGTGCTCTTAACATCAGCGAAGTCGAGGTTCATAAGGGACGGGACGAGGATTAAGTCTGCGACAGTCTTGACGGATTGGGCGAGGATGCGGTCACTTTCCGCGAAAGCTTGGTTGATCGGCGCGTTACCGCTCGCCATCAATAACTTATCGTTACTGACGATGATGATACTATCGACGACCCCTTTTAAATCGGTTAAACCGGTGACCGAGTTACTGATCCGTTTCGGTCCTTCAAAGTTAAAGGGACGCGTGACGATAGCAATCGTTAAAGCTCCGGATTCTTTCGCGACTTTCGCGATGACAGGAGCGGCTCCGGTTCCGGTGCCTTTTCCCATACCAGCGGCGATAAAGACCATATCAGCCCCCGTTACGATTTTCTTAATTTCGTCCTTACTGGCTTCGGCGGCTTTCTTCCCGACTTCTGGGTCGCCACCGGCCCCTAAGCCTTTGGTTACATCTTGCCCGAGGACAATGCGGTTTTGAGCTTTAGAAGTTGAGAGAGCTTGTTTATCGGTATTACAGACATAGAATTCGACGTTTTGAATATTTTCGTCGATCATCCGGTTTACCGCGTTGTTCCCGGCTCCCCCGACCCCGATGACAACAATTCTCGCTACCGGTTCAAAGTTATCGAGGTCATTGATTTTATCTTGATCTAACATCTTATTTATCCTCCCGACGGCTGAGTAAACCGACCGTCCGATAATTATCTTCTAAGGTGCCTTTGTAGCCGGCTTCAATTAAGAGAAGACCGAGCAAGGCATTGCAACCATAATCTTTAAGACCCACCGCTGGGCATTTCGGATGTAAGAACGGCGGGAAATCATCTTTAAAGAAAGAATCGAAATTCTTTAACCTAACCCCATTTCCCATCACGATATAAGGCACGGCATTTAAATCGGTGATGTCGTGCTTCCGGAATAAGGTTTCCACCGCGTTCTTTAATTTGGCTTTGTATCCGGTGAAGAAATCTTCAATCACACGATTTAAATCCTTTTGATAGATGACATTTTTCTTTTCTTGGTCATAGATCAAAGGGAGTTCAAATTTATGGATATCCGGGTCATAACCGTATTTTTCTTTTAAGTTTCTGGCATCTTCTTTCGCTAAATTAAGCTTAGAACTAATCTCATCGGTAAGGTCTTCGCTTCCCAGTTGGAAGAATAAGGAAGAATAAGGCTTTCCTTCCCCGATTAAAGAGAGGGTGGTGAGTCTCGCTCCGAATTCAATGTAGAGATAAGTTTGAGGGACATCGGGCATGCTCTTATAGAGCTCCGCTACCGCGTAGGGCATGATGCTCGTCCTCTTAACTCTTATATTCGCGTCTTCCACCGCCCCCCGGTAAGAATTAAAGATATCTTTCGGTAAGGTATGGACTTTCGCTTGAATGGAAAGGGAATCGCTCTTAGCCCCAATCGGCGGTTCGTCGTACGTCGTCCCATTTTCTAAACTAAAATAATCCGGAACGATATCGACGATGATATTCCCGTCTGGAACTCTTTCTTTTTTGACTAAGCTAATGACATTACTAATATCGACCCGGTCAATGATGCTATCTTGACTGATGATATTGGTCGTTCTTTCGCATTGAAAGACTTGGAAAGCTAAGGGAGGGAGAATTAACGAAACTTGGGTGGTGTCAATCTTGAGCGAAAGTGAGGCATCTTCATAATGGCTTAAGGCTTTTAAAGTCTCGACGAGGTTATCTTTATCGATGATCCTTCCACCCTGAACCGCGAGATGCGGAATTTCCTTATAAAAAAGAACGATTGGGGTTTTCCTCATCGCGTACCCTAAGAGGACTTTCACTTTTTCGCTACTGATTTCTAAAGCAGCCGTAAATTTCGTTTCGTTTTCCATCTAAATATATGTTAATGGTGAGAACATCATAAATCAAGAGCCATTGAGCGAAAATTAGTAGTTTTCAAGGATATTACTAGTTTACAAATATATTCGATATTACCGATGGTTTTAAATAATAGTTAGCAATTTTACTTCTCAAATATTTTTTGAATGATTGTAAACACGAAAAAAGGCGCTCCAGAGAGGGTATGAGCGCCTTTTCGAGAGAAAAAGGAGAATTCTTTTGGCGAGGTAGGACCAAAAGAAGGTCAATTATCTAATTTTCTTCGACCACGAAGTCCGCGATAGAAGTGTCTTCCTTATCCCCTTCACTATCATCGTGATAGGAGGAGGTTGTCGCTTGTTTCGCAGCGGCTTCGCTGATTTTATAGCTAATCCCTACCGGGATTGCCATCACACCGCCCAAAGCGAGAGAAAAAAGAAGAGCGATGACCGTGGTCTTAAGGCGATAATAATGTTTCTTATGACCGGTTTTTTCGAGTTTATCTTTCATTTCTTTTCCTCCTTTCTTCGGATAGCCCGAAGTTTAGCGCTGTGAGCACGATTGTTATTTTCGAGTTCAGTTTCACCAGCAATAACAGGTTTTCTCGTTAAGAGTTCAAACTCTTTTTCTTCATTATTGATGAAGACGTGCCGATTACCTTCCGTTTTGGTGAGGTTATTGAAGGCTTGTTTCACCAAGCGGTCTTCTAAGCTATGGAAGGTGATGATTTCGAGCACTCCTCCTCTTTTTAAGAGGGTGGGTGCGACGCTTAGCATTTCTGTTAAACTCCCGAGTTCATCGTTGACTTCGATTCTTAAGGCTTGGAAGATTTGTTTGGCGGGGTGGCCTTTTTTAAGCAAATGTTTGATGGGCTTACTTTCTTTGATGATACTGACGAGCTCCGACGTTGTTTTGATCGGTAAGATGGCCCGTCTTTTCACGATATGCCTCGCGATGGAGGCGCTATCTTCGTCTTCCCCGTATTCTTTAAAGATTCTTTTTAAGTCTTCATAAGAATAGGTGTTGACGATCTTTTCAGCCGTTAAAGAACTAGTTTGATCCATCCGCATGTCGAGCGGCGCTTCTTCTTTATAGGTGAAGCCACGTTCCGCTTCATCGAACTGGGGGGATGAAACCCCGAGGTCACAGGTGATACCGTCCACTTCTTTTACCCCGTATTGTTCTAATAAGGGTTTAAGGTTCCGGTAATTCCCGTGGATTAGGGTGAAGTTATCACCCGTTTTCTTGAGCCTGGCTTCGCTTTCTTTAATCGCGTCAAGGTCAAGATCGAAGCTATACAAGTGCCCCGATTTGAGCTTTTTGAGGATCGCTTCACTGGTACCCCCACGTCCGAGGGTCAAATCGAGGTAGATGCCACCATCTTTTACTTGGAGCAGATCGATCGACTCAGGTAATAGGATCGAAACGTGTTGACTCATAAGCTCTCGAGGGATTCCGCTAAGGCTTCGAAGTTCTCGCTGTTTTCCTTTTCGTAAGACAGGTACTTCTCACTGTCCCAGAGTTCGATATGGTCCTGAACACCGATAAGGGTTACTTCCGTATTGAGACCATACTTTTCTTTAACCTGAACCGGAAACGTGATTCTTCCGTGGCTATCGATTTCGAGCTCGACGACACTGCTGCTAGCTAACCGCAGATAAGCTCTAGCGGCTTGTTTGAAGTAGCTGAGACTTTCGAGCTTTTTCATGAAAGCGTCGAAGTCAGTTGGAAGGAATAGCGATACGCAACCTTCGAATCCTTTGAGGATGTAAAGTTTAGAGGGAAGGTCCTTGAGAAGCTTGCTCGGAAGCTGTAAACGGTTCTTGTTATCAAGGGTCCGATTATATGTTCCATAGAAGTTTCCCACTTTTTCCCACCTCCGACTATAATTTAGGTCAAAACGTTTAATAAGTAAACGAAAAAAAGCAGAATTTTTTATCCTCTTATATGGGATAGTAGTTATTTAGTATATTTATAGTAGATAATAAAAAGAGCTATTCCCCACTTCTCATCGAAGGTTTAAGGAATAGCCCTCCCTTTAGTTTTCTCTAATTTCCGCGTGGAACTTATCTTCGAGAATCTTGATGACGTTATTCATGCCGTCATTGACTTCTTCGTCTTTTAAGGTGTGATCAGGACTTAAGAAGGTGAAACTCATCGCGAGGCTAATCTTCCCCTTCTCGATATTTTCTCCCTTATAAGTATCGAAGAGCTTAACGTCTTTTAAGAGCCTAGAAGCTTTTAAGAGTTCCCGTTTGATATCCCCAAACGGATAGTCTTCACTGATAACAAAGGCGAGGTCTCTCGTTGAAGATGGGTATTTATCCGGAATCGACGCTTTCGGCTTATTGACCGGAATATTCAAGAGAGAATTCATACTGATTTCCATCACGTTCACTCTCGCGTGGAACCCTAACTTCTTTTGGTAGGTCGGATGGAGTTCCCCGATATAACCGATCAGTTCTTTCCCGAGATAAATCCCCGCTTCCCGGTAAGGATGAAGGACTTCATCGCTCGGTAAGGCCTTAAAACTAATGCGGTTCATATTGATACCCAGGACGCTTAAGATCCCTTCCAGTAAACCTTTCATCGTTAAGAAGTTAAAAGGCACCGTTAATAAGTCTTCTTGAAGGACCCGTTCACCATAGCTGACAATCGCTAAGTGTTTATCGGTCTTACTTAAAGAAGCGGTTTCAGCGATTTCAAAGAAGGCGAAATTGTTTTGTTGATGGCTCGCGTTATATAAGGCAACATCGAGTAAACTCGGGACTAAAGAGCGACGATAGTATTGGTGATCGTCCGTTAAGGGATTAAGAACTTTATAGCTTTCCCCGTTATTGAGGTAAAGGAAGTTCTTATTCATCTCTTCATTGATCAAAGAATAAGTTAAAGCTTCATGAATTCCGTTATTTTGGAGATACCGCCGAACATTAATAGTCTTTCTTTGATGGTCATTGAAACCCATATCGCTAGTGAGTTTGATTTCCGGTAAAGTGCCATCGAGTTTATCGACCCCAATCAATCTAATAAATTCTTCCGATAAATCTTCTTTCCCTTTGATGTCCAAGCGGTAAGACGGAATTTCATAAGTGAGTTCATCGCCTCCTTCTTTAATCAATACTAAGTGATCATCGATTAACGTTTGTTTAATCAAGGATAAAGGATAGGACGTTCCTAAACGGTGATTGATATATTCACCCGTCACTTTGACGATAGTTTTTTCGTGTTTCGCTACGTCATAGATGATGGGATCACTGATGAATTTCGCGTCCGCAAGAGTCCGGAGTAAATAGCACGCCGCATCTTGGGCACGCATCATGCCGTCGGGGGTGATGCCTTTAATAAAACGGGCGGCGCTTTCGGAACTAACGCCTAATCTCGCAGAGGTATGACGGATGCTTGCCCCATTAAACATCGCGGCTTCCACGGCAATATTCTTACTGTTTTCGGTGACTTCCGCTTCCTTCGAAGTTAAAAGACCCGCTAAACACATCCCGCAGTTGTCGCTGGTGACCAAGAGGTCCCCATCTTGAAGTTGATAGCTCTTCCCGTCCATCGCGACGAAGTTTTCATGGCTATCACTTTTTACAACGAGTTCTTTCTTCGGGAGCTTATCGGTATCGTACATGTTTAAGGGTTGCCCCGTTAAAAGCATGACGTAGTTCCCGATATCGACGACGTTATTAATCGAACGGACACCGCTAGCGATCAAACGATTCTTCAGCCACGCTGGGCTTTCTTTAATCGTCACCCCTTCCACAATCTTTAAAGTAAAGGTCGGGCAAAGAGGGGTGTCGCTACTGACAAGGAAATCTCTTTTTCCTTCATTTATCGGTTTAAAGTCTTCTAAATGAACATCTCTTTTTAAGATGGTCCCGACTTCTCTTGCGACATTTTCAATAGCGTTCATATCGCTTCTATTTGCTAAAAGCGATAAATCTAAGATATAGTCATCTAAGCCTAAAATCCCCTTGATATCAGAACTTCCGACTTTAGTATCGTCGGGTAAGAGGTGGATTCCACTATTTTCTTCTTCGCTTAAATATTTCTTTTCGATACCAAGTTCACTGAGCGAGCAACACATCCCGTCACTCTTCACTCCGCGGATAGTGCCGCTTTGGATGGTAACTCCGCCTGGAAGGTGGCAACCCGGAAGCGCGACAATCACTTTCGCATGCATCTTAACGTTCGGTGCCCCACAGACGATTTGTTTAGTGGTATCGCCAAAAGAAACCTCTAAAACGTGAAGGTGATCGCTATCGGGGTGCTTTTCGAGTTTTACGATTTCCCCGACCATCAGTTTATCCCCACCGATTAATGGGGTGACGCTTTCGACTTCCACCCCTGCAAGAGTGAGTTTTTCTTTAAGATCCATAGGGCTAATGCCCGTGAGATCGACATATTGTTTTAACCAAGCATAACTGACTAGCATCTTTTTTACCTCGTTTTAAAATCTTTTAACCACCGAAGGTCGTTTTGATAGAATCGCCGGATATCATCGATTCCATATCTGAGCATCGCGACCCGTTCAATTCCAATCCCAAAAGCGAAACCTTGGTAAACTTCCGGGTCGTAACCGCCCATTCTAAGGACATTCGGATGGACTTCCCCGGCCCCGAGAATCTCGATCCAGCCGGTTCCTTTACACATCGCGCATCCCTTGCCATCGCATTTGCTGCAGCTGACGTCAACTTCGACGGAAGGTTCCGTGAAGGGGAAATAAGAACTTCTTAAACGGATTCTTCGCTTTTCCCCGAACATTTTCTTAACGAACAAGGTTAAGGTTCCTTTTAAATCGCTTAAAGTAATATTTTTATCGACCACTAAGCCTTCAATCTGCCCGAATTGGTGGGAATGGGTCATATCGTCGTCATCACGCCTATAGCATTTTCCCGGACAAATCATTCTGATCGGTCCTTTTTCGATCTTGTCTTCCATTTCGTGGGCTTGACCGGCGCTGGTTTGGGTTCTTAAAAGCTTTTCAGCATTTAAATAGAAAGTATCCTGCATATCGCGGGACGGGTGGTCATGAGGGATATTTAAGAGTTCAAAATTATATTTATCGGTTTCGATATCGCTTCCTTCATCGATTTTAAAGCCGAGCGACGTAAAGATTTCTGACATTTCATCGATGATTAAATAGAAAGGATTGATGCTCCCGAGTTTAAAGTTAACCGGCGGTAAGGTTAAATCGAGCTTATCTTCCTTGAGCTTTAAATCTAAAGCCTTCTTTTCTTCTTCTTTCTTCCGTTCTTCGTACTTGCTAGTTAAGGAGGTTCTTAAATCATTTAATAGTTTCCCCACTAAACCTTTTTCTTCTGGAGGCACGTTCTTTAACTCCGAAAACAAAGAACTGACCTTCCCTTTTTTACTGAGATAATTGTTCTTAAAGTTTTCGAGCTCTTTTAAATCGCAACTAGCCTCTAAACTTTCTAAGGCTTCTTTTTCAATCGATTGAATCTTTTCTTTCATATCCTCTCCCAAAATAAAAAGCGGGCCGGGAACGGGGAAGCCCCGCGGTACCATCCCGCTTCATAAACTCTGTTTACGCGCTTGAGAATTGGCTTATAACCTAGCCCAGGGGTTCTCAGAGGTGAACTTCCTCTACTCTATCCTCGAATGGTTGCTCTCTTCATTCTTCCCAGAAGGACTTTCAAGTAGACTACTCTTCTCGTCACTGAACCGTCATTATTGTAAACCATTTTCCTAATATCTCTATAGAAAAGAGGTGAAAAATATTCAGTATTTTATTCTTTTACGAGGTTTCTTAAATAAAAGGCCATGATTCCAAAACTCACCCCGACATTTAAACTTTCCATCCCGGGAGAGGGAATATAAAGTTTCTTATCGCTAATATTCAAGATATCATCGCTGATCCCTTGCCCTTCGTTTCCCATGATTAAGATGTATTTTTTAGGTAAAGTTTTAAATGTTCTCAAGTCTTCACTATCCTTTAAGGCAGTAGAAATAATGACGTAGCCATCTTCCTTTTTCTTCTTTAAATAGTCGATAGCCTCGATATTATCTTCGATATTAAGCTTAAAGATTGCCCCTTGGCTCGCCATTAAGGTTTTACTGTTAAAAGGTTTGACGGTTCCCCGGCTTAAGGCGATGGAAGGAAACGAGAAAGCCGCCATCGAACGTTCAATCGTCCCTAAGTTTCCCGGGTCTTGCACGCGGTCTAAGAAAATAATTTCATCACTCTCTTGTTTCACTTCTTTTAAACTGACTAACCCTACTATCCCTTCCGGGGTCTTGCTTTCGGTGATTTCTTTTAAGACTTTCTCATTGATTAACGTGACTTTATTAAAAGGATAAGGTTCTAGGCTAAAGACTTCTTTTAAAGCCCCGCTTTTTAAAGCTTCTTCCACCAAATGAAAACCTTCCACTAAAAAAGCGTCCTTTTTAGGATTCTTTAGAATCTTCTTTAATTCTTTAATTTTAGGGTTTTCTTTACTGGTAATCATACGCGTGGTTGACTAAGGCCTTCGTTAATTCATCATAATCCGGGCAATACTGGTAAAGCAAATCATAAAAGCTTTTTTGGTGATTAAAGATTTGATCATGGACGAGTTCATGAAAAATCACACTATCGATGATTTTGGGGGAAAAATGGACGAGTTCTAAAGCGAAAGTTAGAGAGACCGCTCTTCGGTTATTTACCCCGTACTGACTCTTCATCTTTTTCACTTTAATGACGTACTTTCTTTTAAGTTCGATGTTTTCGGTAATTTCGTTATATCTCTTATTTAGATAGGTTAATAAAGTCTTCTTAAGGTAAGCATCTTTGGCTTTTTCAGTTAAAAGAGAAAAACCAGGAATATTTTCTTTCTTACCGAAAAGATAGACTTTATCACCATGAATCGCTCCTGGGTCCGGCCGGTATTTCTTTTTAAGTTTCGGTAATAATCTAACGGCTAAAGAAGAAAGATAGTCTTGGCTCACTCCGTAGGGGCTGATGATTAAGACTTCTTTCTCGCTTTTTAAAGTGAGACGGATTCTTTTAACCTTTCGGTAATCGATATTAATGTTAATGCCGTCAATATTCGTCAGATGTTTTTCCACACTGAGCATTATACAAGTAAATAAAGGTGGGTGACGTCCCAAGTTTTAAGTGTTATATTTTGAACCATGGAAAAAATCTTAGTCAGCGCCTGCCTTTTAGGGGAAAATACCCGTTACGATGGAAAAAATAATTACTTCCCGTTCATTGAAAAACTTCGGGTTCATTATGATATTGTCCCCTTCTGCCCGGAAGTGGAAGCCGGGCTCTCCATTCCCCGCGTTCCAGCGGAAATCTCCCATGGTTCGGTGATTACAAAAGACGGGAAAGACCTTACTAAACTCTATAATGCCGCCGCGGAAAAAGCCCTCCAGCTCTGCCGTTTACTCAATATCAAAACCGCTATTTTAAAAGACCGGTCACCGGCTTGTGGACCGCGAAATATTCATGACGGAAGTTTCAATGGAAACATCATTGAAGGGCACGGCATTACCGCTCATTACCTGATTAAAAATGGGGTTAAGGCCTACTGTGAAACCGATAATCTTTCTTTCTTACTGCCAAGCGAAAAGCCGATAGAAAAGAAAGAAGTAACAGTTGAAAAGAAAGAACCTATCGAAAGAAAAGAACCACGGAAGACTTTTAAGAAGCCTTATAAAAAGACTTTTAATAAAGACCATAAAGATTTTAAGAAAGATGGTAAGAAACCCTTTCATAAGTTCCCTAAAAGGAAAAACTTTCGCCGCGTGAAAAAAGATGCGTAAAGCTATCTCTACGAGAACCATCGCGACCCTCAGCCTCTTTTTAGCCTTGAGCATCGTCAGCGGTTTCTTCCTTAAAATCCCCTACCCCGTCGGGGGCTACTTTAATTTTGGGGATAGTTTTAGTTTATTAGCCATTTGTCTTTTAGGTCCAATCGGGATCGCCATCCCCGTCTTAAGCGGCTTAGTCCTCGATTTACTGAGTGGCTCTATCATCTTTCTCCCCTTCACCTTCTTCGCAAAACTTCTTTTAGGAACGTTCTTTTATTTAGCCACCAAACAAAAAAAGCCTATTTTCATAGGCTTAATTTTATTAGTGGGAGTTTTGCTCCACGCCGGAATATATCTGATCTATTACCTCTACTTAGAAGGTTTAGCCGGCTTTATCTCGTTCGGCTTTGATCTTCTTCAAGGTAGTATCAGCTACATCATCAGTTTTGTCTTCTTAAAAGTTTTAAACTTTCACGAACTTAAAACCCACCACATTAATAAATAACTAATGGGGCTTGAGACTTTCGTCTTTGGGTTTCGCCATGTTGAGCTTATCGTCATGCTTTAAGGCTGCGAGTAAAGTCACCATGAAGAGAAGGATAGCGACCGCGAGAAGGACGCAGCCGAAGGTAATCAAGAATTCTCTCGGGTACTCCGGGTCATAAAGCATCACGAAACAGGCAACGGAAAGCCCTAAGAGGACCACCGATACCCCAAAACTCACTTTCGACAAAATTTTCATAAGTTTCACCTCACTTATATTTTACAAGAATAGAAGAAAAAGAAAACCCGGGTTTCCCCGGGTTAAGCTTTCTAGTAAATCCGTTTTTCGTTATCGGGATCGAAGATATGGGCTTTATGGATGTCGAAGACAATCTTCATCTTATCGCCAATCTTGATTTCTTGGGTCAACGGAATCTTACAGACTAAGTCGATACCGCAGAAATCGGTATGGATGTAATATTCGTGACCTAAGAGTTCGGCGACGTTGACGGTGATGTCGTAAGGCTCACCCTTATACTTCTTGACGTGTTCTTCATCCCCTTCATGGATGTCTTCCGGCCGGATGCCGTAGACAAGTTCATGAGCTTCATGGAGATTCTTCTTATAGATTTCAATCTTCCGTTCAAGTTCGTGGATTTCCTTTTCGATGTTCGGATCACCTTTTTCCGCGTTTTCTTCAGCTAAAGCTTTTAAGACTCTTTCTTCTTCTTCGATTTCGTGTTTATAGAAGTCGTCATGAGCTTTCTTGACGTGTTCGGGGACATCGATGACATATTTCTTATCATTCCCTAAATAGAGTTTCCCGTTATCGTACTTGGCTTTGATCATGTTCATCGAAGGGCTCCCGATGAAGGTGGCGACGAAGATGTTAGCGGGTTTATTGTAAATCTCAATCGGGCTTCCGATTTGTTGGATGTAGCCGAGCTTCATAACGACGATTCTAGTCGCCATCGTCATGGCTTCGGTTTGGTCGTGAGTGACGTAGATGGTCGTCGCCCCCAAGGCTTCATGGAGCTTAATAATTTCGCTTCTCATCTGAACCCGGAGTTTCGCGTCCAAGTTACTGAGCGGTTCATCCATCAAGAAGACTTTCGCGTTCCGGACAATCGCCCGTCCTAAAGCGACCCGTTGTCTTTGACCACCGGAGAGGGCTTTCGGTTTCCGGTCGAGATATTCTTCAATTTGTAAGATTTTAGCGGCTTCTCTCACCCGTTTATCGATTTCAAGTTTCGGGAGGTGCCGAATCTTAAGACCGAAGGCCATGTTATTGAAGACCGTCATATGAGGATACAGAGCGTAGCTTTGGAAGACCATTGCAATATCTCTATCCTTCGGGCTCTTATCGTTACTATATTCCCCGTCGATATAAAGTTCACCATTGGTAATATCTTCTAAGCCCGCGATCATCCGGAGGGTCGTTGATTTACCGCAGCCGGAGGGGCCGACGAAGACGATGAATTCATGTTTTTTAATGTCTAAGGTAAAGTCATAGACGGCTTGAACACCATTATCGTAGACTTTGTCAACGTGACGTAAGCTCACGTAAGCGAGATCGGTTGGTTTGTCGTCTTTCGGTCCTTCCACCGCCTCGAGTTTTTCTTTTTCGACAAGATCGATCTTTTCTTCGATCTTCTCTTCCGTAATTTTCTTTTTCATAATGTTAGGAAAATCCTCCACTGGCGATATTGTAATCACTATTGAAAGCGCTTTCTAGTGCATCGTGCACAAATCGGATATTTTTAATATAAATCTTTCTTTTATATAAAAAAGGAAAGCAACTATCTTCTTCTAAAACCTAAATAAATTTCTAAGAGTAACGCGTTATGATAATTTCTAATATCAAGCCCCGTCACATCGATAAATTTCTGGAGCCGATAATTAAAAGTGTTCCGGTGAATATATAAAGAAGATGATGCTAAAGACGCATTAAGGTTGCTTTTAAGATAAGCAGAAGATGTTTCCATCAGTTCCGGTTCCACTCCTCTAAAAATATTATGAAGATAAGGCAAAGATGAGTAATCACCGAAAGAAAACTCTTTAAAGAGGACATCCGTTGGATACACCGCTTCCCCTAAAAAGAAGGACGCGGCGGATTTTAAGAGTTTTAAAGATAATTCATCTAAAGCGTGAGTGGATAAGAAGACAAGATTAACTCCGCTATCTTCTTGGAGGGACGGTAAAAAGCTATTGAGGATAGGCAATAAATCTTCACTTCCCGTTAAACATCCAAAATCATCATTTTGAAAAGATAAGGATGAAGTATCGAATTTTAACGCTTTAAAGCTATTTTCTAAGACCTTTCTCGGTAATGGTTTATCGCTGCAAAAAAGGTAATAACGCATATTAACGGAGCTTGAGAAGTAAGCTTTCAAAGGGCCTAAGTTCAAAGACGTGATCTTGAATCTTTACCGCGTCATAGTTATGGAGCAAAACGTCCGCTATTTGGTAGTAGAAAGTGAAATAAGTCGTGTAGGGTCTAAAGGAGCTGATGACCATAAGGTTTTGGCTTCCTTCATGCCGGTAAGCTAAAACATCCGGGTGATTATAGTCGATGATATCGAGCTTTCCATATAAGACATCTCTCGCGATCTGCGGGTCTTTTCTCATCTGAATCGCATATTGGAAGAAATTTAAAATGCTATAAGGATCTTCCATTTCGTCTTGGATATCGACCCCTTCTAAATAGTCATCATTGAGGGGCATGATCGGTTTATGGTCACTGAAGCCGGCATAAGGCCCCCGGTTCCACTGCATGGTGGTTCTCCCGTTTAACCTGGAAGTTCTTCTTAAGGTGGTGAGGATTTGTTCATCGGTGTACCCGAGCGCTCGGTAAAGCGGTATATCGTTCCGTGTCCCGACGTCGAGCGAGAAATCGTCTAAGGTCCCTTTCACTAAATTACTCATCCCGATTTCGTCACCGTAGAGCATAAAGGGAGTGCCGTAGAGGAAAAGAAGCGTGGTTAAAAGCATTTTAGCGCTTTCGTTACGATATTTAAGGGAACCGTATTGACTGACCACTCTCGGGTGATCGTGGTTACACCAGTATAGCGGCATATCGCAAGTATCGTGACACGCGTCATACCACCGCATAAAGTTATGTTTTAATTGGATGACATCGGTTTTGATTTCGTCATCTCTTTTTCCAATTGAACCAAAGTTCCCGTTATTCCAGACGGTATCGAAATTAAAGAGGAGGTTGATGACCCCGTTTTCCCGGTCCGCTAAGAGGCGACCTTCATTGGGTTGGACGCTCCCCCCGACTTCCCCGATTAATAAACAAGGTCTCCCTTTAATGCCGTATTCCTTTAAATCTTTTAAATAGGTGATGTTTTCGGGTCTATTACTAAACTTTGAAGTATCTAAGACCGTTCCATGAATCCCTACCGGTAATGGGGAATCACTGAAACTCATATCTTTCGCCAGGTGCGCCGCCGCGTCGAGCCTAAAACCATCGACCCCGAGATTGATATAGAAATCGGCGATTTTGTAATATTCTTCTCTCAACTCCGGGTTATCCCAATTGACGTCCGGCATCTTTTCACTGAAAGTGTGGAAATAGAATTCATCGGTATTGGGGACTTGTTCCCAAACGCTATCGGTGAAGAAAGAGGCCCAGTTATTGGGTGGGACTAGCTTCCCATCCACCATTTTCCCTTTTCTAAAGATGTAATAGTTTCTTTCTTTGCTAGCAGGGTCTTCTAAGGCTTTCTTAAACCAGGGATGTTGGTCGCTCGTGTGATTTAAGACAAAATCGATGACAATTTTAATACCCCGGTTATGAGCTTCTTGAATCAAACGTTTAAAATCATCCATCGTCCCGAAACGGGGATTGATTTCATAATAATCGCTGACATCATAGCCGTTATCGACCATCGGGCTTTTGAAAATCGGGCAAATCCATAAAAGATTGACCCCTAAGTCCCTTAAGTAATCAAGTTTACTGATGATGCCAGGGAGGTCCCCGATTCCATCATCATTGCTATCTTTAAAAGACTCCGGATAGATGATGTAACCCACCATGTTATCGTTTAGTATTTTTGTTTGGTCCATAAGTTGTTAGAGGTGCTTCCTCTCTCTTTGCCGTTTGCCTTCTTTAATTATGAGAATAATTAAAATTTTGGCAAGGAGAATTTACCTTCTTAACAATGAGTGAATTAAAGAAATAATAAGAAATCATCTATATAATTCTCACATTCTCTTTATCCTTAACGATTCCTGATTCTTTTTTTCGATAATCAGTCATTTTAAAGAAGCTTTTTTATATCTCTTAGCTATAATAGGAAGCATGAAGGAATTCATTAAGACCTGCTACAAACTTACCACGGGGTACCATAAAAGTTACCTAGCGATGCTTCTTTTTCAGTTGGTCAATGTCTTTTTCGCGGTCTTTTCCACTTTCTTAATTAAAGTCATCGTCGATACCATTCAAGGCGCGGACGCTTTAAACCAAGCGGTCTTAGTGGAAAGGTGGGTCATCGATCTCTTAACTTTCGGGCGTGGTGACACGTATCTTTTAGAAAACCGGGTCTTCCTACTACCGATTTGGATTGTGGTGAGCGGCGTTTTGACCGCTTTTGCATCCTGGGCCCAGATGTCACTTCGAAGATATAATGCGGCGGGTATTTATTCCGCGATGCAGTTAACCCTCTTCCACCACCTTCAAAGCGTTCCTTATTCTTATTACAAGAAAGTTAAAAGCGGGGAACTTATTCAAACCTGCACTCGGGACTTAGATGTCACAAGAAAATTCCTCATTATGGACGTCAATAACTTTAATAACTCTCTTTGGCTCATCGTTTTCTGTTTCTCTTTAATGATGAACCTTTCTTGGAAATTGACCCTGGTCAGTATGGCCCTATTTCCCGTCATGTTTATCTATTCTTTCTTCCTCGTTAAAAAGGTTAGAAAGAAATACCGTTTAACCGATGATAGTGAAGCGAGGATGACTGACCGCATCCAAGAAAATTTAGGAGCGGTCCGAATCGTCAAAGCCTTTAACATGGAAAAAGATGAGATTCTGAACTTTGAAACCTATCTCACCGATTATAAAAAGAAGTTTATCGCCTGGAGAACCTTATCTTCTTTCTTCTTCTCATCCACTGATATCTTAGTGTTCGGAGCCAAAATGTTGGCCTTAGTCTTCGGGGTATATCTCGCTTTTATGGGAGAGATTAATCCGGGGACGCTTGTCGTCACTTTCCTCTTCGTCAATATGATGGTGTGGCCACTTAGAGACACGGCATCATCCTTAAGCAATATGGGGCAATACCTAGCATCCGTCGATAGAATTAGATTAATTATCGATGAACCGATTGAAGACCGTTACTCCGGGAAAAAACCTGTCATCAACGGGAATATCGTCTTCTCCCACGTCTCTTTCCATTATGATGATAGTGACACCGAAACTCTCCACGATTTAAGTTTTAAAGTTCATGACGGGGATACCGTCAGTATTATCGGCACCACCGGAAGCGGGAAAAGCACCTTATCCTTATTATTAACAAGGTTATATGACTACACGAAAGGGTCAATCACCATTAACGGGGTCGAACTGAAAGATATTCAAAAAGCTTACCTCAGAAAGAATATCGTCCCCGTCCTTCAAGACCCCTTCCTCTTCAGTAAATCGATTGAAGCTAATATCAAAATGGCTCGCCGCGATGCCGACTTTAGCATGGTTAAAAGAGCGGCGCAAATCGCGTCGATTGACGATACTATCGATAGTTTTAAAGAAGGGTACAACACCCAAGTTGGTGAAAAAGGTTTAAGTTTATCCGGTGGACAAAAGCAAAGGGTTGCCATCGCGAGAACCCTCGTTACCGAAAGCCCCATCGTCATCTTTGATGACAGCTTATCCGCGGTCGATACGGAGACCGATTTAAAGATCAGGGAAAACTTAAAACGCTTTAGAGGAAAGAAAACAACTTTCTTAATCACCCACCGAATCAGCACCGCTAAAGATAGCGATTTAATCATCGTCCTCGAAGACGGACGGATTACCGAAATGGGAAAACACGAAGACTTGGTCAATAAACCTGGTTTATATAAACGGATCAACGATATCCAGAGGAAGATGGCATGACGAGATTAGAAGAAGAAAAGCTCCCTAATCGCTTGAATCTCAAGATCTGGGGGAAGATAGGCAGGTACGCTCTTGAGAGCTGGCCGCTTTTAATTGTGATTGTCATCATGATGATGTTGACCTCCTTCTATGATTCATCTTTCGTTCCGACTTTAAATGCCGCTGCTATCGAAACAATTGGGAACTTAAAGCCGTCCGGGAATGACCTGATGAACGCGGTCTTTAATCTCCGCTTCATCACCGGTGTCCTGGAAATTAAACTTAACTTTATCGGCTTCCTTTTCATTCAAATCGGGATGATTATCTTACGGGCTTTCGCGATTTTCTGGACCTTCTTCTTAAGCCACTACTTAAGCATGAAAATCATGACATCTCTCAGGCGTGATACCTTTAAAAAAGTCCAAGAGTTATCCTTCAGTTATTTCGATAAAACGAATTCTGGTTGGCTGATCGCTCGGATGAATAACGATACCAGCAGTGTCGGTGACGTCTTAGGCTGGGATATCGTCAGTATCTGCTGGGCTTTCTTCGATATCATCTTCACTTTAATCACAATGTTTAGCCGGAACTGGGAATTCAGTTTGATTGTTTTAGCTTCCGTTCCTCTTGTCATTGTCATCATCCCCCTCTTTGAAATGGCGATGCTTAAAAGGTGGAGAACCGCGAGAAACGCTTATTCTTATTTTGTCGGGTGGCTCGCGGAAGCTATCAATGGGGCCAAAACGATTAAAACCTTATCGATTGAAGACCAGATCAATGAAGAAGCCGATAGCATCATTGAAGATGTTAGGGTTAAAAGGTGGAAAGCCGGGAAACTCGATGCTTATTTCCAACCCCTTTTAACTTTGATCAGTAACACGATGATTGCGATTGTGACCGCGGTCGGGATCTATTTTATCGGTGGGGAAAATACGACAGAAGAAACCGTCGCTTTAATCGCTACCGTCGTCCTCTTTGTCGGCTTTGTTGGGCAGATTTATAACCCTCTTCAACAATTGAGCGCAATCTTTAGTGACTTTATCGCTACCCAAGCTGGTGCCGAAAAAATCGGCCTCTTACTCGATGAAAAAGTCGCGATTAAAGATCGACCGGATGTCATCGAAAAATACGGAACAATCTTTGAGCCGAAAACGGAAAACTATGAACCCTTAGAAGGCGATATCATCTTTAAAAATGTCACTTTTGACTACGGAAACGGGGTCGAAGTTATCCATCCTTTAAATTTAACGATTGAAAAAGGTAAGAGCCTTGCGATTGTCGGAGAAACCGGCAGCGGCAAAACCACTCTCGTTAACCTCCTCTGCCGCTTCTATGAGCCGACGACCGGGGAAATCTTAGTCAACGGCAAAGATTACCGGAATTTCAGTGTCGGCTGGCTGAGAAGCAACATCGGTTACGTCCAACAAAACCCCTATGTTTTCACGGGGACGATTAAACAAAATATTAGATATGGTCGAGAAAATGCGACCGATGAAGAGATTGAGAAAATCGGAAAATTAGTCGGTCTCGATAAAATTGTGGAACGGGAAAAAGATGGTTATGATACCTTCCTCCCCGACAGCGGTTCTTCTTTAAGCCAAGGGGAAAAGCAGCTCATCAGCTTCGCGAGAGCCCTCATTCGAAACCCGAAGATTTTAATCCTCGATGAAGCGACAAGTTCAATCGATACGGAAACTGAAAGCCGAGTCCAAAATAGTTTATTAACTCTCTTAAAAGGACGAACATCGATTTCCATCGCTCACCGCTTAAGCACTATTGTTAACTGTGATCGTATTCTCGTGATGGACAAAGGCTCCATCGTCGAAGATGGCTCCCATAAGACCTTGATGGAGAAGCATGGCCTATATTACCACCTCTATCTTAATCAATTTAAAACCTTATCTTTGGAAGACCAAATTAAGACCTACGAAGAAGACATTGAGAAGAAAGACGTCAAGCTTTAAAAAATGATAAAAAATCGCCCCGCCAGTGAAGTAATTTTCTTTTATTATTAAGTATATCGGGAGGAATACATATGGTTCTAACCGAGCCCCTACTGGCGGGGGGG
>UQOB01000018.1 GCA_900542595.1 uncultured Mollicutes bacterium | reverse complement strand
TTCCCCCCTCTTCCGGCCGATGAAGGGCTTTAAAAGGAAAGACACCCCCCGCATGATGTAAGGCATGCTGATAATGAAGAATAAGCTGACCAAAGTCATAAATAAGAGGATGGCTAAAATCAATTGATCGGACTTCGCAATCATCAGATAGACAGTAGAAGCCAGCATCGCGATAAACGAAAGAATCGATAACCATAAAGGCGCAATTCTCCGTTTAGTGGGCCCCCTCCCCATCATCGTGTGTATCGGTTTCCTCACAAAGAAATAAATGGTCGGAACTAAGACTAAAAAGCCTGCCAGGATAACCACTCCCATCGCTAAAAGATAGACCCAATAAGGAATAGCGACGGTGATGGTTCTGATGGTATTTCGTAAGATATTTTGCACGATTTGAACTAAACCAAAGCCCCCGGCTAAACCTAAACCACCACCGACAAGAATATAAAAGAAAGCTTCCACCATTAAGATACCGACGCATTGAAAGGGAGTGGCGCCCGCTGATTTAAAAAGCAATAAACTATCTGTCCGGTTTTTAACGATGACGTTAAAAGCAGCCGCTAAGAGGTAAACCATGATGCAGGTGACTAAAATCGCGACAATCCATAATATCATCATCGCGTTATTCACCGACCGCTCAACGTCCCTGAGTAAAGTGCTAGATGCAGCATGCAATATATAACTCGGCTTCGAATTAAGAAAAGCGTCAAACTTCGCTTGATCAGCGATCTTAACTTGGGCTTTGTTAACTTTCGTTCCTTCAATAAAAATTTTGAAACTATAGTGACTATTCGCGTACCCTAAGTTATCCAAAATCCCTGCAATCTTATAGTTTTCTCCCAAAAGGGTAAGACTATCCCCGACTTCTAAACCATATTTATCTTTCGCTCTCGCATTCACTAAACAATTAGTGTAACCATCGCTTATATTAGCTTTTAAATCAGCGGTTCCTTCTAAAAGGACGAGGCCGTGGAAATCGATCAAATGTTCCATATCTTGCGTTACGGAAAAGTCGCACATGACAGTCGAATTTTCGAGATATACTAAGTCCTTAGTCGACCGTTCATAACAAAGAAGATAATCCGATATAACACAATCTTCTTTGCCTTTTTCAAAGTAACTTGGATCGTCAAAATTATCGAAGGTTTCGTGAAAACCCATGACCACATCCGCTTCCCCAAAATCTCTGGCCGCCCAACCGCTAGCGTTCACTCTGAGCACTTCCGGCATACAGCAAACCAGCACCAATATCGCGGTCACAATAAAGCTCGAAATGATCGAAATTAAACTCTGAATCGGTTTTCGGAACAGAGTGTGAAAAGTATGCTTCAAAATGACCGGCATAAGTTTTACCTCTTCCGGGTTCGCACAATTTTTCCGTCTTTTAAGCGAATAATCGTTTTTCCGTATTTAGCGTTTTCTTCACTGTGGGTAACTTGGATGATGGTCGTATTCTTTTCTTCATTAATCTTCATCAAAAGTTCCATGACGTTTTTACTGTTGACCGAATCTAAGTTCCCGGTGGGTTCATCTAAGAAAATAACCTCAGGATCAAAAATGAGGCTCCTCGCGATAGCGCATCTTTGTTGCTCCCCACCTGATAATGTCGCCGGTAACTTTTTCCTTAGTTTTCTTAAATCTAATAAATCTAAAAGATAGTTTAACCTACCTTCCACATCTTTCTTTTTAACCCCGTTTAAGTATTCAGGAACTAAGATGTTTTCTTCTAAGGTTAAATAAGGGGCTAAGTTAAAGAATTGAAAGACAAAAGAAATCTTGGTTCTTCTTAAAATCGCTAACTTCTTTTCGCTTAAGCCAGTGATTTCCGTATCACCTAAATAGACCTGCCCTTTCGTGGGTTTTTCAAGGCCAGCCAAAATCGATAAAAGAGTGGTTTTCCCTGACCCGGAAGGACCCAAAATCGACACAAAATCCCCTTGGTTTATATCGACGTTCACATTATTAAGAATAAAATCTTTCCCGTTATAGGTATGACTAATTCCTTCCGCGTACAATAGTGGCATGCCTGGCCCCTTTCTTATTAATTTTAGAGTATTTATCAACATTTTAAAGTGATTGCATTCTCTTTTTATTAATAAGGAGTGATTTTATAAAAAGAATTAGTCGTTAATCAATTATTAAATTATCTCTTTAAAACCCCCATTATTATTTTTAAAAATGAACAACGTCTTTAATAAAATGAACACTCAGTGATGAATTTAATAATTTAATTTGGTGAAGGGATATAAAAAAGCCCTGCTTTCACAGAGCTAAATTTTCCGTCTGGTGGAGCCGAGGGGAGTCGAACCCCTGTCCGCAGAATGCCGCCCAAAGATGCCTACAGTTTATCCGAAATCAAGATTTAACTTCCGTATGAGATTTCGGCAAGAAACGGAAGCGAGGCTAATAAGGTTTTCGTCCTGATTTTTAAGCCGAGAACCAGGCTTAGTATCTTAGTCTGACACCTACTCCTTTGTAAGATACGAAACAAAGGGTAAGCGTGCTGCTCTCACGTCTCTGGTGAGAAACCCGTAGGCTACTGATTAAGCGCAAGCATAGGAAACCCGGGTAGCGGGTTTCGCATAAATGTAACTGTTGTCAGTTATTTTTGTTTGATGTAAGCCATCACCTTGCTGCCATCTAAGTTTGACAATTCCCCGTCAAATCCAGCGCGACCCCAGAACAATACCCATTTTAAGGGTAGAGTTATTATACTGAGATTAACATTTATCACAAGATAAGCGTGACTTTTCTTTGTATAAAAGGCGTTTTTGTTGTATCGTTTCTTTGCATATTTTTAAAGGTACGATATGGCAAAAACTTACTACACAGCAAAAAAACAAAAGAAGCCCAACAAAATCTGGGCCAATATCAAATTCTTCCTCGCTTCTCTCATCAGTAACGATTACTGCGTGGAAGCTAGAAAGAAACCCTGGTACGCCGCGGTGATTATTGCCCTCGTCTCAATCGTCGTCGCTTTAATCCCGGTTATGACCTCCACTTTTTCGGCTAAGGGAAGCGACATCATGGCCGCTCCAACTTATGGCTATGAAACGAGCCTCGCGGATTTCTCGCAAAGCTTACAAGCTAATAACGTTAACTTAAAAGTGGAAGATGGAAAACTCGTCGATGTTCAAGATTCTTGGAACACCGCTTACGGGAAAGCTGGCACGGTCGCGGCTTATCTCCACGAATACGAAACCACTACTTCTTACTATCCTTCGAAAGAAGGGGTCGATGAAAATGGTTCTTCCACCATCATCGTGGAAGATACTCCAATCTATGAAACTAAAACCGTCATCGATTTAGCGGTTTATTACTACCCGGAAAATCCCCAACAATCGTTAGGCGATTATGCGAGATTAATTCTCGAATCCACCGATCCGGCTGGCAATAAGGATTATTCGATAAACGCTATCTTCTTAGGAACCAATGAATTCTTAGTTTATAAGCATCCGCAGGGTGCTAACCAAGCAGCAGGATCGAGAGCCTATACCTGGAATGTCAGTAGCTTTGAAGGCAAAACTTTAGCGGAAATCTTAACCACTAAAGCTGATGGAACGAAAATCGTCTATGACGAAAAGCAACCTATTGAATACCGGACCCAAATCATGGATAACTTTAAACGGGTGCTCGATGAAGGCTACGCTTCAGCTGCTTATATTGGAGCGTGGTCAACGACCGGTATCATCTTCGGGGTCTTCGTCCTTTTAACCTTTATTCTTGGGCTCGTTATCTTCTTAATGACGAGAGGCAAGAACAATCCGTTCCGAATCTACACCTTCTGGGAAACCCAAAAGATTGCCTATTGGGCATCCTTTACCCCTGCTGTTATCTCGATGATTATCGCGTTTTTAGTTCCGTCGTTCGCCTTGATGGGCTTCTTGTTCATCTTCGGTATCCGTGTTGTCTGGATGTCGATGAAGAGCTTACGGCCGTACGCTCCAAACGCGTAGTCCTCATAACTATTACAAACAAAAACTCCGAGTTCATCGGAGTTTTATTTTGTCTTAATTCTTAGCTATTCAATCTTTTCGAAATCGCTAGCGGGGTGTTTACATAAAGGACAGATGAAGTCCGGCGGTAATTCTTCTCCTTCATAGATATAGCCACAGATCTTACAGATCCAGCCCTTTTTCTTGGTCGCTTTCGGCGGCACAGGTTTAATGTTCTGGAAGTAATATTCGTAGGTTAAACTGGCTTCACAGTTAAGGACTTTGCTGTGGGTTATTTCCACGATGAAGCCGTAGTGACTCCCTAAATCGATGACATCGAGGACCTTGAGAGATAAATAACTATTCGTGTACTTAGTGAGATAGTTAATTCCGTTATCCGCTAGTTGGTAATCAAAGTAACCGCTGAATTTATCGGTGGTTCTTCCACTTTGGAAACCGAAACGTTGGAATAAGCTGAACGGAGTGTGTTTCGTGAGAATCGAGATATTAGCTTTTTTGGTTTCCTTAAGCACTTCCGCGGTATAGTTTTGTTTATTAACGCTGATCAAAAGGTGATCAGGATTATTGGAAACTTGGGTCACCGTGTTGACGATACAAGCATTTTGCCGTTTTCCGTCGAAGGTGGAAAGAGCGAATAAACCATAAGAGATATTGAATAAAGGATTGCTATCTTGTTGCCGTTCCGGAAGACTTTCGTAGATTTCTTTCGCTAAAACGTGGAGTTTTTCGATATCTTCCCCTTTGACTTGGCTCTTAAAGCTGACAGTGCTTCCAATCTGAGTGAAGTTCGGGAAACAGGAAAGGATATCTTTCATCAGCTTACCGCTATTGGGGGCCCAGGAACCATTTTCAATCAAAGCGTATTTTCGATTCTTTAAGTTATGGTACTTAAGATCATGCATCACTTCTTCCACCGGGGTAAAGATCCCCATGTTATAGGTGGAAGCCGCAAAGACGATATGCGAATACTTAAAGGCTTCCGCTACTAAGTAGGATTTATCGGTCTTACTAGCATCATAGACCGCTAAGTTATTGAGGCCTAATTCCCCTAAGGCATCCGCAACGATGTTAGCGGCTTCTTCGCTATGACCATAGATGCTACCATAGATGATCAGCACCCCTTGGATTTCCGGTTCATACCGGCTCCATTTGTCATAGAGATTCATTAAATAAACTAAGTCTTGCCGCCAGATGGGTCCATGAAGCGGACAGATGTTTTCAATTTGGATACCTTGCGCTTTCTTGAGTAAAGCTTGCACTTGGTCCCCATACTTTCCAACAATATTGGTATAGTACCTTCTCGCTTCATCTTCGAACTTCTTTTCAAAGCTCACGCGGTCCGCAAAAAGGTTACCGCTTAAAGCACCGAAAGTTCCGAACGCATCAGCGCTAAATAAGGTCTTCGTATAACTATCATAGGTGACCATGACTTCCGGCCAGTGGACCATCGGAGCCATGACGAAGGTTAAGACGTGATCACCGAGCGTTAAGGTATCCCCTTCTTTAACTAAGAGGACATTCTTAATCTCGATATCCGGATTATAGTTCTTAAACATTTGAAGCGTTAAAGCGTTAAGAACTAAAGTGACATCGGGATAGAGTCTCATCAGTTCCTTTAAAGAACCGGAGTGATCGGGCTCCATGTGTTGAACGATTAAATAATCTAAGGGTTTCCCGTCTAAGGCACTTTTGAGTTTTTCTAAAAAGATTTCTTGAATGGAAACATCAACCCCGTCGAGGACGGCAGTTTTCTTATCCCGAATCAAGTAAGAGTTATAGCTAACCCCATCGGTTAACGGGTAAATGTTTTCGAAGAGGGCTAACCGGCGATCGCTTCCACCGATGTAGTAGGTGTCTTTGGTAACTAAACGATTTTGATACATAAATTTCTCCCTCAAAATTATAAAGGAAAACCGGGCGCTCCGTAAACTGGACCCCGTAATTCGGACAGTCTAGAAAAAACCGTGGCCAAAAGATTGCCTCCGATTACAATGTGATTGGAGGTTTTCTTATGTCCAGAAAATCGTATTCCCCCGAGGAGATTTCGCTCATTTCCTCATGCCCCTACGTGAAATCGGTGACCCCTAAGACGGTCAGGTACACCGCCGAGTTCATGGGCATTTTCCAGGAGGAGACTTTGGCCGGAAAATACGGAGGCGACGTATTCCGGGACTACGGCCTGCCGATCGATGCCATAGGATGGCAATCCATTCGGCAGACGATGAAGAACTGGAACCTGAAGATCTCGCGTGGGCAGGCCCTCACCGACCAAACCGGCCGGCCAAGGACGCGGGATCTGACCCAGGAGGAGATAATCGCGAGGCAGCAGGCGAAGATAGAGATGCTGCAGCAGGAGAACGACTTCCTCCGCCAAATACGTGGGCTGGAACGACGTCACCAGCCATCAAAATCCCCGTCGATGAAAGGTTCGAGATAATCTACAGGGCCAAGGAGAAATACGCGGATAGGCTCAGGCTCAACGTCGCCTGGATGTGCTCCGAATTGGGCGTCTCCAGATCCGGGTACTACGCTTACGAGGCCAGGAAGCGGAACGGCCTGAACGATCCGGGGGAAGCGATGGATCACGCCGATTTCCTCATCGTCAAGTCCGTCTACGATTTCAAGGGCAGGCCGAAGGGATCGAGGCAGATCGCGATGCTGATGCCAAAGCTCTGCGGGACGGCGATGAACAGGAAGAAAATCCAGCGGCTCATGCGCAAATACGGGCTGGAATGCCCGGTAAGGAGGGCGAATCCGCTGAAGAGGATCGCGAAGGCGATACGGACGAACTCGCTGTTCTCGAACAAGCTGAACCGGCAGTTCGCCATCGGCAGGCCCGGAGAGCACCTGCTCACCGATATAAGCTATCTTTACTACGGCCCGCACGGCGAGAAACGGTGCTACCTTTCGGCGATCAAGGACGCGTCGACCAACGAGATTGTCGCCTGGACGCTCTCCGAGACGATAGACATGCCCTTCGTAATCGATATGCTCCGGAAGCTCGATTCGGTCGATTGGCTTCCCCGCACGTTTCTCCTCCATTCCGACCAGGGATGCCATTACACGTCCTGCGAATACAGGAAATACCTCTCGGACCGCGGCATCTGCCAATCCATGTCGAGGAGGGGGAATTGCTGGGACAACGCCCCGATGGAGAGCTTCTTCGGCCACGCGAAGGACGAGCTGCGCCTTCGGAGATGCCGGGCCTTCAACGACGTGGTCTCGGAGATCAGCGACTACATCGACTATTACAACAACTGGAGGCCGCAGGCCGGCTTGGGGAAGATGACGCCCGCGGAATTCAGGGACTATCTCCTGGCAATGCCCATCCGCCTCCCCGTCCCCCTCGCCGCGGCGAGAGAAAACGGGAACCCCTCGCTCGGGGTTCCCGTTTCTCAATAGATCCCGGTTTTCTTAATGTGTCCTTGACATGGGGTCCACATTACCGATAGAGCGTTAACCCGGTTTTAATATAGCTTATAAGATGGTGACAGTACCGTCGTCTTTAACTTCGATCGTATCGCCAGTTTTGACGGCCTCTAAGAAGTCTCTTCCCAAACGATCAATAGCGATCAGTCCTACATCATTCCAAACGTTACTGAGGATGACACCGGAAGCCGCTAAGGGATCGATGGAATCGGTGAAGAGCCAGACTTTCGGAGAAAGGTCACGAACCGCGACAGTCTGAATGACCATCCCGCCGGTCGTGCTCCCGATCGTCTGAGGAAGAACCAAGGCTTTACCCGTGATATTTTTCTTATATAAATCGGGGTTATTTTGATCACCGACAATGATCTTTTTACTGAAGGGAATTAAAGCGCTAGTTTGGAAGCTCGCTAAAGTGTTGACACCATAATGGCTGACCACTGCTACACCCTTATAGTAACCCGGGAAGATGACCCGACCTTTAAAGCTTTTCATTGGCAATCCTCCTTTCCAACGATAATGTTCAAGATATTTTCATCCTTGTAATACCGGCTCTTGGAATAGGTTCTAAGTTTGTTGCTGTTGGTGATGATGGGTTTAGCTCCCGCTACTGGATTATCGACATACATCAAGGGGCAAATATAGCTTAAATGGGCACCCGTTTTCTCAAAATCCTTGTAAAACTCGGTTTCTTTGAACGCTTTTATGACAGCGGGTGAGGCAGTAAAGATAGTCGTAACTTTGAGTTTTGTCCGACCGACTTCCTTTAAGGCCTTGGTCATTTTCTCTGTCCAATCAATCAATTGTTTAAGAGTTAAATGCGGGCAACCGATGAAAGCCTTGTGCGGCTTTTTATTGGTTTTCTTCCACATGATGGGATAGCTCTTATAAACTCTTTCAAGTTCCGCGTCATCGATGACGTAAGTTTTCGCGCTATCTTTGATGAGGCTTTCCTTTTGTTTCACCGCTTCCGGGGTGATGCCGTCGACGTGGTAAAGTCCAACCGCCCCATTACTTGCGGTGGCAGCACCGAAGTCCTTTAAGTACCCGATCGTATCTTCGTCCGGTAAGGCCTTCAGATATTTATCGAGTCCATAGACGTAAGGCACTTCTTCCATCACCTTCATCCCAATCGCGCTTCCTAAGATTTGCGCTTCCGGTTTCTTGGTGGTTTTTACATAGACTTTCCAGGTGGCTTTTCTTCCTTCATCGGTTAAGAAACCGAAGTTCGGAACCCAGCCTAAGAGCGCTCCCATCGTATCGACGATCCCGGAATTCCGGTTACATCTCGCACCTAAGACGGAGTTCGCGAACACGACCGCGCTACTTTCGCTCCACGAAAGGATATCCCCTTCTTTCGGGGTATTTCCCACTTCTTTTAAATAGCAAGTACAGGTAAACCCATCCTTATCTTGAAGACCAATCTTGGTGAGTTGGTTTTCATAGAAAGCTTGTTTCCCGTACATGAAGTGTTTAAAAACTAACTTTTCTAAAGGTCCGCAGGGGACATTCTTAAAGTCTAAGGGTCGCGGGTCCATGGTGAACCCTTCTTTGAGGTAGAGCTTATCATCGATTAACTCGTCCATTAAAGGATAGACCGGTTTTAATAAGCTTAAACCGAAGGACGTAACAAAGTGGCTCTTTTTATGAGTGACATCCACTAAGCGGTCAGCGCCGAATAAGTCGCCATACCGACAGAGGATTTCAATCATCTTCCGCTTGGTTTCCCCATCCTCCCCCCGGAGCATCTTTTCTTGTTCCGGGGTTAGTTTCATCTTGGTTTCGTACATAGTTTCTCCTAGATCTTCATCGCAGCCTCATATGCCGACCAAGTAACAGTTCTCACATTCCCGACCTTTAAGCAGTCCCCGATAACTTGAATTCTCTTACCGTGGGCTTTACTTAAGGGGTGGGGATTGTACCCGGTGCTACTGACTACTAAGTCGACAGGCACTTCTTGTTGTTTCCCGTCTTTTCCTTCGATGATGACGGAGTGGTCTTTAACTTCCACCACTCGGCTTTCAAGGTAGACCGGAATCTTATGAAGTTCAAAGTATTCTCTTAAATACATCGAGTTCGCCATACAGACCCCGACTTGTTTAATGAGGTCATCTTGCATTTCGACAATCATCGGTTTTCTTCCTTCTAAGAAGGCTTCATAGGCGATTTCACAACCGGTAAGACCACCGCCGATGACGAGAAGTTTTTCACCCTTCGGAGCGTTCTTTAAATAATCGATTGCTTCGATGACTTTTTCGCTTCCCTTAATTGGAAGGTGTTTAGGTGTAGAACCGGTCGCGATGATATAGCTATCGGCTGGGATATCATCTAAGTCTTTGATTTCTTTTCTTAAATGGACTCTGACACCGAG
This sequence comes from uncultured Mollicutes bacterium, assembly GCA_900542595.1. GTDB lineage: Bacteria > Bacillota_I > Bacilli_A > RFN20 > CAG-826 > UBA4951. The sequence continues at coordinate 11,255 of UQOB01000018.1, read as the reverse complement.
TTCATTCATTTGATTGATGTACCACTTTAAAAGTTTTCTTAATGGTTCTTTAAAGGAGGGTTTACTTCCTTCGACGAAGACCCCACCTAAGTGATCACTCTTTTCAAAGATTTCCGGTTTATGGCCTCTTAAAGCGAGGACTCTAGCCGCTTCCATCCCACCGATACCGCCACCGATAATAGCGACTCGCTTGGGAGTTTTGGCTTTCTTAATATAGTGTTTATTGGTTTGCATGGTTTCCGGGTTAACCGCACATCTGGCCATGTGGAGAGTATCGGACATGCTTTGCATATTAGCGGACCCTTTCCACCGGGCTAAGTTGAAGCAACCATTGTGGCAATAGATACAAGGTCTAATTTCTTCTTCATGGCCTTCTTTAATCTTTTTAACCCAAGCGCCATCGGCTAAGAAGGGTCGAGCAAAACCAACAGCGTCAATCTTGCCTTCTTTGACGGCTTCCGCCCCATCGTAAGGGGTCATCTTACCAGCGCAGACAACAGGGATATCTATATATTTTCTAATATCTTCAACGTACTCTAAGTTACAGTTATCCGGCATGTAGACCGGGGGGTGAGCCCAATACCAAGCGTCATAGGTTCCGTTATCGCAGTTAAGCATATCGTAGCCAGCATCTTGGAGATATTTCGCGGCTTTTCTCGCTTCTTCAATATCCCGGCCGACTTCTTTATATTCTTCGCCTGGTAAAGCGCCTTTTCTAAAGCCCTTGGTTTTACTGACGACGCTGAACCGTAAGGAAACCGGGAAATCTTCACCGCAGACTTTCTTAATCGCTTGGACGATTTCGACGGGGAACCGATAACGGTTTTCAAAGGAACCGCCGTATTCATCGGTTCTCTTATTGACGTAAGGAAGGGTGAATTGGTCTAAAAGATAACCTTCATGGACCGCGTGAATTTCCACTCCATCGACATCCGCTTCTTTTAAGAGTTTAGCGGTTTTGGCGAAAGCTAAAACAAAGTGATGAATTTCTTTAAGAGATAAAGGCCGACTGGGAACTTTATCCGACCAAACGTTCGGGGCTTCCGAGGCGGACGCGCAGATTTTACTGACGTTTATTATCGGCTTCGAAAGAACGTTGATGACCGGCGTCGTCGCGAGTTTTTCCGTCATCGGGCTAATTGCGAAGCTCCGGCCGAAACCAGCCGTTAATTGGACGAACAATTTCGCGCCAGTTTTGTGGACCTCTTTCATGAATTCTTTAAGTTTTTTATACATTCCCTTCTTCCGATATAACCATTGACCTAACATCGGGTTATAGATCGGTTGAATGCCCGGGAGAATTAAACCAACTTCATTTTGGGCTCTTTCTAAGATGAACTTAGCGGCTTCTTTGTCGAAATGGTTAATTTCCATCCAGCCAAAAAGGGATGTGCCTCCCATCGATGTCAAAACGATACGGTTTTTCATTTCGACATCTCTGATTTTCCACGGGGTGAAAAGTGGAGTTAATCTTTGATCCATAGTGTTTAAACCTCTTGTATGGTTTTAGTTTAGCACGCTTAAAAGAGAAAAAAATAGAGGACATTTAAATTGAGTCCTCTATTCAATCACTTTTCTCTTAAAAATAATATTTTTAAATACCTTTGCAATTTAAGGATTAATTATTCTATTTATCGATTTTAATCCCCATAATCGCTGCCCCGAGATTTATCTTCCACGAAGATTTGTAAGGGGTCGGTGATGTCATAGATGTCTCTATAAATATAACCATCTTTTTCCATCATCGGAGTTTCATAGTTTCCGGTGAAGATAACTTTTTCGTTCTCTTTCACGACCGCGTCTATCGCGTTCATAATCTTTTGAAAATCATCCCGCCGTTTCTCTTTAAAGCCTTGTAAGGCATAATAGAAGCCGGGTTCAATGTAGAAAGTATGACCGCTCTTCGTCATGAATTTTTGGCACAACGGGTAATCGGGGTCTTCGATTTTTTGGTATTGCAGGAATTCGATATAAAGCATACACTAGTCAAAATTTATTTTTTCCAAAAGTATTATATATAGAAAGGAGGAAGAAAGGATGGCAAATATTGAAGATATTAAAATTATTTTCACCGATATCGATGGCACGCTTTTTTCCCATAAGACCAATCATGTTCCCGAAAGCGCCTTAAACGCGATAAAGGAGCTTCAGAAAAAGGGTTTAAAAATCTTCCTCTGCAGCGGTCGAAATTATTACCTGATTAGAAAGACCGGCATCCTCGATATCATCAAGCCTGACGGCATCGTCATGATGAATGGAGCGGCCGTCCAAATCGGAGAAAAAATCATCTATAAATATCCCATTCCAGAAGAAGTTGTGAACGCGATGATCAAGTTCAGTTACCGATTAAAATTCGGTTTAACCTTAATCGAAGAAAGCGAAGGTCATATCAATATGATCGATGATCGGGTAATCGACGCTCACGCGAAATACGGAACCAGATTCCCGCAACCGCGGAAATTCCCGATTCCCTATGACCGAACCGTCTACCAAATGATTGCGTTCTGCGATAGTTTCGATGAATCCTTATTCCTCCCTCACCTTAAAAGCTGTAAAGCTGCGAGGTGGGACGACTACGCGGTCGACATCATGCCGAAAGATAGCGATAAAGCGAAAGGCATCATGGCTACCCTCGAATATTATGGATTAGACGTCAAGAACGCTATGAGTATCGGGGACGGAAATAACGATCTTGAAATGCTTCTTTTCACCGGTGTCGGGGTCGCGATGGGTAATGGTAATAGCGATGTTAAAAGTGTCGCCGATTACGTCACGGATGACATCGATAATGATGGCTGGGTAAAAGCCATGAAGCACTATAAGCTTCTATAATTATTTGTGATAAGGCTCGTTATGAGCAATTTTAAAAGCCCGATAAAGCTGTTCTAACAGGATGATCCTCGCTAATTGGTGAGGAAAAGTCATGGGAGAAAGCTTTATTTTTTCGTTCGCTCTTTTTTCGACTTCTTCGCTTACTCCGAGGCTCCCTCCGATAACGAAAGTCAGGTTCGCCCCGCTTCTTTCTAACATTTTGCTGAGGTGATCACTGAAAGAAACCGAGTCTTCCATTTTCCCATTAAGCGATAAAAGAACCAAGTATTGCGAAGATTTTACGTTTTTGAGTATCTCTTTTCCTTCTTTTTCTTTAACGATATCCCGTTCGGCATCGGTATCGGTTTTAGCTGAGGGGAAATCCGCTAATTCGGTGACACTGGTATCGGCAAAAGAGGAGAGTCTTTTTAAATACTCTTTCTCTGCTTCTTTAAAATAAGCTTCTTTCAGTTTCCCAACCGCGAGAATTTTAATCTTCATCACTGGGCCCTTTGGTCATTTCCCACTGTTTTAAACAGGTGAAGAAATTATCCGGAATTTCGACTCCCGCTTTTCTAAACACCTCTTTTTCGGTTTCCAGTGCCAAAGCCGGGGTGTTGCATTCTTCACTCAAATGAGCGAGATAAACTTTCTTCGTATGGGGACCGATGATTTTTAATAAATATTTCGCACTAATTTCGTTATTTAAATGTCCTTTGGTGCTTCTAATCCGATTGATTAACCTGAGAGGTCTATTCGAGAAACTCAGCATCTGAGGATCATGGTTAGCTTCAAAGATGTAGTAATCACAATTGGATAATGCCTTCATCGTTGTTTTGGTTAATCTTCCTGTATCAGTGACGTAACCAAACTTAGTATCTTCATCGCTGATGATAAAACCTAAAGGATAAGACGCATCATGACTGGTCCTACACGGCATAACAGTAAAACTTCCAACAGTGATTGGATGCCGTTCTTTAATCACTGTGTACTGATGTTTAATCAGCGGACTAAGCCCAGCATAAACGGGCATTTCATCCGGTAAATAAATCAAACTTTTGATGTGATCAGAATGGTCATGAGTAATAAAGACCGCTTCGATATCGTTGATAGTTTTATTGATAAGAGATAAGGTGTTATTTAAGGCTCCTAAGGTTAAACCATAATCAACTAAAATCAGATCCTTATCGTTATAAAATAAGGTCCCGTTGCCCTTAGAGCCACTGCCAATATTAATAAACTTAATCATCGTCTAAATGGATATTTAAACCTTTTGTTTCTTTATATTGTTTTTCCATCGATAAGGATGGGTTATCAAACCTGGAATAGGATTTGCTGAACAAGAGAATACAAACGCCGGTTTTCCCGTTTCTATTCTTCGCGACACCGATATTGGTGACGGATACATCGCCCGCGTTCGCGCCGCTTTGTTTGGCTTGGTCAACTTCCGATTGAACCTTTTGGCCGTATTCACTATTTCCAGCTTTATCTTTGCCTTTTTGTTGGCCCATATTAGTGTAGTAGTCGCTTCTCGACATCAGCATGACGATATCCGCGTCCGCTTCGATAGCGCTCGATTCTTTTAAGTTACTGAGGTTAGGAACACCACCGGTATTTTCATCCGTTGGCCGGTTGAGCTGGGCTAAACAGAGCACCGGAACTTGGAGCGATCTCGCTAACTCTTTTAAGGTTCTGGTAATCTGTGCGATTTCCAAATCCCGTCTTTCATACTGACGTTCAACGTTGATAATGTTTAAGTAGTCGATGACGATCATGCAGAGGTCAGGATGAGCGGCTTTGAGCTTTCGACTTTTAGCGACAATATCCCCTAACATCGGGTTGGGAGTGTCATCAAAATAAATGTTATATTTTGATAAATCCTCGATAGCGCTGGCGACTTTTTCTTTATCAGCATTGGTTAAATCCCCGGTTTGGAGAGCGTCACCACTGACGCTACTGACCGCGCTGATCATCCGCATTAGGATTTGTTCGGATGACATTTCGCAGGAGAAGAAAGCGACGCTTTGATTCTTATATTTTGCCGCATGATAAATCAGGTTTAACCCGAAAGCGGTTTTCCCAACGCTCGGTCTTGCTCCTAAGATGATGAGGTCGCCTTTTTGCCACCCGTGAGTGTACTTATTCAGCCGGTTATAGCCGGTATCAACGCCGGTGATGCCCCGATTATTATTCCAGTTTTGGCTTTCAATCTTCCGTTCAACAACTTTGGCAACTTCGTTGATTGGTTTAAAACTTCCAACTTGTCTTTTAGCAGCGATATCCGCTAAACCTTGGCTAGTGGAACTAACGAATTCCCCGATATCTTTTACGTCCCCATTAGCGTACGCTCCCTTGATCTTATCGACCGCTACAAGGTATTCACGTAAGAGAGCTTGGTCTTTGACGATTTTGATGTAGTATTCGACATTATCAGGGTTTAAAGCACTATCGATGAGTTCAGCGATATAAGGTGAACCACCAGCATCTTCTAAAGCTTGGGTAGTCTGTAAAAGGTTAATTAAGGTTTGGGGATCAATCGGTTGCCGCCGTTCATAGAGTTCCTTCATCGAGCGGAAAATCAAAACGTTCCGTTTATCGTCTCCACTGAAACTACTTTCCGGTAAACTCGACATGACTAAAGAGGCGGCATGGTCATCGACCAAGCAGCTTCCTAAGACCGTCTTTTCGGCTTCTAGGTTATTGGGAAGAGAAACTTTCGCCATTATTTTTCCTCAGAAATATGGACGTTAACGGTCCCGATGACTTGACCTTCCGAACCTTTGTATAGTTCAATTTTCAGTCTCGTATACCCTAACGCGTTAGCTGGATATTTATCGATAAATTTCCGTTTATCGATGGTAATTCCCCACTGTTTTTTAAGCCCTTCTTCGATTTCTTTCGGAGAAATAGTCCCGAACATCCGACCATCGGAACCCACTTTCGCTTTGAATTCGACGTTGATTTGTTCTAAGCGAACTTTCAGCTTTTCCGCTTCTTCTTTTAAAAGCTTTTGCCTGGCTTGTTCGTTTTTGTTTTCGGTATCGAGTTTCTTTTGGTTGGTCTTATTGCTGACAACCGCTAAACCTCTCGGAATTAAGAAGTTCGAGCCGTAACCATCATTAACTTTGACGATTTCACCTTTTTTTCCGATACCTTTAACATCTTTTAACAAAATGATTTCCATCTTTATTCTCCTTCCTTTTTATTCACTCTCGCTGAATCGAGATATTCATCTAAAGTCATATTTAAGATTTCCACAACTTTATCGACGGATAGGTTATTAAAGACGCAGGCCGCCATCGTGAAGTGGCCACCGCCGCCCATCTTTTCACATAATAATTGGACATTAACCGTTCCGTCGCTTCTCGCGGAAATTCTGACTTCTTTATCACCGGTTCGACCGATGACGAAGCAGGCATTGATTCCCTTAAGTTGCAGAATCTGATTAGCGACCTTCGCTAAAGTGCTCCGTTCGATGTTTTCTTTATCGTCACTCGTGCAATAGACGATGCCATAATGCGGGGTTTTAATGGTCGAGATAATTTTAGTGATTAACGAATACTCTTCGAATTCATCTTTTAAATAATCATCCGCGACGCTGTTATCTGCCCCGTATTCTTTTAAGGTTTCCGCCGCTTCAAAAGTTCTCATCCCCGTGCTCTTGCTCTTAAAGTAGTTACTATCGAGGAAGATACCAGAAAGCATGATGGTCGCATAAGCCGGTTTTAATTCAATCCGGGGGTTCGCAGTCGCGTATTTAATCATTTGGACTATCAACTCACTAGCGCTGCTAGCGCTCGGTTCAATGTAAGAAAGAACCGGTTGTTCAATCGTTTTGTCACCCCGTCTATGGTGATCAATGATGATGATTTTACTGGCTTTTTCTAAGACTTCGGGCGCCATGACCATGTTAGGAACAGCGACATCGACGATGACGAGTAAAGTTCCTGGCTTAATATCATCATAAGCTTCATCGGGGGCGATAGTCATTTTATCGCTTTGATCACGAGTAAATGCGCTTTGGAAAGCTAACCTGGCTTTTCTTTCCGTCTTTCTTGGGTCATAGATAATCTTTGCATCTTTATGGCAATAATCCGCAATAGCGAGGATTCCTAAGCAAGAACCTAAAGCATCCATATCCATATCGGTATGGCCCATGACGTAGACGTTAGCGGCGCTCTTGATTAAGGCAATTAAGCTATCCGCTACTGACCGCACTTTAACTTTGCTGGTCGTTTCAATCGCCGCCGTTTTTCCGCCGAAGAACCGAAGTTCTTTACCATACTGCGAAACAACCGCTTGGTCACCGCCCCGACTAAGGGCGACGTCGATAGCGTCCGCGACCATTTCATTTAACTTTTCAACATCCGGGAAGTCATAAGCAAAACCGATGGAAAGGGTTAAGGGATTACTTTCCTTAGCCATCGCTTGTCTCACCGCTTCTAAAAGCGAAAATTTATCATCTTCAATCCGTTTTAAGGAACTATAGTTACAGACCGCGAAATAGGTATCGTTCTTAACCCGTCTCAAGAGCACTCCGTAATCACGGCAGTAATCGGTGATGATCGACCTCACCTTCGTCACCGTGTCAGCGGATTCATCGGTGTCACTAGTTACTTCATTTAAGTTATCGATAGTGATTAAACCTAAAACGATTCTTTGTTCCTTCGAATAAGAGACCGAGTTTTCATAATCTGTGACGTCTTTAAAGATGAATAAACGAGGCTCCGAAAGGTATTTAACCTCGTATTTCCGGCCTTTAATTTCCGTTTTTAAGATTTTGTTGAGGGGCGCATTCACTAAACTCTTCAAAGCTGGAGTCCAGTTAAAAACGTTCTCATCGATAATATCGATTTGAAGATTTTTAAAGAGGGAGTTGGTCCACATGACCGTGTCATTATCATCGGTGACTAAGAGTCCAATCTTTCCAAATTCATAGGCTTCTTGAATATCGCTTCCAATTAAAGAAGCCGCTTCTAAGTCGTTCTTTTGTCTCGCATGGTTGAGTTTAATTAAGCCAACCCAAAAGGCGACCGCGTCCAAAAGGATAAAAAATACTAAGCCCGCGAAAACATAAGCGTTGATAAATTGAACTTCCCTAAAACCATACCAATCGAAAATATAAAAAAGCGTGACCGCAATCATCGCGGATAATTGGACGGTTAAGAGGGTAAAAATCGTCAGGCGTAATTTTGAAATTGTTTTAATCATCGCCCTCAATTATACAAGGCTTAGGGGTAATACACCAATAACCAAAGTTATTGGTTTTATTCTTTGCGGACATTGACCCGTTCATCGTAGGGGTCGGTTTTCTTTTTGGGTTTAGGATTGAGCTTTCGGTATTTAAGGTAACTGAATAAGCCGAGAACCACTTCCACGATGAATAAAGCGTAGAGGGAAAGGTCAAATGCTAAGAAATACCAGATGTTTTCCCCAGTTGTGATGGTGCTAGCTAATTCAATCGCTAAGATGACACTCAACAAAATAAAGTAGACGCCGAAGAAAAACATCATCGCGTAGCTACTAATCTTTAGTTCATATCCCTTTCTTCTCCCGATTAAAAAGAGCTGAGAAACTAAGAGAACAGCGAAAGAGATAGACCCGTAAATAACGGGCAAAGTCATGTTTTCAAAGTATTGAAGATCATCCCGGTAGAAATAAAGGGAAGCTGAGATAAAGAAATAGAAAACTAAGATTGAGGAAATATAGAGCAAAGCGTGCCCAATCAGTTTTCTAATCAGTAATTTATTACTCATGTTTTAAAAAATTTCGTCTCCAGGTTTAATAATTAAAACACCGGGGAGGGTAACTTGTTTAGCTTTTTCTAAGTCAAATATCGCCCCAACTTTGGTATGCATAACAATGATATTTTCGGCGTGAATCATGCTTTGAGCCTTTTCAACATCTTTCGGCCCCATCGTATAAAAACCATCGATGGGAAGCAAAGCATAATCAATGTGTTCAGCCGCTAAATTGGCCATTTCCGGAATCACATCGGTGTCTCCCGCGTGATAAACGGTCACTCCGTCACAGTGGATGACATAACCCACCGTCTCGTTTCTATCGTGATGGGAGTTATAAGCTGGAACTGCTTTAATCTCAACTCCGTCGATATCTAAAGTTTTATAAACGCCATTTTGCAAGACATTGTAATAATGGATGATCTTAGTGGTCGGCTTTTTAGTGACGAGTTCCACCTTGTTATGATCATAATGCTCATGAGTGCAGAGAATGATGTCAGCGGGTACATCATAACCATCGCCGATAAAGGGGTCGATATAGATGACTTTGTGTTCATCGGTCGTCAGACGAAAGGAAGCGTGACCTTGATAGAGAAGTTTCATAAAGTAAAGTTCCTCCTACTAGATTATAACGGATAACCATTAGGCTCGTAACCTTGCCGATAGTCTTCCGGGCAATACTTCAAAGGTAAAAATAACAATTCTTTAGATACAGATGGGCACATTAAATAGAGATTTAAACCCAGGTGAAACGATGGAGCGTTATTAAGTCTCCGATACACTATCGAAAGATAAATTAATTTTCCGTTATTGATAGAAGAAGGAAGTTCGACCATTTTAGCGTCGCTCAAAGGCTTTTTAATAAGATTTAGGAACTTATTTTCTTCTTCCAATAAATCTGATTTTCTCTTTAAATCCTCAATATTTTTTATGATTTCTCGATAAATTGTCGGGTTTTTATTTACCTCTGAACTGGGACTAGAAAGAACCCAAACCGGGTAATCATGCTTTAATTTTGTCACATCGTTCGTCCAATCTTGGAACGCGTAACCATAGACAATTTCCCCTTGTTTAATGACCTTTGACCTTTGGTAATAGTCCCTCGTTAAAAAGCCTTGTAAGGTACTTCGAAAATCCGTTCTTCCTTCGATATATTTGATATCGCTTTTCGTCAGGGTGAGAACTTTTTCCCGCCACAGGTGATTGAGATTTTCCAAATAGGCTAAATCGAACATGACTAAACTATAAACATTCCAAGAGAAATCGCCAAGAGAGGCCGGCTAGTAAGTGAAGTTGGACCCTTTTTGTGCTATATTGCACAAAGGAGGCTCTCAATGATTACTAAGAAAGTTGCCCTGAAAGTATTAAACGCTGCTCTTTCGACCGGCGGCGATTATGCTGAAATATATTTAGAAGAAAATTTCTCCCAAAGCATCAGTATCGATAATGGCTGTGTAGAAAAGATTGCTAAAAATGAAACCTACGGAGCGGGTATCCGGATTTTAAATGGTTTTCAAAGTGTCTATGGCTACACTTCCACCTTAACTGAAAAGAAACTTCTCGCTTTAGCGGAAACTTTAGCGAAAAAGTTCAATGAACCTAGAAAAATCACGGTCAATGATATCGAAAGACAAAAGGTTAAAAACATCAATAAAATCAAACGTCATCTCTTAGATGTTCCAACTGAAGATATCATCAATTACTTAAAAGAAACCAATTCCTTAATCGCGTCTTACGATAAGAGAATCGTAAGATCAATCACTTCGTTCGCTAATAACAAGAAGAATATTGTTATCTTCTCTTCGGAAGGTGAAACGGGAAAAGAATTCCATAACACCGAAGAAAGAGGAAGAGTTTTCTTCTTCGCTTATGCTTCGAACGGCGAAAAAATCACCACCGGTATGAGCAATATCGCTCGTTATGATGGTTGGGATTATTTCACGAAGAAAGTGGATTATAAGAAAGTTGCTCTTCAAGCGGCGGAAAAGGCCATCCAAATGCTGAGCGCTAAAGAGTGCCCGAGCGGTCGTTACCCGGTCGTCATTAAAAATGGCTGGGGCGGTGTCCTTTTCCATGAAGCCTGCGGCCATTCTCTTGAAGCGACTGCCACCGCGAAAAAACTATCAGTTTTCTCCGATTCCATCGGAAAACAAATCGCCTCTCCCCTCGTCACGGCTTATGATGACGGAACATTATCCAATTACTGGGGAAGCAATAACATCGATAGCGAAGGTCATGTCACCCAAAAGAATCTCTTAATTAAAGATGGTATCTGCTGCGGTTTCTTAGTCGATAAGTTCAATGCCCGGCGGTTAAATATGCCCGCTAACGGGACGTCGAGAAGGCAAAGCTATAAATATGAACCGACCAGCCGGATGAGCAATACCTATATTGCGGCTGGGAAAGATAACCCGGCTGACATCATTAAAGATACGAAGCTAGGTATCTATGTCGCTGATTTCGGTGGCGGTTCCGTCCAACCTTCCACTGGGGAATTTAACTTCTCAGCTTCGGAAGCTTATATCATCCGTGATGGGAAAATTTGTGAACCTGTCAGTGGTTGCACCTTAATCGGAAGCGGTAAAGAAGTCTTAATGAATATTGATCGAGTCGGGACCGATGTTGCCCAAGGTTCTGGTAACTGCGGCTCCGTCAGCGGTTCTGTCCCCGTTAACGTCGGGCAACCCACAATCACGGGGAAAG
>UQOB01000017.1 GCA_900542595.1 uncultured Mollicutes bacterium | reverse complement strand
AAAGGAGCCGGGAGTTGGGGTGGCACCGCAGTAGGGGTCATTATCATAGATGATGACGTTATCTTCATTGATACTCAGCCAATCGTTATCATGTTTCCGGTTCTTTATCGCAGCCACATATCGCCCTAAGACTAAACCTGTTAGTAATTTGGATTTCTTATCCCAATTTTTCTTAGTGGTTAAGAGATTCGCAACCAAGCTCCCAACTGTCGCAATAAAGGTATCGGGGCCATTACTCCCGCATAAGATGACTTTATCAAAAACACTCGGATAAAGAGCGACTGTCCTTTGGCTAACAAAGGAACCCATCGAGTGACCGAATAAATAGACGGGTTTATTAGTGACACTCTTTAGCTCTTCCCCTTTCATCTTAAGGGCTAAGCAAGCCATATCGAAAGCATCCTTCGGCCATTTTTGTAAATCATCAACGCTTTCAGCATTTAACCCTTGCCCAAAGTGATCGACGACATAGACTGAAAAACCATAAGTATTAAGGTAAAGCGTGAGTTCTTTATAACGCTTACCATGTTCACACATTCCGGTAATCAGGACTAAAGAAGCTTTTTCTTCTTTCGCTAAGTAACTCTCCCCTTTCAGGCTTAAACCATCGGGAAGAGGGATGATGAATTCACTCATAATCTTTTAACCTCTTTTCAAATTCAAAAGAAGAACGGCAGGCATCTAAGATGCTCCGTTCGGCTTTCCAATGGAGTTCTTTTAGCGCTTTGTCGCAAGAGGCATAGTTACTGACTACATCGCCCGCTCGACGAGGATAAATTTCATAGGGAATCTTTAAATGATTAGCTTCTTCATAAGCTTTTACGAGTTCCAGAACCGAAGTGCCTTTTCCGGTCCCTAGGTTATAGATATTCACACCCTTAACGTCATCAAACTTCTTTAAAGCCGCTAAATGACCTAAAGCTAAATCAACGACATGGATATAGTCACGGATGCAGGTCCCGTCTTCCGTTGGGTAATCGTTTCCGAACACTTTTAAGAACGGCCGTTTCCCGGTCGCGACTTGTGAAATATAAGGTAAAAGGTTATTCGGAATCCCGACTGGCTTTTCTCCGAGAAGGTAACTATCGTCCGCTCCAATCGGGTTAAAGTAACGTAAAAGCATCGCTTTAAAATCTTCATGGATTAAGGCATAGTCACGGATGATTTTTTCAATCATCACCTTGGTTTCCCCGTAGGGATTCGTCGCTTCTTTAACCGGTGATTCTTCGATTAATGGGAGTTTATCCGGTACCCCGTAGACGGTCGCCGAGCTACTGAAAATTAATTCATTAACGTTATATCTCTCCATCATTTTTAATAAAACGATGGAGCCATTGAGGTTGTTATCGTAATAAAGAAGGGGCTTAGCCACGCTTTCCCCGACCGCTTTAAGGCCGGCAAAATGGATGACGGAAGAGGGTTTTTCTTTTTTAAAGATTTTGTCCATCTCTTCTTCGTCACGAATATCAGTCTCATAGAAAGTGACGGGTTTACCCGTTAACTTTTCTAAGATGTCTTTCACGTCTTTACAGCTATTGACTAAGTTATCGACGATGACGACATCGTAACCATTTAATAAGAGTTGTTTACAGGTGATGCTCCCGATAAAACCGAGACCGCCGGTGACTAAGATCTTTTTCATTTCTTTTCCCTCTTCTTTTTCGGTTCTTCCACTTCCAAGATTCTGGCCGCTCTTTCAGCTTCAATCTCGCTATTTTTGATGGATAGTTTAGTTTCTTTCTTGCCCGGGTTCTTGACTTCTCTTAAGACGTCTTCCCCGACCATCTTTTCCCCTAAGGTACTTAAAATAGCTTCGCTGATTCTTTCTTCTAAGCTGGCTTTAACGCCTAATCTAAAGGCGATTAAACCTAAAGAATCTTTCAGCATTTTTTCAGCATCTTTATTCCCAGCTTCTTTATCTTTTTGGTACCGTTTATAGAAGTTTACCACATGGGTTAAAGTCTTATCCCCGACATTCTTCCCGACGTTTTGGACCATTAAACGGAAGAAATGGTAAAGGATGGATTTATCGGTGCTGACTTCTTTATCCATCTTTACCAGTAACGCTAATTCATTCATCGATAAGACGTTCTTTAAGGTATTGATCGCCATTAAATAGCCGATATGATCACGGTCATACTTTTTGCCGTTCGGTTCTTGGATAATCTTCGCCTTAACATAGTTATTGACCATGAAAGAAGTGAGATTTCCACTTTCACTTCCCATCGGGGTTAAAGGAGTTAAGACATCGTTAACGTAGCTGGTCACCTGTTCCATATATAAAGGAATGGTGGGGAGACCCTTATATTCCGGTAAGTCTAAATTCTTAACACCTTCCAACCATTGAATGAGCTTTTCAATATCGAGATCCGTCTTCTTTTCCATCAGCGTTTCCTCAATTCTTCGTTCATCAGTTTGCTCACCATCGCCGCATTGGCTTTGCCTTTACTGAGCTTCATCACTTGCCCAATTAAGAAACCGATTGCCCGATCTTTCCCATTCTTAAAATCGATAATCGATTGGGGATTATTATCGAGAACTTGAATGACTAAGGGTAAGAGAGCGGAGCTATCCGAAATCTGCGGCACAATATGGAGTTTCTCTTTCGCTTCTTTCGGGGTGATCCCACTCTTAAGGACTTCGTCTAAGATATCGGTCACCTGTTTATGGCTCAAGCTTTCCTTCTCACCCATTAAAACAATTTCTCTTAAGGTTTCCGGTTTTAAGGTGAGACTCGTGATGGTGATTCCTTGTTTATTGAGATAGGCGTTGATTTCGGTAATGAGGAGGTTCGCTAACCCTTTAGCGTTCTTCATCTCACCCACTGCATTTTCGAAATATCTTGCCATATCCCGGTTATTTAAAATGATTTCGCAATCTTTTTCATTTAAACCGAGGGTTAAATATCGCTTAAACTTATCGTCATAAAGTTCTGGACAACTATTAACAGCATCGTCAATAAAGGCTTGTCCTAACTTAATCGGGGTGATGTTCGGTTCACAGAAATACTTATAGTCGACCGCGTCCGTCTTGACCCGCATGAGGATGGTTTGGCCTTTGCTTTCATCAAAACGTCTGGTTTCTTGTTGAACCTTTCCGCCAGATAAAAGAACTTTACTTTGCCTCACGATTTCATAATCGATGGCTTCTTGGATATTCTTTAAGGAGTTAAGGTTCTTGATTTCCACTTTCGTTCCAAAGACTCTCGTTCCATAAGGTTTAAGACTGATATTAACGTCACATCTTAAGGACCCTTCTTCCATCTTCCCGTCGGAAGTTTCGGTGTAAATCGCGATATTCCTAATCGCTTCCACGTACTTCATCGCTTCGTAGCCATTCTTAATTTCGGGACGAGAAACGATTTCCGCGAGAGGGACACCGGCCCGGTTATAGTCGAGCAAGGTGTAATCGATGAAGTGGAGCTGTTTACAGGTATCTTCTTCTAAGTGCAGCCTTTCGATACCAATCTTTTTTATACCTTCCGGCGTTTTAATTTCCACATACCCATTCTTCCCAATCGGCCGTCTTTGCTGGGTGATTTGGAAACCCTTAGGAAGATCACTATAGAAATAGTTCTTCCGGTCAAAATACAAGGTATCATCGATTTCCATGTGTAAAGCATGGCTCATTCGGATGCCGTTAATAATCGCTTGTTTATTGACGACTGGCATGGTGCCCGGGAAGGCTAAGTCATATGGGGTGACGCTGCTATTATGCGGAGCGTTAAAGGTGACGGGCGAAGAAGAAAACATCTTCGACTTCGTCTTCATTTCGACGTGGATTTCTAAGCCGATAACCGGTTCTAAATTCATAAATTGCCCTCCTTTTTATTGAGGTAGCTTAAGCCCTTAAGGCCGGTTATTTCTTCCACCACTTCCGAGGCTTCAAAAAGGGCTTTTTCTTCAAAGGCTCTCCCCATTAAATTCACCCCTAAGGGGAAACCATTTTCCATCGCTAAAGGAACAGTGATAGATGGTAAACCGGAGAAGTTACCTAAGACTAATAAGTTATCGTTCACTAAGTATTCAGTGGAGAAATAATCGCTTGATTCATCGAACTTCGGCGCGATACTCGGGGCCGCCGGCACATAAATGAAATCGTAATCTTTCAGGATTTCATTGATTCTTCTCACGATTAAGGTTCTATTTCTCTGGGCTCTTAAGAAGAGTTCTTCTTGGTTTTCCGCCATAAGGCAGTAGGAACCAAGGACGAATCTCCGTTTAATTAAGGTGCTAAAGCCTTCAGTTCTGGCTTTAAACATGACTTCTTGGTAAGTCTTTCCTTGGTGGTACGGCCCGAACTTAATCCCATCGAGATTAGCGTCGTTACTGGTCGCTTCCGCGGAGCTGATAACGATATAAGTCGGGTATAAGGACTTTAAGAGTTCTTCCCCGAAGTTAACGTATTCAACGACGTAACCCCGTTTCCTAAGCTCTTCTTCACTCTTCAGGAATTTTTCTTTTAAGAAGGGATCAATAATCCCGTCGATGACTTCTTTCAGGACCGCTAATTTATAGGGATGGTTTTTCTTTAAGAACGAAGTGTAATCTTCCACTTCTCTCGTACTGCTGGTGCTGTCGTTGACGTCCCGGCCCGCTAAAACGTTCAAAAGAACCGCGCTATCTTCAACCGAACGGGTGAAATACCCGACGTGATCAAGAGAGCACGCAAAAGGGAATAAGCCGTAACGAGAGATTCTTCCCCAGGTCGGTTTAAAGCCAACTAAGCCCCCGAAGGAAGCGGGTTTACGAACACTATCACCGGTATCGCTACCTAAAGCAAAAGGCGCGACACCGCTGGCCGTTAAACTAGCGCTCCCCGATGACGACCCCCCGATCATTCTTTGGTGAGTGGGGTCATAGGGGTTATAAGTCTTTCCTAAGTGACCGGAAGTTCCGGTTCCCCCCATCGCAAGTTCATCAAGGCAGGTTTTCCCAATCATCACCGCTTTCTTATCTTTTAATTTTTGGATGACGGTCGCATTAAACACCGGGACATAGCCCTTTAAAATATCGGAACTCGCGGTGGTTTCAATGCCTTCCGTCGAGAAGTTATCTTTCGCTAAGAAGGGAATACCGAAGAGGATGTTATCTTCTTCAACCGGTCCTAAGGTCTTAACGAATTCTCTCGCTTCTTTTTCACAGATATATTCAAAAGCGTTATCTTTATTCTCTTTCGCTCTCTTTAAGGCCTCTTCCAACAGTTCACTCGGGGTGACCTTCTTATCCACTAACGCTTGGTGGATTTCTTTTAACGTTAAATCTAAGTAACTCATAACACCACCCTCGGGAGTTTAATTTGATCGTCTTCTTTTGACCCCGCGTTCTTAAGCGCTTCTTCCGGGGTTAAGGTCTCACCCGGAATATCTTCTCTTAAATACGTGGTTTCGCAGTCGAAGGGGAAAGTCATTGGTTCGACCTGATTAACTTCTTCATTCTCCGCGATTTTTCCCATGAGCTCCGTCATGGTTTGGAATTCTTTAAATAAGGCTTCGTATTCTTCTTCTGACATACTGAACAAGAGCCTATTAGCGGCATCCTTAAGGACGTCCATCGTAATCTTTTTCATATCTTACATTCTACCTTTTTATTACCCGACTTTGTCTAAGTGATTTAAAGCTTGTTGTTCATCCATCGTTTCGATGTGGAGTTCTTGGGCTTTTTGCAGCTTACTCCCCGCTCCAGGACCATAGATGACAATATCGGTTTTCTTACTGACGCTAGAAGTGACTTTCGCTCCGATCCCTTCTAAGATTTCCGTCATTTGTTCACGGCTATACTTTTCTAAAGTACCGGTTAAGACAATGGTCTTATGATAGAAATAGGAGTTGGGGTCTAAGCTATCAGTTCCTAAGTATTTAAAGTTCACTCCGTAGCTTCTTAATAGTTCGATTTCTTTCTTGGTGTTTTCATCGTGGAAGTAGTCATAGATGTTTTTCGCTGCTACTGGCCCAACATCATCGATCTTGAGTAAATCTTCAACCGTCAAAGTGAAGAACTTATCGAGGTCTTTATAGTTTCTCGCTAAGACTTTCCCCATCTTTTCCCCGACTTCTTTGATTCCTAAACCGAAGAGGAGCCGTTCTAAGCTTCTGCCCTTACTTTCTTCGATGCCTTGTAAGAGACTATCGATTGACCTGTCGCTCCAGCCATCGAGTTCTTTAATTTCACTTCGATGATCTTTTAGGACATAGATATCCGGGATATCGTAGAGGAAGTGTTCACCGAATAGTTCTTCAACCACGCTGGCACCCATTCCATCGATGTCCATCGCGTTCCTACTCGCAAAATGAATGATTGTTTCAATCTTTCGGCTACCGCAGTGGGGATTTAAACAGTAATGTAAACCCCCGACCTTCGTTAACGGTTGACCGCAGACAGGACAGCACGCTGGCATCACCCAAGGCACTTCTTTCCCGGTTCGATCTTTGACGACTGGACCCACCACTTCCGGAATCACATCCGCGGCTTTTCTTAGGATGACAGTGTCCCCAATCATCAAACCTTTTTCTTTGATGAAATCTTCGTTATTTAAGGTTGCTCTTTGAACGGTGCTACCCGCCACTCTTACCGGGCTCAACACCGCGTTCGGGGTTACCCTTCCGGTTCTCCCAATCGTAATCACGATATCTAATAATTTTGTGGTTACTTCCTGCGGAGGGAACTTATAGGCGACCGCCCACTTGGGTTCTTTCGCGGTGTAGCCAATCGTATCGTATTCATCGATATTATCGACCTTAAAGACTAAGCCATCGATATCGTAAGGGAGAGATTCTCTTTCTTTGGTCATCTCTTCCATGTATTTAACGAGTTCATCAGGTCCGTTTAATAGGCGACGTTTATCGTTCACTAAGAAACCGAGGGAGGCTAAGTAATCGAGAGCTTCATGGTGTTTATGAATCCCAAGCTCTCTCGCGTTCACCAGGTAATACCAAAATCCTTCAAGTTTCCGGCTGGCGGCTACTCTGGAATCTAAGTTACGGATGGAACCCGCCGCGGCGTTTCTCGCGTTCGCAAATAACGGTAACCCCGCTGCTTCTCTTTCTTTATTTAATTGAAGGAGGGACGCTTTCGGCATAAAGACTTCGCCACGCACTTCAAAAGGACGGGTTTCTTTAACGTGGAGAGGGATACTTTTAATGGTGATGACGTTTTGGGTAACGTCTTCCCCTGTCACCCCGTCACCCCGCGTTACCGCGTACTGGAGCTCCCCTTTATCGTAGACTAAAGAGATACCGAGCCCATCAATCTTCACTTCCCCCATATAGGTGACGACTTTTTCTTTGGTGATTGCTCTGATCTTTCGATCGAAATCATAGATTTCATCTTCGTTATAGACGTTACCTAAAGATAACATCAAACGTTTATGGGGAATCTTTTTAAATTCCGATTGAACGGCTCCCCCCACTCGTTGGGTGGGAGAGTTTTTATTCTTTAAAGAGGGATATTCTTTTTCTAAAAGTTGAAGTTCTCCCATCAAGCGGTCATAGGTGCTATCGGGAACGGAGCTTTGATTAAGAACGTAGTATTCATAGTTATAACGTTCAAGTAATGCAGTGAGTTCTTTAACTCGTGCGGCAGCTTCTTCTAAGGTCATGCTTGTCCTCCTTTACTATAAATCTTGGTGAGCGAAGGATGAGTCCCTAATAAGGTCTTAATCCCATGCTCTTTAAAGTCAATGAGAATGATGTCATTGCCTTGAAGTTTAATCACCACTCCTTCCCCGAATTTAATGTGAGAAGCGTGGTCCCCGACTTTCCAATCGGTCACTCCGTTGGTCTGTTTCTTGGGTGAAACAACGTTAACATTCTTCCGGTAAGTATCGAAAGTATTGACGTCTTGCCGTTCATACCCCATATCGCGGTCCGACCACCCCTTAAATTGATAAGCATCGGTCTTAAAGCCGTAGGGCTTAGTTACTTTTAAGCCCGCTTCTTTAAAGAAGGGGGAAGGACTTAAGTTCGTATCTCGCTTAAAGGAATAAGAAGAGTTACAAGAAAGGAAGAGTTTCTTTTTGGCTCTCGTGAAACTGACGTAGGCTAAGCGTCTTTCTTCTTCCATCCCTTTATCACTTTCTTCAATGGTTCGATCGGATGGGAAAACCCCATCTTCTAGCCCGATGACAAAGACATAATCAAATTCCAAGCCTTTGGCGACGTGGACCGTCATTAAAGAAACATAGTTCCCGTCTTCTAAATCATCTTGACTCGTCAATAAGGTAACGTTCTGAAGGTAATTTTCAAACTTATCCCCTGGATTATCTTTAAAGTAATGGTCAATATCATTAAACAAAGCTTCAACGTTTCCGATTCTATCTTCTTCAACGTCTTCCATATCTTTTAAGTAATCAAAGTAACCAATCTTCGTGACAAACCTTCTCAGAATTGCGGAGTACGCTTCATCCCCATCTTGGAGTTCTTTTCTGGTATCTATGAAATTTTTACTGAAGACGGCTAACGCTCGGACCACTCTGGGAGCTAAGTCAGTCGTATCCTTATATTTTTCAATATCTAAGGCGTATTCAAGCTCCGATACATTTTGAGCGTCCGCTTCTTTTTTAAGGGTGATTAAAGAAGTATCCCCAATGCCCCTCCTCGGAACGTTGACGATTCTTTCAAAAGAGATGTTATCTTTCGGGTTAACCATCAAATAACAATAAGAAATTAAATCCTTAACTTCCATCCGTTCATAGAAACGTAAACCGCCGAAGATTCGGTAATTAATGCCGTAATCTTTTAAGGCTTGTTCAAAAGGCCTGGTTAAGTAGCTACTTCGATAGAGAATCGCGATGTTGTTATATTGGGGTTTTCCTTCTTTATCCTTTTGGTTTATCCCAATTTCTTTAATCTTTTTAACGACCCATCTGGCTTCTTTATCATCGGTGCTTTCTTGGATTGTTTCGATAGCGGCTCCTTGTTCACCATTGGTAAAAAGGTCTTTCTTCACCCGTTCTTTATTGTGCTCAATCAACTTATTAGCGGCATCGAGTATCGTCTTCGTCGACCGATAGTTTTCATTGAGGATAATCGTTTCGGTATCTTTATAATTCCGGTCAAAATCTAAGATGATCTTTTGGTTAGCCCCTCTCCACGTATAAATCGTTTGGTCGGGATCACCGACGACATAAAGACTAGCTTCTGGATTAACTAGTAACTTTAAAAGCTTATATTGGACGTCATTGGTATCCTGGAATTCATCAATCAAAACATGAGTGTACTTGTGCGACCACCTTTCTTGCACATCCGGATAGTTATCGAGGATTTGGTTAGTCTTTAAGAGTAAATCATCGAAATCTAAGGCAAAGCTCTTATCTTTTTCTTCTTCGTAACGCGTAAAGAACTTTAAAGAAATCTTATCTTGTTCGGTTCTTAAGTTTTTAGGGTTAATATCGCTGGGATATAAACCTCTTTCCTTTTGGTAAGAGATGAATTTTAAAGCCGCTTTAACTTCGTCGCTTCCCTTACTGTAACCGAGTTCTTCCCCGATATTCTTAATCAGTTTCT
This sequence comes from uncultured Mollicutes bacterium, assembly GCA_900542595.1. Taxonomy (GTDB): domain Bacteria; phylum Bacillota_I; class Bacilli_A; order RFN20; family CAG-826; genus UBA4951. The sequence continues at coordinate 12,020 of UQOB01000017.1, read as the reverse complement.
TGGTGTCATCCTCATCATAAATGGTGAAAGAAGAAGGGAAGCCGATGAGCTTCGCTTCTTGACGCAGGAAGAACGCGCAGAAAGAGTGGAAAGTGCTGATTCTAAGGAAGGGACGATAACCATAATTCTCTTCGATGAGATTGAGGGCTCTTTCCTTCATCTCGTTAGCGACTTTATTGGTGAAAGTAATCGCTAAGATGTTGCTCGGTGATACGTGTTGTTCACTGATGAGATAGGCGATACGGTAAGTTAAAACCCGGGTCTTACCTGAACCCGCTCCAGCGATGACCCGAACGTTTTTGCTCGTCGTTTCCACCGCTTCTAATTGTTTGTTATTTAAAAGATGTGAGAAGTCCATGTGCTTATTAAGAATACCCTTATTTCCCTTTTATTAAAAGGGAAGGCCTTAACAATTTTTGGCTTTCTTTTAGACAACGGACAAGAAAATTCTAAGCATGAATTAGCATTAAACATCGACGTCTTCTACAAGAGCAAATAGTTATACTTAGAATTATTATACTTTTGAGTATAACTTTTCATTCCGATAGAAATTCTTTGATTTCTTTCGTCATTTATCGCTTATCGATTAGAATTAAAGAATGATTTTTGAAGAACGGAAAACCCCTACTCAGAATATTGCTTTTGTGGCCTTGCTTTCAGGGATAAACGCGGTGTTAACTCTCGTAGGAGCGTTCTTCCCCTTATCCTTCATCGTCACTGCTTTAGTGATTACCGCGGTGAACGCGGTAGCGACCCGTTTAATTAAAGATAGCTATATCGCTCTGTTGTTCTTTGGCTCTTTAGCCTTGATGATTGGTTTTGGCTTCTTCAATTTATCTGATACTTTATTTTACGCGGTACCGAGCCTCACCAGCGGGGTGATTTTTGGTTACTTAAGTAAAAAGAAGTTACCGTTATCCTTGGTCATCTTTATATCTTCTCTCTTCTTTCTCTTATTCACCTATCTAGCTTTAATTATTGTTAACTTAGTCTTTTCTTTCGATATCATCGGAAGAACTTTAACTTTGATAGGCTTAGGAAATAAAGAATATGCAAGAGATATTGTTCCGATTTTCCTTTATGGTTATTCGCTTCTTTCGATAACGGCTTCTTCCTTCCTAATCTTGGAACTTAAGAAGAGATTACATGATGAATCAGTGAAGGAACTTCCTTTAGTTAATGAGATATCCACGATTGTGTTGGGAGGAATCAGTTTTGCTTTAATTAACGTTAATGTCACCGCTTCATATCTCTTTTTAGCTTTCACTTTGTATTTCTCATTGTTAACTTGTCCTGACCTACTAAGGAAAAGAACTGTTCCCTATTACATCGTTGTTGTGATTATGTTCTTTGGGATGCTCTATTTAACAGCGGTCATCTATCCATTAATCCCTGAACCTTATCAACTTTTAAGTTGCTCGATGATCTTCTTTGCTATACCGATAACGCAACTCTTATTTTCTTTGATCAATCTAATTAAAAAGAAAGCCAAGGGAAAGTTTGGTAAATAGAAAAAACATTAGTAAAATATCGTCATGGGAAAAGCCTTGAAAAATCTGGGGTTCGGCCTCGTCTACGTCTTACTTTTACCTCTCTTAGTCGCTATCTTAGTCGCGAGCTTTTTTGTCGGTCTTTTCTTTATGTTTAAAGAGATTCCGTTCGTCATCTATCGGTTCTTCCGTGGGGAAAAACCTTTACCCCCACTTCCGGAAGATGAGTTAGTCGAAAAGATTAAGAAAAAACAAATGGAAGAAGCTTTAGGGGAAAGTGAAGAAAAGGAGGAAGAAAAACCAGCCACTCCCCCGGTTCAAAATGTTTATATTCAACAGAACTTTTATCAGCACCCGGAAAACGCTAATCAAGCGTTGCCGAATAATAATGTTCCTCCCTTTCCTAATCCGCAGATTGGGATTCCTAATATCAATCAAGCCTTACCAAATCAACAGAACGTTAATCCGCCTCTGATGGACGCGGAAGCGTATCGGCAGAAGTTAATCATGGAAGGAAAAATCCCAAATAACCTGCAAAACCCCCCTCTTCCTAACGATATTAAGGTAATTGACGCGGAACCTTTAAAGATTGAAACGATGCATGATACCGAAGATAAGGAGGATAGTGACGATGAACATTAACCTCGCGGGATTCTTTAATAATGACACTGATACTAAGCTTTTAATTATCCTTATCTTTGTTTTGATTATTGCTTTTATCCTTTTAGCCTTGATCGGGATGGCAATCAGAAAAGTAAATAAACTCTTTCAAAAACGGATGGATAATGAAATCCATGACGTCTGTGTTTACCGGGTCGTCCAAAACGCCGGAGAACTTAAGAAGTACGGCCTTAAAAAGAACAACTATTTGTTCATGAAACAGATATCAATCCCCTTCCTCATTTTATTAGTGTCGCTCATCATCTATTTCATTTATGCGGGTTTAACCAATAACTGGAATGAAGATTATTTCGGGCACTTTGGAACTTTGTTCTTCCAATGGGACTTTGGGAATCCTGATAACTATTCCAATTTCTTCGGTTTAACCCTTCTTTCCTCGTGGCCCGCTTTAAGCAATACCCCAACCTGGCACAATGAATACTGGGCGAGCTATATCCTCGTTCCCTTATGGTTAATTTCTATCTGCTACACCATCGTTGTTTCCCAAGCTTATGTTTCTCGCTTCCTTCAACTCAATAAACGTTGCCGAACAGTATTTGATAAGAATCTCGATGACTTTAATTTCTATGACGATATTAAAAAGCCTTCCAGCGTGGAAGCTGAAAAGCTGAAAGCCGAGGTTCAAAAGGACGAGGCTAAATAAACATATCGATAAAACAGACGATAATTAAAGCGCACAACGCAAAGATGACGAATCCTAGGGTATAGATGATTCTTTTTCTCGCGATGTTTTTTCTTTGTTCTTCTTTCAAGTTTTCTCTTTTCTTGAAAGCGGTCTCGATTTCATTCATACACTAATATTTTAATTGATTAGAAGTTCTTGGATAGGGTTGAACGTCACGAATATTTTGAATACCGGTGACGTACATGAGTAAACGGTCGAAACCGATACCGAAACCGGCATGCGGAACCGAACCATATTTCCTAAGGTTTAAATACCACTCAAGGCCTTGAGTGTTCCCAATCTTATCCATCTTGGCTTTAAGGACGTCATAACGAACTTCTCTTTCGCTTCCCCCGACGATTTCGCCTTCCCCAGGGACTAAGAGGTCACAACCGGCGACAGTTCTCCCGTCTTCATTTTCTTTCATGTAGAAGGCTTTGATTTCTTTCGGGAAATCGATCAAGAACATCGGTCCATTAACCACTACTTCCGTGAGATATCTCTCATGTTCACTTTGGAAATCCATTCCCCAGACGAAGTCATGGTTATCGAAGTGATGCCCACCTTCATAGGCTTTCTTTAAGATGCCTAAAGCTTCTTCATACTTCATAACTTTAAAGGAAGCATTGACGACATCGGTGAGTTTTTGTTTAAGGCCAGGCTGAATGAATTTATCGAAGAAGTTCATCTCATCCGGACAATGTTCAAGGACATACTTAATGCAATACTTTAAGCAGTCTTCGATGAGTTCCATATCTTCTTTTAAATGGATGAAGGCGACTTCCGGTTCAATCATCCAGAATTCGCTAGCATGCCGCGGAGTGTTGCTCTTTTCCGCTCGAAAAGTCGGGCCGAAGGTATAGACCTTCTTAAAGGCTTCCATGAAAGCTTCCACGTGCAGTTGCCCGCTAACGGTGAGGCTGGCTTTCTTTCCAAAGAAATCCGTGGGATCGTTCTTAGGACCAGTGGTCACGTTAAAGACTTGCCCCGCTCCTTCCGCATCATTACCGGTGATTTCTGGAGTATGAACATACATAAAGCCGTGGCTTTGGAAATAAGTATGGACAGCCATCGCTAAAACGTTTCTCACTCTAAAGACGGCTTGGAAGGTGTTCGCTCGCGGCCGAAGGTGAGCGTTATCTCTTAAGAATTCGAAAGACGCTCTCTTCTTTTGGAGGGGATAATCTTCCGGGCAATCCCCAATTAAAGCGATAGTCGTAACATGTATTTCAAACGGCTGGGGCATATTGGGCGTTAAAACTAACTTCCCCGTCGCTTCAATGCTCGCCCCGGTATGAAGGTGGCTATAAGTTTCAAAATCCTTTCCTTCACTATAGACGAGTTGAACGCCCTTAAAACAAGTTCCATCATGGAGCTCAATAAAGCCGACATGACCATTGTTTCGATTGGTTCTAATCCACCCGTTAACAGTGACTTCTTGTTCATGAAGATTATTATTTTTTAAACCCTCATATAAGTCTTTGATGTCTAGTATTTGTTTATCCATAATAATCCTCCTCGGGTAATCTTGCCCGACCATAAATCATAGTCAAGAACTTTTTAAGTAATTATTACTTAAAACCCGATATTTTTAATGTTTTTCTCCTTAATTTACCAATATTTAATTATTTTGATATCTTTGCAAAACCCTATTTAAAATTTCTAAAATCAGAAATTCGCCAGTTGGGATCAACCCCGAGCGAGAGGTCCGCGAAGATTTTTTCTTCATAGAGTTTACCAGCGACCTTACAGATCATCGCCGCATTATCCGTCGTGCACCAAAGGGGCGGGATGATTAAATCGACATGATGCTTTTCGCAGAGTTTCTTCATCTCTTCCCGCAAATAGCTATTAGCGCTCACACCGCCACCGACGATAACTTGTTTAACGTCGAAATTCTCTAAAGCTTTTTCTACTTTGCTGGTGATCATCCCAATTGCGGTAACTTGGAAGGAACACGCAATATCCGGCACATTGATTTCTTCGCCCTTCATTTTAAGAGTGTTCACTAAATTGATGACGCTGGTCTTAAGACCGCTATAAGAGAAGTCATAACTATCATCGTGGGCTAAAGGCTTCGGTAAGTGATAAACCGGCTTCCCCAGTTTCGCGTTTTGGTCAATCGGTAGACCACCAGGATAAGGTAAGCCTAAAACTCTCGCGACTTTGTCATAGCATTCCCCAACCGCATCGTCCTTGGTTTCCCCGATGATGGTGAAATCCATGTCTTTCTTCATTAAGACGAGTTCGGTGTTACCACCGCTGACGATGACCGCAAGAAGTGGGAAAGTAAACGGCTTCACATACTCATTAGCGTACACATGTCCCGCTAAGTGGTGAACAGGAATTAATGGTTTCTTATAAAGCATCGCTAAAGTTTTCGCGGCTTGTAACCCGACATGTAAACACCCGATTAAACCGGGGCCCCGGGTAACCGCAAAAGCATCGATATCTTCAAACTTGAGCCCACTTTGGGCTAAAGCTTCTTTTAAGCAAACTGCGATATTTTCCGTATGAAGACGCGAGGCAATTTCCGGCATGACGCCGCCGTATTTCCGGTGGACATCAACTTGGCTACTGATGACATTAGCTAAAAGCTTATCGCCATCAGTTATCGCGACCGCTGTCTCATCACAGCTCGATTCAATTCCTAAGATTTTTACCATTATAAGTACCTCACCATATAAACCGCATCTTCCCCATCATCGTAATATTTCTTTTTGATGGTCACTTCTTCGTATTTCATCTTTTGGTAGAGTTTTCTCGCTTCAACGTTACTCACTCTCACCTCTAAGGTGATGAAGGAGACTTTATCCGGTTGTTTCCCTAAGATATTCTCCATCGCGAGAAGCAAGGACGAGGCGATACCTTTCTTTCGATAATCTTTCCTAACTGCAATCCGACATATTGTGGCGCTGTCAAATGTAATATCGAAATCCAAATACCCTACTACTTTATCTTCATCAAGAACGACTAGCAGGATTGCTACCGGATTAGCCGTTAATTCATATTCAATTTGTTTTAGGGGCCAGTAAGAAGTAGGGAAGGCTTCCTGCTCTAAAACTTCAATCTGTTCCGCATCCGTTTTCTGAGCTTTACGGATCGATAAACTCATAAGGTTTGGGTCCCCTTTAAATAGACGGGAGAAGCTTTAAGCACATCTTCAACTTGATATTCTTTTCTCGCGCTATTTTTTAAATTTTCTAAAATATACTTGGTATCTGAAGGGATATTTAGATAATTAGTATCGCCTTTTACAACGTAATCAGGATGTTCTTCGATATATTTTTTAACATCTTCATCCGTTAAGATGCGGTCACTAACAATCACTTTATCCCCGTCATAGACCCCAAAGAAACTTCTTTCATTTCTCGCATTAGCAAGGCAGATACTCACTTTCTTCGGGTCCTTTAAAATCTCTAAAGAAGAGACTAAATAGAGAGGGACATTTAAGGCGAAAGCCATCACTTTCGCGACCGTTAAGGCTACCCGGACACCGGTATAGCTTCCGGGTCCTTTTGAAGAAACCACGCCATCGATATCATCTTTCGTTAAATGATGTTCATCTAAGAGTTTTCCAATTTCTTCCACTAGGTATTCACTTTGGTGATGAGGGCAAGCATAAACCTTTTGCCCGACAATTTCTTTATCGCTCGCTAAAGCGACCACCAAATCATTGTTGGAGGTATCTAATAAAATTCTAACCATCGACTTGCTCCGTTAATTTCTTGATGACTTCATCGTATTTAGCTCCGTTGGATTGGAGGAGAATACTTCTGGTATTTTCATCTTTTCTGAAGAGAAAAATATCGAGATGTTGACGAGGCAAAAGCTCATTAATTCGATCGGGCCATTCAATGAAACACAGCCCGTCCCCATCGATATATTCTTCGAGCCCCATTTCGAGATTGGCATTCTCTAACCGATAAGCATCGATGTGGTAAAGAGGGGGAATACTTTCAAAATAACATTTCAAAATATTGAAGGTGGGAGAGAGGACCGGTTCTTTGATTCCTAAGCCTTCCGCAACCCCCTTAACGAGAGTGGTTTTCCCGCTTCCTAAATCCCCTTTTAAAAGCACCACCGAGTTCGGCGGTAAGAGTTTGCTGAGCATCTTCCCCAGTTCTTTTGTTTCTTGTTCGTTATCCGTTAATAAAGCCAGTTCCATAACAGTAAACATTATACGCTGAAACACCTTATAATGTTTTCATGTGCTTAAAAAAGAAAATCATCATCGTCGGAGCGGGTCCCATCGGTCTCTACCTCGCTAAAAGATTCGAAGAAAAAGGTCTCGATTATATCATCCTGGAAGCTTCTAAACATTATGGGGGACAATGCCATCGTCTCTACCCCAAGAAACCGGTAGAAGATGTCCCTTTTATTAAAAGTACCGCTCAAGGGGTTGTCGATTATCTAAAGAGCTTTGTGCCCGATGATAAGATTCTCTACGAAAAGAAAATCATCGATATTAAGCAAAATGATAACGGTTATATTCTTTCGACCGGTACGGAACAATTTGAAGGGGAATATGTGATAATCGCGACCGGCTTAGGCTACTATTCTCCCATCAAATTAGGAGTCCCGAATGAAGATAAGATGACCAATATCTATTACCGGGTTAAAGATCCAGAAATCTTTAAAGATAAAGAAGTTGTCATCTTTGGGGGCGGGGACAGCGCGCTCGACTGGGCGGCCACCCTTTCCACTATCTGTAAAAAAGTATCCTTAGTTCACCGAAGAACAGAATTTAGAGGTAACCCAGAAACCATCAAGGGTAAGAAGATTGATCTTTATTTACCATACGTTCCTTACGATATCGATAGTGAAGGCGATAAAGTCACCCACATCACCATAAGAAGAGTCACTGATTCGCAACTTATTAAATTAAAATGCGACGCGGTGATCGTGAACTTTGGCCAAATGCCGGAACCTTCCCCCTTCCACTTTAAGAAGGCTGATGGTGGATTCGGTTTCACCAGTGATAGTCAAAACGAAATCGCTCCTCACCTCTATGTCGCTGGTGATTGTTCCTTTAAAGAAAACAAACCCAAGCGGATGGAGCCTGGGTTTGAAGAAGCTGATCGAATCGTTAATTCTTTTTAAAGGTTGGATTATAAGGTTGATTCTCCTCTTCCGCCTTAATGAAGAGGTCTAAGACATCATTGGGATCAAAGGGGAACTCATGGTTCTTCATCTCTTTTTCCACTTCCTTAAAGGATTCGATGATCTTTTCTTGTAACTCTTTGGAATACTTGAGTAACTTCGTGTTTTCTTGGTATTCCTGGACATCGAGTTCTTTGATTGTGTCATCGGTGTATAACTTTAAATCTAAATCATAATCGATGTATCTTAGGTAACCATCATCTTTGATAGTGGGTGAAGCAATATTGACGTAATAGACGATACCGCTGGTTTTTTGCATGGCGATAATGTTGAGCCATCTTTTCTTAAACAAGAAGAAAATAGCGGGTTCATTGGTTGCCCAGTTTCTGCCATCCCCTTCGATGACCGCGGAAGCTTTGCTCGCTAAAGCCCAGAAGCAATCATTTTCTTCAACTAAATAAGCCGGGCTCCACATCCGATGGAAACTCCCGTCATGCTTATAGGCTTGCACTAACAGCCACTTGTGCGTGCGGTCTTCGATGGTTGGCATTATTTAATTTTCCCGAAAGCGTCGATTAAATCAAAGAGAGTATCGACATCTTTTTTAAGTTGTTTAGTTGGTTTGGGGTTAAAGGGATCTAATCTCGGGAGGACCATTAAGTCATCGTTATAGCCGAGATAGGCGTAGGTCTTACCCGCTCGGACGTTAATCGCGACGTCGAGTAAAGTATCGTTGGTCACAAAGCGATTCAAAGCTTGTTTCACTGCGGGAGTTAACACTCTTCTCGCGTCTTTCCCGCCGTAGATGACCATGTCCTTACTATTTTCATAGACGGGGTAAGCTTCTAAGTTAGTAGGCGGTAAAGCGAGTTTTCCACCCTTCCTATAGATGACGACATCTTCCCCGGTGTAGTTATTGTCGAAACAAACAAACTTTCCGATAAAGACCGCGATGAGGGAACGATCGCCCCTACTTTGAGCGGCCGCTTCACTGAAAGTTACTTTGATGCCTTTATATGTAAAATTTAAGCAGTTCCGGCTTCCGACAGTGAAAACGTCTTTATAGAGAGCGCCACCATTGAAGGTTTCAGCGGGAAGTTTATCTTTAAAATTCCCGACGAGGTTATCCACTCTTCCTTCAAAGAGGTAATCGGTGGTATTCACATAGAAAGCATTTAAGAATTCATCAAGGAATTTCCGGGATTTCTTACTGCTGATAAACATGAAGACCCCGAGGATTGCCAGGAAGAAAATCATACCGCCGAAGACGACATAATAAACGACTCCATTACCAGGTTCGGTTTGGAAATACGGAATATTGATCGGAATAATCCAGGAACAGATAACCCCGATCATCGCGATGAAAGCGATAATCCACTTTAAGAGATTAAATTTCCCGAAGTCTTTATTGAATTTCTCTCTCGCGAGTTCGATATTCTTTAAATAATCGTTATCGTAGAAATATTTAAGAATTGTCTTTTTCCCTTTTTGAACAGTGTAGGTATCCGGGTGTTCTTCTTCCGGTTTTTCCTCCACTACTTCTTCAACAACTTCTTCTTTTGCTTCTTCTTTTATTTCGGGAGTTTCTTCAGAAACTATTTCTTCCTTCACTTCCGTGACTATTTCATCTTTTTTATCGCTAAAATCATTATCGGAAACTTCTTCCGGCTTTAAAGTCTTGTCGTCCATTCTGGCGTCCTCCTAACCATGCACTTTACCACATTTAAAGAGTGAGATAAAGAAAAGGAAGACATAAAGTCTTCCTCCTGATTAACTGATTATCGGTTTTTAAATGGGTGTTCAGAAAAATAATCTGAACAAGGATGAAAGTTAATAGAAACTACTTTTTAAAGACGAGGACCGCTTTAGCGGAGTTGGTGACGGAAAACGTCACTAATTCATAGCCGTCTTTTAGCATTTCATTAGCTTTTTCTTCCACCCGAGCAGCCAGAGTGTCCGCTTTCGGGGAATATTCAATCACTTCACATTTGTAGGCCATATGTCAAACCAACCTTTCAAGTCAGTTTAACCAATTAATCGGTCACTCGCAAATAGCAAAGAGAAGTTATCTCTTTCTTCTAGGATAAGCCTTGTTCAGCATCGCAAGAGGCACATAGAGAGCTAAAAGGACGGCTAAAGAGACCGCTCCGGTGACCGGGATGTAGATGCCATTATAGATGACCGCTCCGATAAAGTCATAACCATAGTTAACCATCGAAGAAGTGCCTGAGCCAATGAATCTAATTAACGTAGCGATAATTACACCGATAGTAATAAATAAGAAGCCTTGCCAAGACCAGCCTTTTTCGTTTTCCGGGAAATAATATTTTTGGAAGAAACCGAGGACGCAAATACCGCCGTACGCAACTAAGTAATCTAAGGGGTAAAGGTAGAAGCCCCAGCCATCCGTGATACAGGTGATGAGACCGTACACTAAAGACGCTCCGATGAAGCCTTTAACCGGTCCTTGTCTCATCGCTAAGAGGAACAGAGGAATTAAACCTAAGTTAATGGAACCACCGGTCGCTCCAACGGGGATTTTGATAAATTGCAGAGCGATGCCGAGGGCACTTAAAACCGCCATTTCGGTCATATCGCTAATCGTGAATTCATCGGTTAAAGAAGCAGCTTTAAAGGCCACAATCGCGGTCAAAAAGCACATGATAGCCGCGATAACAGAACCCGCATTCAAGGATGCATCGCACACCGCAATATAGTCATAAACATAATCAGCAAAACCCAGAGAGGCGAGATCAATCCACGCTTCCCCGAGGTTGAACATTTCATTGGAAATTAAGAACATGACGCCGGTCACCATGTAGAGAAGAGCACTCACCATCAAGCACTTCCGCCATTTAAGACCAAAAGCTGATAAGGCTAATCCAATAACCCCGAGAATATAAAGCGCTAAAATCGGCCAGTTACCGAAACCTCTAAATAAGAGATTCGCGAACACGTTATATTTGTCCGTGTCCGGGGTTTCAAAGATTTCCACCCCGCTCGCTGTAACATTAACCGTCACCGCATGAGCCTCAAATAAGGGCATCGCCAAGGTGACAAAAAATAAAAGTCCGAGGATAATCGCAATCGCCGTGGGATTCTTAAGCCACTTCCAGATCGTGTTCCAATCGAACTTCTTTTCCTGACTTTCTTCCATAAAAAATACCTCCATTATGGGAGGCAACAAAAAAGGTTACCTCCGCCAGCATTACCTGGATCAGGTTCCGTCGGGTAGTTCGCTACCCCTCTCAGCCCCGACATAGGAGCTCCGGTGCTTTTATTTATACATCATTTAATCGTCCAGTCAATGCTCTCCCGGCCATTTTCGATTAAAAAATCATTGCATTTACTGAATAATTTCTTTTTAAACCATCCTCCCCTATTAGCGGACAATGGTGACGGGTGAGCTGATTCAAGTACCAAATGGTGGGGATTAGTAATCAAGGGTTTATATTGTTTAGCGAAGTTACCCCACAGCATATAAACAATCGCCTGATCTTGTTTTTCAATGTATTGAAGGACGTCTTTAATGAAAGCTTGGTATTCCGTTCTTTTGTGAGATAAAGGTTGATGGGCTCTGACGGTAAGATAAGCGTTTAAAAGCAGAACACCTTGCTTCGCCCAAGGGGTTAAATCCCCTTTTCTATAGTTCATCTTAATCTTTAAATCATCTTCGATTTCTTTATAGATATTGATTAGGGAGGGGGGTAAATCCATCCCTAAAGGAACCGAGAAAGATAAGCCCATCGCTTCCCCGGGATTATGGTATGGGTCTTGTCCAATGATAACCGCTTTTAATGTTTGAGGACTTGTGTATTTAAAAGCTTGGAAGACCATATCCCTAGGGGGAAAGATTGCTTCATTCTCATATTCTTCATCCAAGAACTTCTTTAAGGACTTCGAATATTCCTTATTTTTTACTTCGTTAAATAACGGGTCCCAATCTTTAAGCATGGGTTAATTTTACACCAGAAATGAACTGAACCCCATTTAGTTCACCATTATCAGATTAAACACCTCTTAAGTAAAAATATACTTAGGAGGTTTTTATTTATGGAAAAGAATAAACCGAAGAGATTTAC
>UQOB01000016.1 GCA_900542595.1 uncultured Mollicutes bacterium | reverse complement strand
AATAATGCAACAAATTCACGTGCTTTTAAGTTTATTAAAGAAAAACTTTCTTTGTCAAAATTAGGAAATTTGAATCTTAAAACAAAAGATTTAGAAAATTTATTTAACTATGATTTTTAACACCTTAAATTAGGGTTTGCCTCCAAATAAAGGAATTATAATTAGGTTAAAAAGATAAAAATGACAATATTTGTATCTTTTTCTTAATGGCTTTAATATCGTTATTTCCTCTTATATCCCTTATCAATAAGAAAATTTTAAAATCGAAATATCGAAAAAACCTCGTAAAACTTGGTTATTATTTCTTGGAAATAATTTTCCTAAATTGTCAACTCTTGAAAGCCTTATAAGGGGGTGCGATAATCGCTGCAGGGGTAATTTTATCATGAGCATTAATAAATCCCTCATTCACGGAAAAATCAATATCACCAACGAAGCGATCGCTCAAGTGGCAGCTGATGCCGCTCTTGGGTGTTACGGCGTTTTGGGTTTAGCGGCAAAGAATTCTTTAGAAAGTAGCATCCAGGATATTTTAAAACGCGATGACTATATTAAAGGGGTCTATTGCCGAAAGAAAAAAGATGGCTATGAAGTCGACCTTTATTTAACTGTCGCGTATGGGATGAAAATCACCGTCATCCTCAGCGAAGTCCAAAAGACGGTCGCTTATATCTTAGAAAAAACCTTCGGTCTCAAATTCTTGAAGATCAATGTTTTCGTGCAGAATATTAAGGAAGCAAAATAATGAAAGTATTAGACGGACAAGCGCTGAAACAGCTTTTTTTATCGGGCGCTAATAATTTGTATAACCACTATCCAGAAATTGACCAATTAAATGTTTTCCCGGTTCCCGATGGCGATACGGGTCTCAATATGAACCTCACCCTCACCTCTGGGTGCAAGGAAATCGAAAATAAGAGCGACAACTCTTGTTCTTACATCGCTAAAAGCTTCTACCAAGGGGTTTTTCGAGGGGCGAGAGGCAATAGCGGCTCCATCACCTCCCAAATCTTCCGGGGTTTCATGGAAGCGGTCGAAGGGAAGAACACTATCGATATTAAAACCTTATCCGAGGCCTTTTCCCGCGGGAAAGAAAGAGCTTATAGCGCGGTCGGAAAGCCCGTCGAAGGAACCATTTTAACGGTCATCCGGGAATCTTCCGCAGCTTTAAAAGAAAAAGCCTCCTCTTTTTCTAATATTGAAGACGCTTTAAGTTATTTCTTAAGTGAAGCCAAAAAGAGTTTGGAACATACTCCGGATTTACTTCCCATCTTAAAAGAGGTCGGGGTCGTCGATAGCGGTGGCGCGGGTCTCTGTGTCCTGATCGAAGGGATGAACGAAGCCGCTCATGGGCATTTCATCGAACGAAATCTCGATGCTGCTCAACCGGGGACGATGACTGATTTCTTTAAGAAAGAAGGTTACGCCGGAGCGCAACTGAGTGAAGAAGAAGAGGGGTATGGCTATTGTACCCAATTCCTTTTAAAGATCGGAACACCGGAAGAAGGAAAGAAACCTTTTATTGAAAAACGGTTTGAAAACTTCTTAAAGAGCCACGGCAAGAGCTTAGTCATGAGCCGGAACGATGATTTAGTGAAAGTTCACGTCCATACCTTAAGCCCGGGTTCGATGCTTAACTACGCTCAAAACTATGGAGAATTCTTAACTATCATCATCGAAAACATGTCGGAAGAACATAACAATATCCAACAAGGGCGGGCTGCCACCGAGATGGAGCACGACATGCATGAACACCGTAAACGCTTTAAAGATGAAATCGAAGAAGAAGCGGTCGATGAAAGTGCGCCACTGAATGAATTCGGTTTAATCGTTGTCAGTAGCGGTGCCGGCCTCGACGAAATGTTTAAAGAACTCGGCGCTAACCAAATTGTCAGCGGTGGGCAAACGATGAACCCCTCCGTCGATGATTTCACGAAGGCGATTAAGTTATGTCACGCGAAACACGTTTATATTCTTCCTAATAACAGCAATATCGTCATGGCGGCATCCCAAGCTTGCGATGGCTATGAAGGAACGGAAACCGATGCGAGAGTAGTTCCTAGTAAAACCATTCTTCAAGGTCTCACGAGCGCTATGCAATTTAGTCCGGAAGGGGATCCCGATAGTGTCTATACAGACATGAAAGGGGCCTTAAAAACGATTTCTAGCGGATCAGTTACCTATGCGATTAAAGATGCGGATATTGGAAACATCCACATCACCAAAGACTATTACATGGGGATGAAGGACGATAAAACCATCGTCAGCTGCGTCAAAGATAAAAATGAAGCGGCTATCAGCTTAATCGAAGGAATGATCAAAAACGATAGTTACCTCGTCACCATTATCTACGGAAAAGATACGACGGAAGAAGAAAAGGACGCTTTAGAAAAAGAAGTCACCTCCCGTTTCCCTGACTTAGAAGTGGAAGTCAAAAGTGGTGGTCAACCGGTCTATTCTTACCTCATCGGGGTCGAATAGGACGCTAGAACTTCCTAATTCTTGTAAAATAGGGCTATGGACACCAAGATTAGCCCGAGCTTAAAAAAGAAATTAACGGAGTTAGAACTCCTGACTAATAACGATATCGTCAATTATTTACCATATCGTTATGATACTTATTTCTTAACGCACCTCGACCACTCGTTAAAAGATAAAGAACGAGTGGTTTTTTATGGAAAAATCCAAGGGAATCTTAAGTATTTTCGTTTGTTTAGGCGGGATTTAATCCAATTTTATTTAGCGGTGGATCATGGCCCCGTTTATTTAGTTAAAGCGTGGAACCAACGTTACCTACTAAAGACTTTTCACGATAATGAAGACGTTACGATCAGCGCGACATATGACGATAAAAGCCATTCTTTATCCTTACTTAAAATCTATAAAGGGAAGCTAGAAAACGAAAAAGCTATCAAACCGCAGTATCACTTATATAACTTGATTCAACCCCATGTCTTTCAGGCTCTCGCGATCCGGCTTTTAAAGAATGATCCTTATCTTTTGCCATTAAATATTCCCCAACGATTTAAAGAAAAATATCGTTTATTAGACCGGAGAGAAGCCTTATTAAAAGTCCATCAACCCGTTAAATACACTGATATCTACCAAGGTTTACGGAGTTTAAAGTATGAAGAAGCCTTGAACTATACCTATGGGCAAAAACTCTTAAAAAGAGAAAGTTCCAACTTTAAAAAGGAAGGTAACCAACCCTTAGACCGAACGAAGTTCGAAGAATTCATCGATAAATTACCCTATAAATTAACTGACGACCAAAAGACCGCAGTGGAAGAGATTTATAAGGACATGTATTCCACCCATCTGATGGATCGACTCCTCCAAGGGGATGTCGGAACGGGGAAAACGATCGTCAGTTTTATCGCGACTTACCTTAACTATTTAAGAGGCGGGGAGACCGCGATGCTGGCCCCGACCGACTTTTTAGCCGCTCAACATTATGAAAATGCTTTAAAGATTTTTAAAGATACAGATGTCAAAGTGGCCTTATTAACTGGTAGCACTTCCCAAGAAAACCGCAGGACAGTCAAAGAAGAACTCTTGAATGGGGATATCGATTTATTGATTGGGACGCATGCGGTATTTTCGAAAGATATTGAGTATCGTAATCTAGGCCTGGTTATCATCGATGAACAGCAGAAGTTTGGGGTCGCTCAAAGAGCAGAGCTGTTAAAGAAAGGGGAAATGGTCGATCTTTTAACGATGTCGGCCACTCCGATTCCAAGAACCTTATCTTTAACTCTCTATGGGGATTTAGATATTTCTACCTTAAAGGTTTTCCCAAGCGCAGCCCGGCACGTTAAAACTTCCATCGTTGATGAAAAAAGCCCTGATGTCATCGAAAAAGTTAAGAGAACCATTGAAGAAGGGAAACAAGTTTATATCGTCGTTCCTACCATCATTGGGGAAACCCTCAATAAGTCGGTCATTAAGGTCTATAAATATTATTCTTTACTCTTCCCGGGTTTAACTTCTTTATTGCATGGGAAGATGAATAACGAAGAAAAAGCTTTAGCGAGAGAAAATTTCTTGAGCGGGAAAACCCCAATTCTCGTCAGCACCCAAATGGTGGAAGTCGGGCTCGATGTCAAAAAAGCCACCTTGATGATCGTCTATAATCCCACTCGTTTTGGCTTGTCGGAGCTCCACCAACTCCGGGGAAGAATCGGCCGCGATGGAAGCTCTTCGGAGTTCCTTCTTTTAGTTGATAACGAAGACGAAGAAAACGCAAAATTGAAAATTTTAACCGAGACTGACGACGGTTTTAAGATAGCGGAGCAAGATTTAGCATTGCGAGGACCAGGAGAAATTACCGGTTTTAGGCAGAGTGGACTTCCATCATTCCAATACTTAAATGTCGTCGATGATGTGAAAATATTTCAATGCGCAGCGATGGATAGCCAAGAGATTTTAGATTCTAATAATCCGGAAGATTTAGCCTTTAAAGCTCAATTTTCCTTTTCGATGGAAGAACGTAATCTTCGAAACTAGGCTCTTCCCTAAAGGGAAGGTAGCGAAAGCGGGCCGAGAAGTTTATACTTTGTGATATGGAAGAAAAAAATATTACTTTAGTGATTGATATGATGGGTGGCGACCAAGGTCTTCAGATGACCAAAGACGCGGTGTGGGCTTTCCACGCTAAATATCCTTTAGCGAAATTAATTCTTGTCGGGGAAGCCGGCACTTTAAATGATATGGATGCTTTTGAAGTGGTCTCTTCGCGTGGCGTCATGAAGATGGACGCTGGGGCCCTCGACGTCCTTCGAAACAAAGAAAGTTCGATGGCGAAAGCCTTAACGATTTGCCAAGAAAGAAAAGCGGATGGGGTTATCTCCGCCGGTGGTACGGGGGCGTTCTTAAGCGCAGCGACCTTGATTCTTAAAAAGATTCCCGGCGTAAAAAGACCCGCTTTAATTACCTCCTTCCCAAACTTTAAAACCAAACGGAATGTCACAATTTTGGATGTCGGTGCCAGTAACGAAAACACCCCGGAAGAAATCGCCCAATTCGCGGTGATGGGGAGCATCTACTCTTCGATCATCGATAAGATTGATAATCCGGTTGTTAAACTTTTAGCGAACGGGACCGAAGAAAATAAAGGGAGCCCGGAAGGAAAAGAAGCTTTTAAACTTTTAAGAAACGATAAGAATGTTAATTTCCAAGGTAACATCGAAGCGAGTCAAGTGTTAGCTAGCGACACCGATGTCGTCGTCACCGATGGCTATAGCGGAAACATCCTCCTCAAGAGCACCGAAGGGGCGGCTAAACAAATCGGAAGCTTAATCAAAGCCATCTTTAAAAAGAACTGGATCAGTAAACTTTCTTATCTCGGTGTGAGAAAAGGAATCAAAGGCTTTAAAGATACCTTAGACCCGAGAAAAGTCGGGGGAGCGATGTTGATTGGCGTTAATGGGGTCGTCGTCAAAGCCCACGGTAATAGCGACAGCGAAGCCTTCTTCCACGCTATTGAGGTGGCCTATTCCTTAGCCAGCAAAGAATTAGTGAAAAAGATTAGCGATGCGCTCGAAGGGAGTCTCGATGGAGAACACTGAGCTCTTCACCCGTTTAAAGGAATTAGGAATTGAAGTTAAAACTCCCTTACTTTATGAATTAGCCTTCACTCATAGCTCCGTCAACGGGATGGAAGGGACTAAGCACCATGACTATGAACGCTTAGAATTCCTCGGGGATTCTTTAATCGGTTTAGTGGTCAGTGTCCTCTGTTTTACCATGCATCCGACGATGCAGCAGGGGTCACTTTCCGCCATGAAAGCTAACTTCATTAAGACCGAAAGCGAAGCCCGATATGCGAGAAAACTAGGCTTTAGTAATCTTGTGAAAGTTGGGGCCTCTTTCCAAGGGAAACCGGAAAATAATAACAAAGTAATGGAAGATGTTTTTGAAAGCTTTGTTGGGGCCTTATTCCTCGATCAAGGCTTAGATTTCTCTTATCAATTCCTCTATAACTTATTGAAGGATGATATTCAAAGCTCAGAAGTAGCGGCTGACCTTAATCCGAAGAGTGAGCTTCAAGAAGCTCTCCAAGCAGAATACCGGGAAAGCGTCACTTATCAAACAATCAGTGAAACCGGGCCCGCTCACAATAAACATTTCGTCGTCGCGGCTTATTTTGTTCATACCGAACTCGGCCGCGGGGAAGGGAAGAGTAAAAAAGAAGCGGAAACGAATGCCGCGAAAGACGCTTTACGGAAATTAGCGAAAAAATAATTATGGGTTTAATTTCATTTTTAAAAAATAAATTCGGAAGCAAGAAAGACGATAAGACTTTAAAGTACGACCGCGGTCTTAAAAAAAGCCGGGAAGCTTTTACCAATAAACTCGCGGTTTTAGCGAAGAAATATTCCAAGATTAACGCTGAATACTTTGAAGACTTAGAAGAGATTCTTTTAGAAGCCGATGTCGGGGTTAATTTAACCTTCGAACTCATCGATAAATTGACCGAAAAAGCCAAAGAAGAAAAGATTGACGATCCTACCCATTTAAACGATGAACTCGTCGATTTAATGTTTGTCGGTTACGTTGAAAAAGGAGGAGATATCAAAAACGATATCGTCTTCCAAGAAGGACGGCCGACTGTTCTTTTAGTCGAAGGGGTGAACGGGGTTGGGAAAACCACCAGCATCGCTAAAATTGCTCACCGTTACCAAATGATGGGGAAGAAAGTCCTCTTAGTAGCGGGCGATACCTTTAGAGCGGGAGCCGTTGAACAGTTAACCATCTGGGCGGACCGGCTTAACGTCCCAATTGTTAAAGGGGCAAATAATGCTGACCCGGCTTCCGTCTGTTATGACGGGGTGAAATATGCGAAAAGTCACGATATTGATTTGGTGATTATCGATACCGCTGGAAGACTCCAAACGAAGAATAACCTTATGCAAGAGCTCGGTAAAATTACCCGGGTAATCAATAAAGAAATTCCCGGAGCGCCCGACGATACTTTCTTGATTATCGACGCGACAACCGGGCAAAATGGGGTCAGTCAGGCTAAGGCTTTTAATGAGGTCAATAAAGTGACCGGCATCATCGTCACCAAGATGGATGGGACTAGTAAAGGTGGTATCATCCTTTCTATTCGGGATGAACTTGGGGTGCCGGTAAGATTCATCGGGCTCGGAGAAAAGATGGATGATTTAGAAGAGTTCGATCTTGAACGTTATTTAGAAGGATTATTGCTCGGCGATGGACTTAAATGAACGGACGAAACTTTTAAATCTTTTGGACCTGTATGGTCCTCTTTTAACTATTAAACAACAAGAAATTGTCCGTGACCATTTAGCTCTCGATTTGTCGTTTCAAGAAATAGGGGAAGCGAAGAATTTAACGAGGTCCGCTATACAAGATAGCTTTAAAAAGGCGACGGATAAACTATTAAAATACGAAGACAAATTGCATTTTTTAGAAAAATTACACGGGAAACACATTGATATTTAGATTTTGAAGGAGGGGTAGTATGGCTTTTGAATCACTGCAAGAAAAGTTCCAAAGTATCTTTAAGAAGATGCGGCGGGAAGATAAATTGACCGATAGCAATATGGAGCAAGCGCTGAAGGAAATCCGGTTAGCGTTATTAGAGAGCGATGTTAATTTTAAAGTCGTTAAAGCCTTTACCAATGATTTAAAAGAAAAAGCCAAAGGGGAAGAGGTCATTAGAACCGTTAACCCTTCGGAAATGCTTGTTAAACTTTGCCACCAAGAAATCGTCGAGATGCTCGGCAAAGATAATAGCGAGATCTTCCTGAAGAAAGGTAAATTGACCACGATTATGTTGGTCGGTTTGCAAGGGACCGGTAAGACGACCCATGCCGGGAAGTTAGGGCTGTTATTTAAAAAGAAATATGGTTTAAAAGTTCTTTTAGCGGGTCTGGATATCTATCGTCCCGCTGCGATCGATCAGTTAAAACAAATAGCGGATTCCCTCCAAATCGATTTCTTTACGATGGGGAAAGATGTGAATCCGGTTGTCGCGGCTAAAAAAGCGCAAGAAAAAGCTCTTAACGAACATTATGATGTCTTGATTCTCGATACCGCTGGACGTCTCCAAATCGATGAAACCTTGATGGAAGAACTTCAAAACATCAATAAAGAAGTAAAACCGGAAGAGATTCTTTTATTGGTGGACGCGATGGCGGGGCAAGAAGCGACGAACGTCGTCCTGGCTTTCAATGAAAAGTTACCCTTAACTGGCGTCATCATGAGTAAGCTTGATGGGGATGCGAAAGGTGGGGCAGCTCTTTCACTTAAATATTTAACCGGTCTCCCCATTAAATATGCTGGTGTTGGGGAAAAGCTTGAAGATATCGAAGTTTTCCATCCGGATAGACTAGCAGACCGTATCTTAGGGATGGGTGACATCGTCACTTTAGTAGAAAAAGCCCAAGAACAAATCGACCAAAAAGAAGCCGAACGAACGGGACGGAAGATGATGGAAGGGGAATACACCTTAGAGGATCTTCTTTCCAGCATGAAGATGATGCAAAAGATTGGGAGCATCAAGTTCTTAAGTAAGATGATGCCCGGTCTCAATAAACTTTCGGATTCTGATAAAGAACGAGCGGAAAAAGAGATGAAGATTTTTGAATCGGTCATCAATTCGATGACCCCGTACGAACGTCGGCATCCGGAAATCTTAAAATTCAGCCATAAAAACCGGATCGCAAGGGGAAGTGGGACCACGAACGCGGATATCAACCGGGTTATCAAGAAGTTTGAACAGAGCAAAGCGATGATGAAACAGGTGAATGCCTACCGGAAGAAAGGAAAAATGCCCCCGGGCTTCGGAGGCATTTAGTTGTCTTTTTTTGGTAAATATTTTTTGCCTTTTTCAAGCGCCATCTTTTCCCAGGATGGCTCTTTTTCTTCTAAGAGTTTTATATCTTTCTTCGTCAGTTTTATTTTATTGAAGAGATCAGGCCGATATTCTTTGGTGATTTTTAATGCTTCTCGTCTACGATATTTGGCGATCGCTTCATGGTTTCCGCAGTAGAGGATATCAGGGACTGTATGGCCTTCAAAGTCATAGGGTTCGGTGTACTGAGGATATTCTAAGAGGGGTTCATTGAAGCTCTCTTCTTTAAGCGATTCTTCGTTGATGACGCCCGGTAAAAGACGCGTCACTGCATCGGTGACGACCAGGCACGGGAGTTCTCCGCCGGTTAAGACATAGTCCCCGATACTGATTTCTTCATCGATATAGTTTTTAAGCCGTTCATCGACTCCTTCATAGTGACCGCTGATGAGGATTAAGTGGTCCTTTTTGGCGAGATCTTTTGCCATTTGTTGGGTGAAGGTTTTGCCTCGAGGGGAGAAGAAGATGACGTGGGAGTCACTTGTTTTCACGCTCCGTAAAGCGTCAACGATCGGTTGAATTTTTTCGATGAGTCCCGCTCCGCCACCGATGGGAGGAGTGTCAACTCTTCCATATTTATCTTTGGTGAAATCTCGGATTTGTTTGACCTCAATTTCAATCGCTCCCTTGAGTTTTGCCCGTTTTAAAATACTCGTCTCTAAGTACGGGGTCATCACTTCGGGGAATAAGGTCAAAATCGAAATTTTCATAGCAAACCTGGCATTAAATAAATGATAATTTGTTTTTCATCCGTCTTCACTTCCCGGATAAACTCGGGAATTAAGAAGGGGATATAGATGCGTTTTCCGTCTTTCAGGGTAACGATCATATTGGGGACTTTTGTGTTTTGAAGGAAGCCGGTCACTTTCCCGAGCTCTTCTTGGTCTTCGGTTAAGACTTTAAAGCCTTTTAATTCTTCTAAGCGGTAATAACCATCGGGGAGGGGGCATTCTTCTTTCGGCAAGTAGAGTTCTTCATTTCGATATTCAAAGACATCTTCCGGAGTGTTGATGCCCTTAAATAAGAAGATATAAGTATCTCCGTGGACTTTAATGTTTTTTAAGACGAGAGTGCGTCCATCCTTTAAGGTGTAGGTCTTACCCTTTTGAAAACGTTCTTCCGGAAAAGAAGTAAAAATAGCGGCTTTAATTTCCCCTTTTAAGCCGTACGGTTTAAGTAAGCGAGCAATTAAAACGTAACCTTCCATAAAAGAAAGGGAAGCCCTTTTTAGGCTTCCTCCTCACTTTGTTCACCATCGGTGAAAGATTCAAACTTTAAGCGAATTTTCATCGTGCCTTCCGAAGTTTTCCCCGCGACGGAGATGACTTCTCTAAGGGCGTTAGCAACCATCCCTTTTTTGCCGATTAAGCGGGAGGTGTCTTCGCTATTGGCCGCGATTAAAATCGTGACGTGCTTATCATTTCCACCCGGAAGCGGACGGATGATGACTTCGCTGGGGTTACTGACCAAGGGGTCAATTAATGCGTGAATCGTTTTCTCAAAGTCGATCATTATTTCTTCGCCTTTTTCTGCGCGTGGAATTTTTCGATCAAGCCTTTTTCTTTGAACATCGCTCTGACGCTGTCGCTGGGTTGCGCTCCGAGAGAGAGCCATTTGAGAGCGATTTCTTCGTTGATCACCGCATCTTTGGTGCTCTTGGAAGGATCATAGGTTCCAATTTGTTCAATGTAGGCGGCATCGCGAGCGTTTCTGCTGTCCATCGCGACAATCCGGTACATCGGGTCCTTATGCCGGCCGAGCCGAGTTAATCTAATTTTAACTGCCATAATTCATTTCTCCTTTTTAACGATGATATTATGGTGATGTGCTTTTTGTCTGTCAAGCAAAATAGCTTGACGGGTTTAAAAATTTTCCCCTTGCAACAAAGGTCACTTATGTTTATTATTTTGTAGCCAGAAATGGCTAGGCAGGCTCCGCTGATTGACCATCATGAACCTGAAGAAAATCATTAAGGAGGAATGTGAGATGAATAATCAATTAGTCGAACAAATCACTTCCCGTCAGCTTCGGAACGATATTCCGGAATTTTCGAGCGGTGACACTGTTAAAGTCAGTGTCCGGATCGTCGAAAACAAGAAAGAAAGAATTCAGGTCTTCGAGGGTGTGGTCATCCAAAGACGTGGACACGGGGTCAGCGAAACCTTTACGGTTAGAAAGATCAGCTACGGTGTCGGCGTTGAAAGAACCTTCCCCATCAATTCTCCGAGTTTGAGCAAAATCGAAGTCGTGAGAAGAGGCCGGGTTCGGAGAGCGAGAATCCACTACATGCGGAATCTTGCTGGTAAAGCTGCGAGAATTAAAGAAGCCGAAAGCAAATAACGACTTAAGGAAATACGCCGTGCTTACTGCACGGCTTTTCTTTTGCTAATATCCTGCTTATTCACTATAATCGACCTAGATGAAAACCTTAGTTACCCAGAGTGAGCTTTCCCCTTTAAGAGGGGGAAAAGATAAGAAAAAGAAAAGAACGGACTTAATCAAAAAGATTGTTTTAAGTTTCTTTTTAGCGGTCTTAACGGTCACAGCGGCTTTCTGGACTCAAATCGGTTATACCTTTTCGGCTTATTCATCTTTTGCGGTCAATGGAGCGAGCATGTACCCGACCTTAAATTATGAGGTGCAAGTCTATAACGATGAAACCGGGGAAGAGGTGGAAGTGAATCCCGCCACAATGGGGGATTACAGGTCAGGATATACCTATATCACCGATTTCGGTGTCGCTGATAGTTCTTCCTTCTTAAATAAGATTCATCGTTTTTCCATCGTTGTGACCTATTTCCCAGAAGATTTCTATGAGGATGGAACTTTAAAGCCTTCCGCTGAACTTAAGATTAAAAGAATCATCGGGATGCCCGGCGATACTTTAAAGATTGATTTAAATGGCGATTTATTTGTTTTAGAAGAAGGAACATGGGAATTAATTCCGCAGCCCTTCTTGGAATATAATCCCGCTAAACCTTTAGCGACCGAAGAGTTTTTAGCCAATAGTAAAAAGCAAACTTGCATGAATGGCAGTGAAATCAATGTCACCTTAGGGGAGGATGAATATTTCTTGCTCGGTGACAATCGATTAAAAGGAGCGTCTTACGATTCCCGTTATTTCTTAAATGATTCGGTCACTTCTTCTTGCTTTGTCGGGGTAGCAACCGCGATAATCGGGCGAGGGGAAGTTAAACCTCGGGTCCATACTTCCTTTATCTGGACGAGCTATTTAATGCCGTGGGGGATTCGTTATTTATGAGTAACTTTGAAAAGAACATTCACTATTTCCCAGGCCACATGAGGAAAGCAATCAAGGCTTTGGAACCGAAACTCCATCTTGCTGATTTCATCGTTTTTCTTTTAGATAGCCGGGCGCCTAAAAGTAGCCGTAATCCTCTTTTAGAGAAGCTTTTAAGCGATAAAAAGAAAATCTATTTCTTAACTAAACGTGATTATTCCGATGAACAAGAAACCGCGAAATGGGTGGAATACCTGAGGAAAGAAGGGAACCTGGTTTCTTCGATTAATTTAAAAGAACAAAAAGCCTTACCAGTCCTCAATGAAGTGGCTTCCACCCTTATTCAAGAAAAGCGGAAGAAAGAACAAAAGCTCGGGATGAAACCGCAAGCTTTAAAGATCTTTGTGGTGGGAATTCCAAACGTTGGGAAGAGCACTTTAATTAATAACTTAGTCGGCCGGAAGGTAGCAAAAGTAGAAAACCGAAGCGGGGTCACCCGGGCCCTTCAATTCTTAAAGATATCCGAAGATTTTATCTTACTTGATACCCCTGGGATTCTTCCGATGAACTATGAAGAGCATGAAGCGAGCATGATGCTTTCTTTAATCGGTTCATTAAATGACCAAGCTTTACCCCTCTATCAGTTAGTGGATTACCTCTTGGATATCTTAAGAAATCTTTATCCCCATATCTTGAAAGAAAGATATGGAATTGGCGATTTACAAAATCTCGATAACCTTGCGATTCTCAAGTTTATTTGTCAAAAACGCGGTTTTATTAAGAAAAACGGGGAAGAAGATTTAAATCTTGTTTACCCTGCAATTCTCAAGGATTTCCGAAACGGAAAACTCGGATGCATCACGTTAGAGAAGGCTCCCGATGCTTGATTTAGAAAAAGAATATTATAGCGATAAAGTGAAGGTAATCGCTGGGACCGATGAAGCCGGGCGGGGTCCTTTAGCCGGCCCTTTAGTCGTCGGCGCGGTCATCTTTCCTAAGGGCTATAAGAATGAAGACATCAACGATAGTAAACAGTTAACCGCGAAAAAGCGGGAAGAGCTTTTTGAGATTGTTAAACGTGACGCTTTAGCCTATTCCATCAAGATTATTTCTGTGAAAGATATCGATAAGCTCAATATTTTAAACGCGGACAAAAAGGGGATGAAAGAGGCCCTTTTAGAACTTAATCCTCAACCTGATTTAGTTTTAACCGATGCCGTGCCTTTACTTAATCTCCCTTTTCCGGCGGTGCCGATTATTAAGGGGGACGCGAAAGCCTTATGTATCGCGGCGGCTTCCATCCTCGCGAAAGTCACCCGTGACCATTTAATGATGGAACTCGATAAACAATACCCTGAGTATGGCTTCGCTAAACATAAGGGTTACGGAACGAAAAAGCATATCGAAGCTATTGAAAAATATGGTCCCATTGAAGGGGTGCACCGGAAAACCTTTGAGCCGGTTAAAGAATATTTTTCTGATCAAATAAAACTTTTTTAGGCATTTTTTCTTTTTCCTTATCTATAAAAGATTGAGGTAGTTATGAAGGGAAGAGACATTTTAATTTATTTATCCCAGCTCTATCACGGCGATTGGGAAAAGATGTATGACGCGGTGCAAAGAAAGCAACCGCTCGAAAAAGAGGAAGTCGAACGGACAATCGAGATGATGAAGGGGAAAGCCATCACCATCATCGATAATGATTATCCGGAGAACTTTAAACACTGCGTGAGGCCGCCATTGGTCATTTATTACGAGGGGAACGCGGAACTTTTAAAGAAACCGGAGAAAACGGTCGCTTTTGTCGGGAGCCGCATCGCGAGCCCCTACGCATTAAAGAAGAGTTATGAGATTGGTCTTCAGATGGCGAAAGAAAATTTAATTCTCATTAATGGAGTCGCTAAAGGGATCGACAAGATGTCGATGGAAGGTCTTTTAGATGGGCATGGGCAAGGAATCGGAGTGGCGGGATGTGGGCTCGATACTATCTATCCTTCCGAGAACAACGAAATATTTGAAAAGTTAAGAAATACCGGACTTTTAATCAGTGAATACCCTTATGGAGTGAAGCCGAACCCCAGGCATTTTCCGGAACGGAATCGCTTAGTAGTAGCGTTGAGTAACTTTGTGATGATCGGTGAAATTAAACCCAAGAGTGGGACCCATGTCACCTTGAACCACGCTTTAGATATGGGGAAGAGTATCGGGGTTCTTCCGTTTCAAGCCGGAAGAGAGACTTTAAATAACCAATTGATTAAGGATGGCGCTAACCTCATCGAGGATGTCCGGGACATTCTTGAAGCGCTTCCATAAAAAATTTTATAAATAAACTATTTATTTATATAGGATGTAGGAGAGAAACCTTTTATTGACACCTCATTTTAACTTTTCTATATTCAAGGAACGTTATGAAACTCGTCATCGTTGAATCTCCTAAGAAATGTGAAACTATCGGCCACTATTTAGGGCCGGATTATTTAGTTAAAGCCTCGCTCGGGCACATTTGCGATTTATCCACCCATGGAAAAGGGGGATTAGGAATCGATATTGAGCGCGACTTTAAACCTGACTTTGTCATCGTTGAAGGAAAAGAAAAGGTCGTCAATGAATTAAAGAAATTAACGAAAAAAGCTGATGAAGTGATTCTCGCTACCGACCCTGACCGCGAAGGGGAAGCGATCAGTTACCACTTAGCGAAAGCCCTTAATCTCGATATTCCGACCACGAAACGGCTGCAGTTCCATGAAATCACGAAACCCGCGATTGAAGAAGCTATCACCCATCCTGGCGTCATCGATATGAATCTCGTGAACGCCCAAGAGACGAGACGGATGTATGACCGAATCATCGGTTTTAAACTTTCAGCTTTACTCAATAAAAAGATCAATAGTCCTTCCGCGGGCCGTGTTCAAAGTGTTGCCCTGAAGATGATCGTCGATAACGATGAAGAAATTAAAGCCTTCGTACCGGAAGAATACTGGGTTATCACTGTTGATATCTTAGTGGGTGATAAAGTCTTAACCCTCCAGCTCGATAAGGTGGATGGAAAGAATCCTTCTATCAAGAGTGAAGAAGAAGCGAAAGCGATTATCAATCGTATTGGAAAGGCTTTAACCTTGGTTTCCTTAAGCACAGTGACGAAAAAGCAAGCCAGCCGGCCCGCTTTTACAACTTCCACCATGCAACAAGAAGCTTTCAATCGCTTTAGATTCTCGACTTCTGTTACGCAAGCTCTGGCCCAGCAGTTATATGAAGGGGTCGCGATTAAAGGGGAACAAGTCGGTTTAATCACCTACATGAGAACAGATAGTACTCGGATCAGCGATGAATTCTACAACCACCAAGCGGCCCCATATATTAAATCTACCTTTGGCCCCGCCTATTTAGGAAGTAACACTGTCCGGGGAAGAAAAGGCAGAATTCAGGATGCTCACGAAGCCATTAGACCCACCAGCGTCGAAAGAACGCCGGAAGCGGTCAAGCCATATCTGGATTACAATAGTTACCGCTTATACACTTTGATTTATA
The DNA here is from genome assembly GCA_900542595.1 of uncultured Mollicutes bacterium. Classification (GTDB taxonomy): domain Bacteria; phylum Bacillota_I; class Bacilli_A; order RFN20; family CAG-826; genus UBA4951. The sequence continues at coordinate 6,584 of UQOB01000016.1, read as the reverse complement.
ACCGGGCTATCGCCTCTCTCATGAGCGATAAAATCTATGAATCAACGACCGCCTTATTCGATAGCAATGGTTTAACTTTTAAAGTGGTGGGAACCAAGACCACCTTCCCGGGATATGAAAAAATTTACCGGGAGGAAGAAGAAAACGATACTATTCTTCCTGATTTAAAAGAACGGGAAAGCTATGATGTGAAAGAGCCGCATCTCGAACAAAAGTTTACGAAAGCTCCGGCGAGATATAGCGAAGCAAAAGTCGTTAAACTCATGGAAGAGAAGGGGATTGGTCGTCCTTCGACTTACGCCTCAACGATCAGAACCTTAATCGCCAGAAAATACGTCAAGAGCGATAAGGGTATCTTAACTCCCACTGAAAGTGGAACTAAAACCACCATTGTTTTGACCAAGTATTTCCCAGAAATCGTCTCCACGGAATATACGGCTCAGATGGAAACAAAGCTCGATGAAATCGAAGAGGGAAAAGAAGACCGAGTCCAAGCGATGAAGGAATTCTATTATCCGTTCATCGAGAAATTTAACGAGGTTTCTCAAAAGATGTATAAAGATCCGTTAGAAGAGACCGGGGAAATGTGTCCCGTCTGCGGTTCCCCCTTAGTTAAGAGAAAGAACCGGTACGGTAAGACCTTTATCGGTTGTTCGGCTTATCCAAAATGCACCTACATCAAGAAAGAAGAAACCCCGGTGGAATATACCGGTAAGAATTGTCCTTTATGCGGTTCCCCCTTAGTGAAACGGGTGAATAAGAAAGGTCAAACTTTCGTCGCTTGCAGCGCCTACCCAACTTGCCGCTATATCGAAGGCAATGAACACAAAGAAAAGAAAGTTTACACCGAAAAAGACTATGTTAAACCTTGCCCCTCTTGTAAAGACGGGCACCTCGTCCTTCGTCACGGAAAGAAAGCCGATTTCTTAGGCTGTACCAATTTCCCAAAATGCCGTTATCATGAATGGCTGAAGGACGATAAAAAGAAAGATGAAAATTAATATCATTGGGGGTGGTCTCGCCGGAAGCGAAGCCGCTTATTATCTCTTAAAGAAAGGGCACGAAGTCACTCTTTTTGAAGCGCGGCCGAGTTATCAAGATAACGCTCACGAGACCGATTTATTCGGTGAATTAGTCTGTAGTAGCTCATTAAAAAGCAAGCTTTTAACCAATGCCTGCGGGCTTTTAAAAGAAGAGATGAAAGCCTTTGGAAGTCTCTTAGTGGAAGCCGCCACAAATAGCGAAGTCCCAGCCGGACAAGCGCTCGCTGTTGACCGGCAAAAGTTCGCCGAATACATCACAAATAAACTCAAATCTTTTACCAATTTAACCATTAAAAGGGAAGAAGTTACGGGTCTTTTAGAAGGACCGACGATTATCGCGACCGGGCCTTTAACTTCGCCTACGTTACTTAAAACTTTAAATGACATCACGGGAGAAAATAATCTCAGTTTCTTCGATGCCAGCGCTCCTTTAATCAAGAAAGATTCCATCAATTTTAATATCGCCTATTACAAATCCCGTTTCGATCAAGATGATGATGCCTATATCAATTGTCCTTTTAACAAAGAAGAATATTTCACCTTTGTCGACACTTTGCTAAAGGCTGAAAGAGCCACTCTCCATAGTTTTGACACCCAATATTTTGAAGGTTGTTTACCGGTGGAAATCATGGCGGAACGCGGGAGAGAAACCCTCCGTTACGGGCCCTTAAAACCCTTCGGTTTAAGACGGAATGAAAATGAACGGACCCCTTTCGCGGTTGCTCAGCTCCGGCAAGATGACTTATTCGGGGATGTTTATAATCTCGTGGGTTTTCAAACTAATCTCACTTATCCCGCGCAAAAGGAAGTCTTCCGTTTAATCCCCGGTTTAGAAAACGCGGAATTTGTCCGTTATGGTCTCATGCACCGGAACGCTTTCTTTAAAAGTAGCCGCATTCTCAATGAAGATTTCTCATTTAAAAGCTATCCGAAGCTCTACCTTGCCGGCCAGATTACCGGCGTGGAAGGTTACGTCGAAAGTGCGGCATCCGGTCTTCTAACAGCCATATATCTTGACCAAAAATTACAAGGGAAAGAGTTAAAACTTTTCCCAATCGATACGATTTTAGGGGCGTTAGCTTTCTACGTGACCCATGCAAATCCCGATACCTTTAGCCCGATGAATGCGACATGGGAACTCTTGCACGCCAAAAAGAAAGAACGAGAACTTGCCATCCAGCGCTCGAAAGATAGTGTATCCCGCTATAAAATGATGCTGGATGAATAAGGTTGAAAAAGAATACTTAGATTTCTTGTCTTACCAAAAACAATATTCTTCTTTGACAGTTAAAAACTATCAGAGGGATATCGATGATTTCTTTTCGTATTTAGCGAGCAAAGATGAACTTTATGATGAGATTGATAAGAATTCCTTAAGGGGTTACCTCGCTTATCTCTACAAGAAGAATTTATCGAATAAAAGCATTCAAAGAAACTTATCATCTTTAAGAGGTTTCTATGATTATTTAGTGACCAATGGTTATACGAAAGTGAACTATTTTCGGTCGATTAAAGGCCCAAAAAGAATAAGAAAATTACCCAATGTTTTGACCGATAAAGAAACGGATCTTTTGCTTAAAGAAGAGAACAAAAGAGTGGATGCCTTGTCAGTTAGAGATAACGCGATAATAAGTTTATTATTTTCCACTGGCTTACGGGCCCAAGAACTGGTTTCTCTTAAGCTTCAGGATATCGACTTTAATAAGCGAATTTTAAGAGTGAAAGGGAAGGGGAGAAAGGTGAGAATCGTCCCCTTTCTTGAAGAAACAAGCGAGGCGATGCAGAAGTATTTTAAAAGCCTCAGGCCCTTACTTTTAAAGGACGTTAAGCAAGGCTACGGGACCGCGGTATTTTTCTTAAATTACCGGGGAAAGCCCTTAACGGTCAGAGGTTTAGAAAAGATTCTGAAGAGTGTAGAAGTGAAGACGGGTCTAACTTTAGGCCTCTATCCTCACGAGTTACGGCACACTTTTGCTACCCATCTTTTAAATCAGGGGATGGATTTAAGAATGATTCAAGAGTTATTAGGGCATTCGTCATTAAACACTACCCAGATATACACTCATGTCGGGGTGAAGAAACTAAAAGACGAATATGATAAACATTTTCCTCACACGGAAAAGAAAGAAAATAATTGAGTTTTAAAGGGATATTACGATTTCTTGATATTTTACTTATTTCCGTGAAGCGTTTCTTCTTTTAAGAAGAAGAAAACTAGAGTATCATTTTTGTCGGCCTGAAAAAGGCTTATACACACCCTATGGATTGAACGCCGAGTTCTCAAACGGGCGCAATAGCTTAAAAAGCGTTTGAGTGGCGTCTCTTAGAAATAGGGGAGGCTTAAACGAATGGAGGTCACAAAAATGAGTGACGAAAAAATGATTGAGGAAACGGTTACCCCCTCGGAAGAAAAAGTGGAAACCAAAGTTGAAACTGCTGCTCAGGCTGATGCGGCCGCTATGGCGGAAGTGATCCATGATCCGAACGCCCCGGTTGTCACTGTCAGAAAGCTCTTAGAAGCTGGTGTTCATTTCGGACATCAAACCAGAAGATGGAACCCGAAGATGGCCAAGTACATCTATGGGGCGAGAAACAACATCTATCTCATCGATTTAATCAAAACGGCGGAACTCGTCAAAGTGGCCTATGAAAAGCTCCGGGACATCGTCAAAGATGGTGGAAAAGTCCTCTTTGTCGGAACCAAACCCGCTGCCCAACAAATCATCATCGACGAAGCGACCAGAAGTGGTTCCTTCTACATCACCAATCGGTGGCTCGGTGGTACCTTAACCAACTTCCGGACGATTCTCAGCCGGACCAAATACTTAAAGGAACTTCAAGCGATGGCCGAAGATGGCTCTCTTGAAAAACTCCCCAAGAAAGAAATCGCTGCCAAGAAGAAGGAAATGGAAAAACTTTCCAAGAACCTCGAAGGCATTAAAGAAATGCGGAGACTTCCGCAGGCCTTAGTGGTCGCTGATCCTTCCCTTGAACATAACGCGGTCAGCGAAGCGAGAAAACTCAACATCCCGGTCTTCGCGATCTGCGACACCTCTGATGATCCCGATCTCATCACCTATCCGCTTCCCAGCAATAACGATGGACAAGCGGCTATCCGCTTAATGATTGGACTCATGGCCGATGCAGTCTGTGAAGGAAAAGGCGGACTCCCGGTTTATTCTTACATTCCGTTAGAAGGCGAAGACGCGACGATGCCCGATGCGGTTAAAGCTGCTGATATCGCTAATGAGCAAAGAAAAGCGGCCATCCGGGCGCAAAGAAAAGAACGGGAAGAACGTTATTTAAAGATGCAACAAGAAAGAGCGGCTCGCTTCGCGAAGAAGAACGCCCAAAAAGCGGAAGAAAAACCCGCTGAAAAGGCCGAAGTCAAAGCGGAAGAAGCCGGCAAAGAGGAGGTTAAAGCCTAATGGCAAGTTTAATTGAACTTATTCAAACTCTCCGGGAAAGAACCGGAGCGGGGATGATGGATTGTAAACACGCTTTACAAGAAAACGACCTCGATATCGAAAAATCCATCGACTGGCTCAGAGAAAAAGGCATCGCGAAAGCCGCCAAACGGAGCGGGAGAACCGCCGCGGAAGGCTTATCGAAAGTTGTTGTCTGCGATAAATGTGGAAAAGCCGCCATCGCCGAAATCAACTGCGAAACCGACTTCGTCAGCGCCAGCGATAAATTCCACGCTTTAGTGGATGGCGTCATGCACACTCTTATGCATGAAGAAATCAATTCTCTTGAAGATGCGAAGGCGAAGACCGAAAAGCTCTTCGCTGATGCTTCGATTGCGGTCGGGGAAAAGCTCGACTTAAGACGTTACACCATCATGACCTTAAAAGATGGTGAAGGCTTCGGAAGCTATATCCACATGGGTGGCAAGATCAGCTGTCTCGTCCTCTTAAAGAAGAAAGACGATGAATTAGGCAATCAAATCGCCATGCACATCACCGCTAATAATCCAATCTATATCTCCTTAGCCGATGTTCCGGAAGAAGATAGAGCCCGGGAAAGAACGATTGCGGAAGCCGATCCGAGAATCGCCGATAAACCCGAAAAAGTTCGGGCGACCATCGTCGAAAAGAAGGTCGACAAGGCCTTATCTGGCTCCTGCTTACTCCTTCAAGATTTCCTCCTCGATCCCAGCAAGACCGTCGGTGATCTCTTAAAGGAAAAAGGCAACGAAGTCCTTAAATTCGTCCGTTACCAAGTTGGTGAAGGCATCGAAAAGAAAGAAAATCCTGAGGATTAAACAAACTAGCGCACAATCGTGCGCTTTTTTGTATAATATCGATAAATGAAACCGATTTATAAAAGAATTATCGTCAAGGTCAGCGGCGAAGCCTTAGCGGATGGAAATGACAAAACTATCCTCGATAAAAAGAAACTTTTAAATATCGCCAGCGCGATTAAGAAAGCGCACGATGGAGGAGTGGAAGTCGCCTTAGTAGTGGGAGCCGGAAACATTTGGCGAGGAAAGCTTGCTGAGAAAGTCGGCATCGAACAAGCCACCGGTGACTACATGGGTATGCTCGGAACCATCATCAACGCCTTAGCTTTGCAGAGCGCAATTGAAGAAAAAGGTCTTCCGACTAGAGTCATGTCGAGCATCAATGTTCCGCAGGTCTGTGAACCTTATATCAGACGGAAAGCCTTGAGCTACATGCAAAATAAGACGGTCGTCATCTTCGCGGGTGGGACGGGGAACCCCTTCTTCACCACCGATAGCACCGCTACCTTAAGAGCCCTCGAAATTAAAGCGGAAGCCATCTTGATGGGTAAGAATGACGTCGAAGGGGTCTATGATAAAGATCCGCATAAATATAAAGATGCCGTTCTCATTAAAGAACTTACCTACCAAGAAGTGGTGGAAAAGAACTTAGAGGTCATGGACTTAACCGCGGTCGCTATGCTAAAAAATAGCGATGTGAAGATTCATGTCTTCAATATGGATAACTTTGAGAGTATGCTCAATGTGCTAAATGGTGAACCGATCGGTTCGGTTATCAAGAAGGAGTAGTCATATGGACGCATTAGTTAAAGAAGCGCAGGAAAAGATGAAGAAGAGCCTCGAAAACTTAGGCACGGCTTTCGGGAAACTGAGGTCAGGGAGAGCTAACCCCGCTGTTTTAAGCGGCATCAGCTGCGATTATTATGGGGACAAGATGGATATTTCGCTTTTAAGCTCCATCACCTGCCCGGAACCCCGGCAAATCTTAATCAAACCCTATAGCCGGGAAGATTTAAAGACCATCGCGGCTGCGATTCAAGCGGCTAATCTCGGTCTCAATCCGCAAGTGGAAGCTGACTGCATTAGAATCATTGTTCCGCCGCTCACCGAAGACGTGAGAAAAGATATCAGCAAACAAGCGAAATCTTTAGCGGAAGAATGTAAGATTGCCATCAGAAATATCAGACGCGACACCCTCGACACCTTAAAGAAAGACGATTCGATGAGCGATGACTATAAGGATCGGGTGGAAGATGAAGTACAAAAGGTCGTCGATGAACACATTAAGAAAGTCGACG
>UQOB01000015.1 GCA_900542595.1 uncultured Mollicutes bacterium | reverse complement strand
GAAGCTTCCATCAGCGGAGCTCGGAGAGCCATCTGCGCGGTCACCTGTGGCCAGGGTGTTACTCTTTACGAAGCCCAAGAATGCGTGAGACGCATCAACGAACAAGCCGGTGGAGCGATCGACATTAAGTTCGGGGTCAGTTTAAATCCCAACCTCGAAGATAGCCTCGTCGTCAGCGTCATCGCCAGTGACTTCACTGAAGAATTCGACTTCACCAATGTGCCGGATTATTCGATTCCGAGAGAAAAAGATAAATTTGGAATCGGGGTCGATGATACTAAGCAAAAGCAACTCGCGGAAATTCTTAAAAACGACGACGATAAGAAAACCCCAGAAGAAGATATCGCACAAGATATCTTGCCGGACTTCCTTAGAGGTACCTTCAACAACAAATAAGATAATAAGGATGGGGAACCATCCTTTTTATTTGCCCCAATGGAATGATTAATATATCCCTTTCTTCAGAAAAAAGTTTGCTTATTCTTTTAATTATCTGAATTGAAAAAATATAGGAACAAGAGGTTAGGATGACTTATCAAAATAGGCATCGACATTCGATAGGCTTGAACGCTTTTGTAGCGTCTTGTGCGCAATGATTGATATCATAATCGCCGATAAAATTAGAGAGAGTTTCTATTTCTGGAAAGAGCAAAGAAGGCAAAGACATACTAAAAATGTCGAGGTTTTATTGCAAAGAAAATTTGGCATTGAATTTATAAACTAAGAGAAAACGTATTTTTCTTTATAAGAAAAAACAATTCTTTTATACTATGGGTGGCATTGACGTAGACAACGCCTAGTAACAAACAACAGCGAGCCCCCTGGATGAGAACGGGGCAGTGAAAGGTTATCACTACTGAGCCTATCTTCTGAAATACTAGTAGGAAGATCGTCCTTCCGCGTTAAGGATTCAAGAGCGGCAAAAACCGAACTAAGGTGGGACCGCGCGGAAGCGCCCTTAGAGTGGGCGTTTTATTTTGGGGGAAAAAGATGAAGAATTTAAAAGAAACCTTAAGGATGGGTAAAACCACCTTTGACATGCGAGCGAACCTCAAAGATAAGGAACCGAAACTCGTTAAATATTGGGAAGATATCAAGCTTTATGAGACCTTAGAAAAAGATAGGCAGGGCTGCGAAGAATATCTCCTTCATGATGGGCCGCCGTACGCGAACGGGGACATCCACTGCGGTCATATGCTTAATCGCCTTTTAAAAGATTTTGCCGTTCGGCATCACTTATTAAAGGGTGAACACGTGCCTTTTATCTTTGGCTGGGACACCCATGGTCTTCCAATTGAAGTGCAAGTTAATAAAACGGTGGTCGACCGAAAGAAAGTCAGCCCCCAAGTCTTCAGGGAAGAATGCGAAAAGTACGCTTTAAAACAAGTAGCCCATCAAAAAGAACAAATCAAACGTTTAGGAGCGTACGGGGATTATCTTCATCCTTATATGACCCTGCAAAAAGAATATGAAGCTCGGCAAATCGATGTTTTTAAAACCTTAGCCTTAAAAGGCATCATCTATAAAGGGGTGAAACCGGTTTATTGGAGTCCGAGCAGTGAGAGCGCTCTCGCGGAAGCGGAAGTCGAATATAAAGATGTCACTGCGAAAACCCTCTACGTCTATTTCCCCTTTAAAAAGAGTAAATATCCGGAATTAAAGGAGGCGGGGATCGTCATCTGGACGACAACCCCGTGGACCATCCCGGCTGACTTAGCGGTCACCCTTAACCCGTCTTTCACTTATGGTTTATTTAAAACGGATAAGGGGAAGATGGTGTTCTTAGAAGAACTTAAAGACACTTTAAAAGAAACCTTAGGCTTAAAAGAAGTGGAACTTCTTAAAACCTATAAAGGGCAAGAACTTGAATATAGTGTTTTAACGCATCCTTTATATGAAAATAGAGAAAGCTTAGTGATCATCAATAATTATGTCACTAAGGACACGGGTACCGGATGTGTTCATACCGCGCCCGACCACGGGGTCGATGACTTTAACGCTGGGATGAAGTACGGCTTAAAGCCCTTCTGCCCGGTCGATGAAAAAGGTATCGTCCATTTTAAAGATGATTCCTTGATCGATGGGAAGTTCTATGAAGACACTAATGATATCGTCATTAAGGAACTGGAAGAAAAAGGCAGGCTTTTAAAAGAAATCGATATCGTCCATAGTTACCCCCATGACTGGCGGACCCATCTTCCGGTCATCTTTCGAGCGACCCCTCAATGGTTCTGTTCGATTAACCCGATTAAAGATAAGCTCTTAGACGCCGTAAGCAAGATCAAATGGGTACCGGCTTGGGGCGAAGAAAAGATGAAAAACATGATTAAAGACCGGACCGACTGGTGTATCTCCCGGCAACGGAGCTGGGGGGTGCCGCTTCCCATCATCTATAACGAAGATGGGAGCCCGATCATCGAAGAGGAAGTCTTCGATAAAATCAGTGAAATCTTTAGGAAAGAAGGAAGTGGAGCGTGGTTTACCCATGATGCTTCTTACTTCTTACCGGAAGGCTATAAAAACAGTAAGAGCCCCAACAACAAGTTCACCAAAGAAAAAGACATCATGGATGTCTGGTTCGATAGCGGTTCTTCCTGGAACGGGGTCATTAAAGAACGCGGCTTAAAGTATCCGGCGGATTGTTATTTAGAAGGTAACGATCAATACCGGGGGTGGTTTAATGCTTCGTTAATTTTAAGTGTCGCGGTGACCGGGGAAGCCAGCTTTAAACAATGCGTTACCCACGGCTGGGTGATGGATGAAAACTGGTCGAAGATGAGTAAGAGTAAGGGAAACGGGATTGATCCTAGTAAGGTCGCTAATGAGTTTGGAGCGGACCTTTTGCGTCTCTACGTCAGTTCCGTCAACTATCAAGCGGATTGTCGAATTAGTGAAAAGATTATCTCGTCTATCAGCGATGAATATAGGAAGATTAGAAACACTTTCCGTTTCTTACTTTTAAATTACGAAAAAACAAGTGAAGTCGTCGACTATTACCCCTTAGATAAATGGGTAGTGGGTTCTTTAGAGAAACTCGAAAAAGATGTCTTAAAGAGCTATGACGATTTCGCCTTCCCGTCCGCTCATAACTTACTGGCTAATTACATGGTGACTTTATCGTCCTTCTACCTCGATGTGACGAAAGATATCCTCTACTGTGAACCCGTCACATCTTTAAGAAGAAAGAGCGTCAACCAAACCTACAGAGTTTTATTAAAAACTTTAAATAGATTATTCGCCCCCATCCTGTCTTTCACGATGGAAGAAGTCTATCAAACAGCCTTTAAAGATAAAGCTTCTTTATTCCTTGAAAAATATGAACCTTTAACCAGCTCATATTACCAAGAAACTAAAGATGACTACGCGAGATTCTTAAAGATCAGAGACTTAGTCTTAAGAAACTTAGAAGATGCGAGAAATAATGGAGTCATCGGAAGAAACACCGAAGCGAAAGTCGTCCTTACCTTAAACGAAGATGACGTTAAGCTCCTTAGCTGCTTAGGTAAAGAAGAACTCGAAAGAGCTCTTTCGGTCGGAGAAATTGAGCTTAAGACTGGGGAGGAAAATGTCGATGTAAGTAAGTCGACTTACGAAATCTGCCCCCGGTGCCGGCTCCCGAAAGAGAAAATGGTCGATACTCCTTACGGAAAAGTCTGCGAAAGATGCGCTAAAGCGCTTGAGGAAGAAGATGATCAAGAATAGTCATGAGGATACTCAAAAAGAGCTTAGCCTTAAAGAAAAGCTTAAACTCCCCAGCTACAAATGGTCCTGGCCTTTCTTCTTTAAGAGCCTCTTTTGGCTCGCAATCTTGCTGTTTATTTTAGATATCGCCAGTAAATGGCTGGTGGTTAATCTCGTGGGGACGAAAGGCCCGGATGGATTGGTCCACGGAGGAACCGTTTCCGTTATTGGCGGTTTCTTTAATATTCACCTTGTCTTTAACGAAGGGATGGCCTTTGGCTTGGGGGATGGGAATCTCGCTTTTAGAATCATCTTTATCATCATCTCAATCTTAGCGGTCATCATCATTCCTTATTTCTGGTACAAGCATTTAGATAAGAAGAGTGTTCTTCTTAATCTCGTCTTTAGTCTTTGCTGGAGTGGAGCGCTAGGAAACTTAATTGACCGAGCCTTTTATTTTAAAGAAATCGTTGGGTTTTCTGGGGTCGTCGACTTCTTTGAGTTCTATATCTTTGGACCGAACAGTCAACCTTTCGCGGTCTTCAATATCGCGGATGCCTGTTTGACCATTGGTTTAGTTCTCGCTGTAATTTATCTCTTAATCAGTCTCTTTAAAGAACATAAACAAGAAGGGAAGTAGGGCCGTGGAAGAGAGTTTTATCGTCACAGAAAATGAAGCTAATCAACGGCTCGATATCGTTCTTTTTAAGATGGGAGTGGCTCCGTCTAGGAGTAGAGTATCTACTCTATTTAAAGAAGGGAAAGTTAAGGTGAACGGTAAGCCAGTAAAAGCGCACTACATCTTAAGTCTTGCCGAAAAGGTAACATACCAAAAATATACTGAAAAACCACTAGTACTCAAAGAGGAAGAAGTCCCCTTTGATATCGTATTTGAAAACGATGATTATCTCGTCATCAATAAGCCGCAGGGTATCGTCGTTCATCCGGGGCACGGCCATACAGAAGGGACTTTGGTCAATGGTCTTTTAAAAAAACTCCATAACTTTAAGAATGACGAAAATAATCTACGTCCGGGAATTGTTCACCGGATCGATAAAGATACTTCGGGCTTACTCTTAGTTACCAAAAATTTAGAAAGTGAACAGTACTTTCAAAACCTCATTAAAGACCATGAAGTAAAGAGAGAATACTTAGCCTTAGTGACCGGGGTCATCAATGAAAACGATGGGGAGATAAATCTCCCAATCGGTCGGGATGAGAAGAACCCGATTAAGTTTAAAGTGAGGGAAGACGGGAAACCGGCCGTAACGTATTTCCACGTCGAAAAGAGATTCACTCACTATACCTTAGTGTCATTAAGACTCTTAACCGGCAGAACCCATCAGATTAGGGTCCATATGGATTATATTGGGCACCCGGTGGTCGGGGATCCGCTGTACGGGGAAAATAATCGCTCTCTATATAACAACGGGCAACTCTTACACGCTTACCGTTTAAGCTTTGTTCCGCCGAAAGGAAAAGAGCTCGTTAGTTATAGCGCTCCGTTACCAAAATATTTCGATGAAATCTTAAACAAATTAAAGTAATTGTTCAGTGGTCTTAAAGTTAAGTTTCGCGACTTCTTTAAGCTCCTCTTTTCCGTATCTTTGGATGAATTCTTTTCCGGCTTCGATGACGGATGGGCCCGCTCCAAAAGGGAAATGGAAATGGTATTTTTCGTCCATCTTTTGTTTCTCAAGCAAAAACGTATACCGAGCGATAACGCTAGAAAGAGCGACGCTGGGGAAATAACTTTCGCCCTTCGTTCTCATGGTTATTCCATCGATGACTACTTGTTTCTTTCGTCTTAAATACGAGTAATAAAGGGACGGGGAACAGAATTCATCAAGATATCGATTAGGGGTGTTAACTTTTTCTAAGATTAAACGATAAGCTTCATTATGCATGACCGCTTTCATTTCATTCATGTTGTAACTCTGTTTCACTTCATTAAATTTGTGAGGTGAAACAACCGTATTGATATGAAGGAACTTCTTTTTCAGTTTCGGTCCAATCTCAATGATGGTGTTATCCGTCAAGAGCTTACTATCGGTGACCCATAAGTCATGTAAATAAGCTAAATCGTTTTTAGTGACATAGGACGAAGTTACGACGATAGGACCGAAATAATCCCCGAACCCAACTTCATCGTTCCCCACTTGGGGATAGAGGTTTTTTATCGGTTTTCTTTCGGTTTCTTCTTTACTGGGGATTATAAAGTCATCATCAAAGAGTTTAACTTGCGAAGATGAATCATGAAGGTAATGGAGATACGTTTCTTTCGCGAGTTTTCCTTGAAAGACCGCTTTATCTTTATAGATGGTGATAACGACGTCTTTCGGGACTTTGATCTGAGCTTCAATATAGTTATTGGTTGGGTCAATTAAAAAGGGAGTGTAGTCACTAATAATCTGGGTTTTAAGTTTTGCATCGACCGGTAAAGAAAAGGTGCTTTTTTCCATGTGGTAATCATAACATATGAGGCGGCAATCCGTGGTATAATCCGGACGTGGAAGATTTAGGTTATTTACAAATAAAACAAATTATCGCCTCGTACGCGAAAAGTAGCGATGCCAAAGAACAGATCTTAATGACGGTGCCTTTTGAAAGTAAGGAAGCATTACAAGAAGAATTAAATGTCTTAGATGCTTTCTTTAAAGCGGAAGAACTTGGCTTAGATGCGGACTTTTTTACTCCTTTAACGACGGAAGATACTTTCTTAAAGCTCAGTAAAGGGGAAATCCTTTACCTGAAGGGTCTTTTAATGATTGAACGAGAGCTAGAACTCGTGGAAGGTGTCAAAGAAGTCTTTAAAGACGTCTTACCAGCCTTAAAAGAAAAGGTGGAAGGAATGACCTCTTTTACCTCTTTAAGAGAAAACTTAAAAAGAACGATTAAGAACGAAGAAGAACTTTATCCTGATGCCTCGCCATTACTAAGGCAACTTAAGAACGAAGAAAAGAAACTGCTCAATCTCTTTAAATCCTTAGCTTTAACGGAACAAAGAAAATACGAGATGTACCTCCAAAGCGGGGAAATCGTCATTAAAAATGGCCATTATTGTCTCCAAGTTAAGAACGCTTATAAACATAAAGTCCCTGGTATCATTGAAGAAGTTAGCCAAACCGGGAGCACCTATTTCATCACTCCTTATAAGCTATTAGAAAACGAAAACACTCTAAAAGAGAATAGAGCGAACCAAGAACAAGAAATCTTAAGAATCGTCGTAGAGTTGAATAAAGAAGTGACTAATCACTTAAGCGAACTCTTAGTGAACCATGAACTCTTAATCTATTTCGATGTCTTAAAAGCTAAATACTTATTCTCGAAAGAATATAAGGCGACGATCCCGATGTTTAGCGATGTTCCCTTGTTAAATCTTAAGGGAGCGAGGCATCCGTTACTTGATCAAAATAAGGTTGTTCCTAATGATTTCTTACTGAGCCAAGATATTAGATTACTTTTAATCAGCGGGGCGAACGCTGGAGGAAAAACAGTCGCTCTTAAAACGGTCGGTCTCCTCTTTCTTATGGCGGTCTCTTGTTTCCCCGTCACCGTCAACGAAGGCTCTCTCTTCTTTAAGTTCCACGCCCTTTATTTCGATATCGGGGATAACCAGAGCCTAAGCGATAACCTTTCAACCTTCCAAGCTCATTTAGCCGCTTTAAAACGGATTTTAGAAAAGACGATTGGGAACGACTTAATTTTGGTCGATGAAATCGGAAGTGGCACCTCCGTCGAAGAAGGGGTCGCGATCAGTAAAGCGGTCATCAATAGTCTACTTAAGAAGCATTGTTTCGCTTTGATCAGTAGTCACTTTGAAGAACTGAAAAGTTTCGTCCTTCATTTAAAGGGAGCGGAGAATGCCGCCTTACTCTTCAGCGAAAAAGAAGGGAAACCGCTATATATCTTAAAACCCGGTTTACCCGGTGAAAGTTATGGTCTGCTTTTAGCGCGGAAGATGGGGCTCCGAGAAGACGTAATGTCTGACGCTGAGAACTATTTTAAAGGGATGAAGAATATGTCCCTTTCTTCCGCTTTACAGAAGTTACAAGCGAGGGAACTCGCGTTAGATAACTTAATAAAGGACGCTCAAAAGAAAGAAGAAGCGCTCAAAGAACAAGAACGCTTATTTAAGATAAAGAACCAAAAGCTTTTAGAGAAAGAAGAATACTTTAAGAAAGACTTAAAGAGAGAAAAAGAAAAGATCTTAGAAGAATATGAAGAAAGCTTATCTTCCCTCTTAAAAGGTTCTTCATCTTCCCTTCCTAACATCATTAAAACGAAAAAAGCGATGGAAGAAACCTTAAAGGATGAAGAACAAGAGGAAGAAAAGCTTACTGATAACCAAGATATAACCCTTAAGAGCTATGTTTCTTGCCCCTCTTTCTTCGTGGAAGGGGAAGTCACTAATATTAAAGGAGATAAAGTCACCTTTGTGACGGAAGAAGGCTTATCTTTTACCGTTAATAAGAATCTTTTAAGACTGAAGAAGAAACCGGAAAAACCGGTATCGTTTAAGAAAGAAAAGAAGGACCTCGACCAAAAGATTAGGCGGGCAACAGTGCCTTTAGAAATTAACCTCGTTGGGATGCGTTATGATGAAGCCTATCAGGCTTTAGATAGATACTTTAATAATGTCCTGGTCAGTGGCTTAAAGAGAATTAGAATCATCCACGGCTTTGGAAGTGGCATCCTTAGAAACATGACCAAACAATACCTCGACGAACATAAAGAATACATCAAAAGCTATAATCTCGCGGATGAACATGAAGGAGGGGGTGGGGCGACCATCTGTCTCTTAAAATGAATTTATCGCCCCTTCTTAAAAGTAAAATCGCCTTATTACCCACTAGTAGTGGGGTCTATTTGATGAAAGATATCGATAACAAGATTATCTACATCGGGAAAGCTAAGAACTTAAAAAATCGGGTTAGTCAGTACTTTTTAAGACAGCATGAAGGAAAGGTGGGCGCGATGGTGAGTCACGTCCATGATTTTGATTTCATTATCGTGCGAAGCGATAAAGAAGCTTTTATCCTCGAAATGAACCTCATCCAGACCTATTACCCGCGGTACAACACGGTGATGAAGGATGATAGCCATTACCCTTATATCGCTCTTAAAAAGAAAGATGGCTACTTAACTATTGCGAGACGGGCAGATAAAAAGGATTACTTCTATTTTGGGCCTTTTCCGAGCAGTAGGGACGCTCACATGATGATCGACTTTTTAAACAAGGTTTATCCGACCAGGAAATGCCGAACGATCCCGAAAAAAGCCTGCCTCTATTACCATTTAGGGCAATGTTTAGCTCCTTGCATAAAGGAAGTTACACCCGAAGAACAAGAGGAGCTGAATCATAAGATTAGATCTTTCTTAGAAGGGAATACCCAAGACTTAAAACGCGAACTCACCCAAAGAATGAAAAAATATAGCGATGAGCTAAAATTTGAAGAAGCGGAAGAGATAAAGAAAGAAATAATAGCGATTGAGAATGTGACCAGTAAACAGATGGTCGAAATCACGACCGATAAGACGAGTCGAGATGTGATTAGTTATGCGGCAAGAGATGGGTATTTCGCGGTAGCTTTTTTAACCTACAGAAATGGAAGATTACTCGGGAAACACGCTTATGTTTTTCAAGAGTTCTTAAACGGAGTGGAAGACTGTATTCAACAGATTATGCAGTACTACCAAACCCATGAAAAACCGAAAGAAGTTATTACTAACATTCCATCCTTAAAAGAAGAGATGGAAGAGATTTATCCCGATGTTACTGTCATTAATCCCAAAGAAGGACGGTTCTTAAAACAGATTGAGATGGCGTTAATTAATGCCGCTCAAGCCTTAGATGAACATTTCTTAACCAGTAAGCTTTCAAGCGATAACGAAAAGATATTAAAAGAACTTGGGGAACTGCTTCATATCGACACTCCATATAGAATTGAGTTATTCGATAACTCGCACCTTCAAGGGAGCGACGCGGTCGGGGTAGTAACCGTCTTTTTAAACGGAGAACCCTTAAAGAAAGAATACCGAAAATTCCACCTCGCTAAAGATGTCAGCGGTGACGATTTCCATTCGATGGAAGAAGTCGTTTATAGGCGATATAAACGCTTAATCGATGAAAAGAAGAGTTTACCGGATTTGATTTTGATCGATGGCGGCAAGACCGCTATTGAAGCGGCTAATAATAGCCTCAGTAAACTGAATATTAAGATCAATCTCTTTGGGCTCTTTAAAAACGATAAACACCAGACGGAAGGGATCATCGATTTAAAAGATCAAACTTATCCCTTAAAGAAGGGTAGTCCTTTATATCTCTTCTTAGTGAGGATGCAGGATGAAGTCCATAGGTTTGCCATTACCTTCCACCGATCGCTTAGAAATAAACGGATGACGAAAGGCCTTTTAAGCGATATCAAGGGTTTAGGGAGTAAACGGCAAGAAGCGATTAAAAAGCATTACCCGACCTTAGAAAGCCTCAGGAAAGCCAGCATTGAGGAACTTTCTCAGTTTTTACCCCGTGATGTGGCAGAAAAAGTAAAAGAAGCAGTTGAAAAACAACGTGAAGAAAAACTTGTTCTTTAAAGCATTTAGCTTTATATTATGTTTCCGGGTGCGCCCGTAGCTCAGCTGGATAGAGCAACAGCCTTCTAAGCTGTGGGTCAGGCGTTCGAGTCGCTTCGGGCGCGCCAGATGTAAACTACAGTTCTGATACATTCAGGACTGTTTTTGTTATATACATTGCTGTTTTCACAAAAGTTTACTAATATTAAACCATGTCTAGAAAACTAGGAAACAAACTTAAATCCATACGTTTAAAACGAAATCTTAGTCAAACTGAAATGGCTAATATTTTAGGCTATTCAGGTAAAGGAATGATCTCTCGCCTAGAGAACGATTCTGCAGAAATGAGTTATGACAAATTAATGATTCTTTTATCTCGCTTTGGTGATGAATTTGAAGGAGAAGAAATTGAACCAATCATTCCTGTAGTTGAAACTTCGTATTGCTTTAAAACAGATAACTTATTAATTAAGGTAGTTGGTTTTAACGAATTAGAAGACGCTCTTTCTTTAAAAGTAGCCCCATATCAGCGCGACCTTGTCGCAGATAATGCTATCTCATTTGCGGAAGCATATGCCGCTGAAAGACATGGAACGAAAACAGAGTGCTTTGTAGCCTATAAGGAAAATCATCCTGTTGGATTCGCTTCGATTGCTTTTGGCACTACAGGTGCCGAAGGAGAAAAGAAATGGATGCGCAATTCCTATTGCCTTTGGAGGCTTATGATTGGTATGGATTATCAAAACAAAGGATTTGGAAAAGAATTATTAGAAGCGATGATTAAATGGTGTAAGACTTTTCCTTTTGGTGAATCAGACACAATTTACACCAGTTGTGATGTTGCTAACAAAAAAGCCATCCATTTTTATCAAAGATGTGGTTTTGAACTAACAGACGATTACATCGATGGAGAAATAGTATTAAGAAAACACATAGAAGAGGGAAAATAATCTATGAACGAAAAATATGAAGTAGTTAAATTTGAGCAAGATAATCTAATTCTTGATGTTAATGTTTCTCCTAACGAGGATACGGTTTGGCTATCCAAGGAAGATATGTCAACTCTTTTTGACAGGGATAGGAGTGTTATTACCAAACATATAAATAATATTTATAAGGAAGGCGAATTAGATAGAGAATCAACATGTGCAAAAAATGCACAGGTTCATTTAGAGGGGTCTAGGACCATAACAAGAACTATTGAGTTTTATAACCTTGATGTAATTATTTCCGTTGGATATCGTGTCAGATCACGTAATGGTGTTATTTTTAGAAGATGGGCCAATTCAGTGTTAAAAGAATATTTGTTAAAAGGGTATGCATTAAATAAAGATCGAACTTTAATAACTGATGATAACTATATAGAACTTGTCCATCGAGTCAATAGTATTGACAATCGTGTTTCTAAACTAGAAACAGACAATCATATAGATAACGAGAAAATATTTTTTGATGGGGAGTGGTTTGACGCAAGGAGTTTTATAAAAGACATTTTTACAAGAGCAAAAGAAGAAATCATACTTATTGATCCATATGCTGACATTAAGGCTCTTGACTATCTCAAAGTCAAAACAGAAGGCGTAATAGTTCAACTATTTATATCTTCGAAAGCTAAGCTTACACAAGGAGATATCGATGCTTTCAATGAACAATATGGGAATCTAGAGATTATATTAGATGATAACTTCCATGATCGCTTCGTCATCGTAGATAGGAAAATCCTTTATCATTTGGGAGCATCGCTAAATTATATAGGGAAAAAGGCTTTTGCTATAACAAAAATAGAAGATGAAAACTTATTGGTTTCTATAAAAGAAAGGCTTGGTGCCTGATAAACCTTGTTCCATTTTGCGATCATTTGTACCATTTTTTCAAAGGAAACGAAAATTGTATTGTTTTTTTCGCTTATTGCCATCTTATAAATAACATTTTGATACCAAGCAAGGGTCTCAAAATGAACGATATTTGTTCGAGAAATCGAACATTTTTTATTTTTTTGGGGTTTGCTAGTGAATAAAAATAGTTCAAGGCGACATCATTTTAGGTTAAACCCGAAAGACAATATTAGTTTATTAATTGTTTGTAAAACGGAACTTACTATTTCAATTATCTCTTAAAGATTTTGTCGAACAAAGTATCTACCGCTTTATCTACCAATATGAAATGGACAGCTAATGAGAATAACGTCATCCGAACGGGAAATTATTTTAAAGCGAGAAAATATGATGCGGGTAATGCTTGGAGTTCTGGGGACAATTACTATGCCAAGTTCGATTATAGGCGAGTAACCTGGGAAGGCACTTCTTGGACTAGTGTCGGAGGTTACCCGAGCTAAACTCTTAACTTTCTTCATTCATTGGCTTATATTTTCCCTATGGACCAAGAATTTGAATATTTAGCTAATAAATTAGAAACAAATAAAGCCACTCTTCTTTTAACAAATGGAACAGAAGAAGAGTATTTCTTTGAAGATGGAATTAAGAATCTTTTAAAGATTAAAGAAAGCAAAAAGAAATATAAGAACTGGACGGCTTTTGATAAAAAGATTGGGAAAGCCGCTGCCGTGTACCTGATATCTCTCGGTATCAATAAAATATATACCTATTTAATAAGTGAAGAGGCTATTAATTATTTAACTGACCATAAAATCCTTTTGGAATATCAAGACCAGGTCAAGTATTTACCGAATAAAAAGGGGGACGGTCTTTGCCCGATTGAAGTAGCAACCTTTGACGTGGAACCGCGTGGGGTTACCGCGGCGATAAAGAGGTACTTTACTCATCAAAATGACGACAAATATCAGGTATGGCACCATTTTAAGGAACTCTTACTCTTAGGTAATAGTGATACTAAACGTTTCTTAAAAAGAAAAGACGAATGGAAAGATTTCCTCTTTGACCATGATCCCCTCGGGATTTTAGATTGCGATATCTCTTTCCTTTTAGTCCAAAAGATGTATACGGAAGCCAGGAAAGATTTAGAGTACTTTAAAAATAAACCGTACGTCAATCAAGAAGTGGAAGAGGCTTTTAAGTATTATGATCGCTTGATCGATAAAGAAGAAAAGACTTTTCAGAAGTTCGATTCTTTAGATAAGTTAAAAGAAATCAAAGATAAGATTAAGAACCATGATTATTCTTTCATCAATGAATTAGGGGTGATGCCGGAGAAATCCTTCGAATTTATCGTCGATGACTTAAAGAACGTCCTAGCGGAACCCTTAACCTTCCATCAAAGAAGGGTGATCTGGGAGTTCTTACTCAGTTACGGAGCAAAAGGACCAATTAAAGTATCGATTTTCGGAAAACTCTATGACTGTAAGGTTGAAGATTTAGAGAAGCTCTTTACTTCCCCTTACCCGGTGTATTCGGAAAAAGTGATGCTGGGGAAAACGAAAGATGTTACGCTCGCTAATCTCGCGAAAAACTATACCTATTTCTATATATATGCTTATTTTCCGTGCGAGGTGATTAACCATCAAAACTATGATGACTTTTTCTTCGCCTTAGCTTACATGCTAGTCCGGGATTATAAGTTTAAGGAATATAAAAAGGTCTTTGTAAGACCAACGAGCCCTAAACAAAAATATTTCCTCCAAGATATTCCCTCCATCATCGAAAGCACTTTTGAATAAGAAAATAGCCTTAAAATTTACTTTTTGAGCGTTTTCTTTTGGTTTATTTAAAAACTTAGTCTATATTTATACTTTGAAAGAGGTTTATTCATGAAACACGAAGTTAAGAAAGTGAATGACACGCGTCACGAAGTGACGGTTGATGTCGATACAGTTGCTTGGAAGAAAGCCCAAGACAAAGCTATCAGTAAATTAAGTAAGAATGTGGAAGTCCCCGGTTTTAGAGCGGGAAAAGCCCCCAAGAACTTACTCTTAGAACATTTAAATCCGGAAAGAATCTTCAATGAAGCTTTAAACACTATCATTCCGGAAGTCATCGTCGATATCTTAAAAGAAGAAAAGGATATCCATCCTTTATATAATCCGAGTGTCAGCGTCACGAAATTAAGTGACACCGACCTCCAACTGGTCCTCACCTTTATCGATATGCCGACCGCGGACATCAAGGACTATAAAGCTTTAGGCCTCAAGAGAGAAGCCGCGAAAGTCACCGATGAAGACGTCAATGAATCGATCAAACGCTTACTCGAAAATAACGCTGATTTAAAGGTCGTCGAACGGGAAAGCAAAAATGGCGACACCATCACCATCGATTTTAAAGGCTATCTCTATAAAGATGATGGCACTTTAGAAGCCTTCGAAGGCGGAGAAGCCAAGAACTATGACTTAGTCCTCGGTTCCCATAGCTTCATCCCGGGTTTTGAAGAACAATTAGTGGGCGTTAAAGCGGGAGAAGATAAAGATATCGATATCACCTTCCCCACCCAATACGTCAAAGAACTCGCCGGTAAGAAAGCCAAATTCCATATCACTCTCCACGAAGTGAAGGAAAAAGAAATTCCGGCTTTAACGGAAGAAACGATTAAAGATTTAGGAATCGAAGGTGTCACTGATGAAAATAGCCTTAAAGAACACCAAAAGAAGACCCTCTTAGAAAATAAGACGAGAGAAATCGATAACGCTTATTACACTTCCTTAATCGATAAGATTGTCGAAAGCGCGACCTTCCATATCGATGAAGAAGTCTTGAAGAACGAAGTCGCTCGGCAAGAAGAAGACTTAAAGAAACGGTTAGAAGGGCAAGGTTTAACCTTCGAACAATATTTAGAAGTTAGAGGCATTAAAGAAGATGACCTCAAGAATGAACTCCATGCCGGAGCGGAAAAGAACTTTAAACGATTCTTAGTGGAACACGCGGTAGAACTTAAAGAAGGATTGACCGCGACCGATAGTGACCTCGAACATGAAGCGGAAGAAATGGCCAAACACTACAACATGAAGAAAGAAGAAATTCTCGACATCATGAATAAGAGTAAAGCTGAATGGTTATCGCAAGTGACCGCTAAGAAGGTTCATGATTACTTATTGAAAGAAAACGCCTAATAAAACAGTAATTAACGAAAGGAGGACTTTAGCAGTTAACAATTGACACTGCTAAAGTTTTCTTTATAATACATCTACGGAAGGGAGGAAACTCTATGGATGAAAATCAAAACAATACTACTTTACCGGTCCTTGTGACCCGGAGTTTACTTGTTTTCCCTAATATCACTGAAAATATTGAAGCGGGTCGACCCTTTTCTAAAAAAGCGGTTGAACTTGCTGAAAAAAAGTACAATGGCTTACTTTTGGTCACCAGTCAAAAGAACAGCGAACAAGAGGATATTCATACCTCGGACGATGTTTATCTTGATGGGACTTTATGTAAGATTATGAGTTTTAACCAAAAGGATGGCTTAACGAGGATCAGACTCGTTGGGTCCTACCGGGTAAAACTTTTGAATTTCCGGGAGGAAGATGGCACTTTCTTCGCCGAAAACGAAAACCAAATCACTCTTTACGGGGACCGTTACACCCAAGATAACTTGGTGAAAGAAATCCTCGATACCTTTTTCCAAATCCCGATGGCGAGCCGGATGGTGCCGAGAAGCGTGTTTACCCAATTAAGCGGTGGTGCGCTCCGCGATGAAGATATCGTCGATAACTTAGCGGCTTATCTTCCATTCCCCCTTAAAGATAAAGCCGTCCTTTTAAAGGAAACGGACTTTAATGAACGTCTTTCTTATCTTTTAAAGCTTTTAAAGGATGAACAGACGAAAGCGAAACTTGATGACGAAATCAATCAAGAAGTCAGAGAGAGAGCGGAACGGAACCAAAAAGAATACTTCTTACGGGAAAAGATGAAAGCCATTCAAGATGAGCTCAATGAAGGGAAAGAATCGAGCCTCAATGATATCGATAGTATCAAAGAAAAACTCGAAAAGAACCCTTATCCCGAAAGCGTTAAAAAGCGGGTCAATAAAGAACTCGATCGGTTCCAAATGATGCCGGAAGCCTCGCTTGAAGCTTCTTTAATCATGAACTATATCGATACGATTCTTAATGTCCCGTGGTACCAAGAAACGCAGGATAACGATAGCTTAGATAACGTCCAAAAGATTTTAGACGAAGACCATTACGGTCTCGATAAAGTTAAGAAACGGATCATCGAATATTTAGCCGTCAAACAAAAGACGGGTAACCTCAAAGCCCCGATCCTTTGTTTCTATGGGCCGCCGGGCTGCGGGAAAACGTCCTTAGCCCGTTCGATAGCGAGAGCCCTCGGCCGAAAATTCTATAAAGCCAGCTTAGGTGGAATCAGCGATGAAGCCGAAATTAGAGGTCATAGAAGGACTTACGTCGGGTCGATGCCCGGAAGAATTATCCAAGGGATGACGCGAGCGGGTGTCCGTAACCCCGTGTTCCTTCTCGACGAAATCGATAAAGTCGGGTCCGCGAATTATCGGGGGGACTGCGCTTCCGCCTTACTAGAAGTCCTTGATCCCGAACAGAACGTCAGCTTTAACGATAACTACTTAGAAGAACCATATGATTTGAGCCACGTCTTATTTATCGCGACCGCCAACTACTTGGAAAATGTTCCGGCTCCCTTAAGAGATAGGCTTGAACTGATTGAAGTTCCGTCTTATACCGAACTCGAAAAAATCAAGATTGCCACTGGTTTCCTTGTCGAAAAACAAGTAAAAGCCAATGGGCTTAATCCGGATGATATAGTGTTCACCGAAGACGGGATTAAAGAAATCATCGAATTCTATACCCGAGAAGCCGGTGTCCGGGAACTTGAACGATTAATCGCGAGTATCTGCCGGAAAGCGGTAGTGGAAATCCTCCGTCACCCAAGTGAAAAGAAACCGATTAGAATCACTTCTAAACGGGTGAAAGAATATCTCGGTATTGAAATCTTCGAAGATACCAAGAAAGAAAAAGAACCGCAGATCGGGGTCGTTACCGGACTCGCTTATACCGAATTCGGGGGCGACATCCTTCCGATTGAAGTCACCTATTTCCAAGGGAAGGGCGGACTCGTCCTGACGGGGAAACTCGGTGACGTCATGAAAGAAAGCTGCACGATCGCGCTCGACTACGTTAGAGCGAACGCGGAGAAGTATGGTATTGACCCGACCATCTTCGAGAAGAACGATGTCCACATTCACGTTCCGGAAGGAGCGGTCCCCAAAGATGGTCCGAGCGCCGGTGGGGCTATCACGACCGCTATCGTCAGTAGCCTCACCAAGAAACCCGTCGATAACAATGTCGCGATGACCGGGGAAGTTACTTTAAGAGGTAACGCGCTTCCAATCGGAGGTTTAAGAGAGAAATCTCTAGCGGCCTTAAGAAGCGGTATCAAGACCATTATCGTCCCCGATATGAACAAGAAAGATGTCACCGAACTCCCCAAAGAAGTCAAACGTGACCTCAACATTGTCTATATGAAGACGGTCGATGATGCCTTAAAAGTCGCCTTGCTTCACTAAAATAGAGGAACGGGAAACCGTTCCTTTTTTCTTTTGTCCTTTTTTGTGCTAATATCCGGTTATGATCAATTTCCGCAGCGTTAAATTCATTAAAAGCGCCCAGACATCGAGCGACCGGCCGAACACTCCTTTACCGGAAGTTTGTTTCTTAGGGAGGAGCAACGTCGGGAAGAGTAGCTTTATCAATTCTTTAGTCGGGCAGAAGATTGCCTTTCCCAGTAAGAAAGCGGGAAAAACCCAGCTTTTAAATTACTTTTTAATTGATAACAAGTTCTATCTCGTCGATACTCCGGGGTACGGCTATACCGCGTACGGTAATAAAAGAGATGTCGCTTTTAGCGAGATGATGGAACCCTATTTTGAACAAGCGCCTTTAAAAGCCTGTTTCCTTTTAATTGATGCTCGGCATGGTTTCACAAAAGACGATGAAGAGCTCTATACCTATTTAATAGAGAAGAACTTGCCCTTATTCATCGTTTTTACGAAAGCCGATCAAGCGAACCAAAGCCAAATCGCCTTAAGAAAGAAAATGATGGAAGGGAAAGCGATTCCTTATCTATTTAAAGGGAACAAGACCCCGATGGAAGAGATTCGAAAATTTGTCGCTCTTGCCTTTAAAGCTTAAAAGAAGTTGTTTATAATACTCGGCTATGAAAAAAGAGATGACCTTACTTATCGATAATCAAAACTCCCTCTATAACTTTACCAATTCCCTCTTGAAATACTTTCAAGCGGAAACGTTTCACCCGTCCATTAAAGAAGTGGATGAGCTTTTAAAAAGAAGTAACAAAAAAAGAATCGCGTGTTTCCTCTTTGACGGGATGGGGGAATATATCCTGAACTGCCATAAAAGAATCACCAAATATATTTTGAAACACAAATATATAACGATTCAATCGACTAACCCTCCGACGACAGTCGCGGCTACGACCGCTTTTTTAACCGGAAAAAGCCCGATTGAAACTGGATACTTAGGCTGGACCCAGTATTTAGATGAAACTGGACCTTTAATCGATGTCTTCCCGGGGAAGAACGCCTTTACAGGGGAAAAGATTGATCACCCTTCCATCACAGAAAAGACCACTAAAACCAACATCGATGAACTCTTAAAGAGGGTTGGAGTAGAAGCATCTACCCAGTTTTCTTACCCGGTCGATAAAGTTAATGGAGCCAAATCGATTGAAGAAGTGTTTTTAAAAGCCGATGACTATTTTAAAGACCCTAAACACCAGTTCTTATATAGTTACCATGTTTCGCCCGATAATTTAATCCACGGGAGTGGGGTAAAAGGAAAAGACGTCCATAAAGTCTTAAAGGAAATCGTTAAATACTTAAAGAAATTCGTTAAAAAACACCCGGATATCCTCGTCTTCTCTTTCGCCGATCACGGCTTAATCGATGTTCTTTACCGGGATATCGTGAAGATTCCGGGTTTAGTCGATTGTTTAGAAAAACCGTTCGCGATTGAAGGGAGAACCGCTTCTTTCTTCGTTAAAAAGGGGAAAGAACAAGAATTTGAAGAAAGTTTCCGTCACTATTTCCCATATTTCGTCCTTTTAAAGATGGATGAGGCCTTAAAGATTAATTTCTTCGGGGATGGAGAGATGAATCCGATCGATCGCTTTAGCTTTGGTAATTACCTCGCTATTTCGAAGAAAGATGAAGTTCTTTTCGATAGCCGTTACAAGAAAGAGGATGATATCCTTTTTGCGCATCACGCCGGAAATACCGAAAGAGAAAAAGATATTTGTCTCTCGGTTTATAATAATTAAATCTTCCTTTAAATAGATTTGATGCTTCATTAGGAAGAAAATGTTTTGTGTTCACGGATTAAAAGAAGCTATTAATTTAATAATTTTTATCACTAATTTGTGTTAAAAAGTAAAAGAGGTCGAATTATCAGCTGATCTGCCGTTTGATGAAAATGGGTACTACGATAAAGGGGATTTAAATGTCTACTTTACTTCGTTATTAGGAATCCCGATTGAAAGAACGCTCTTTATCAACCTCCACGGTCTTACCTATGACCATCTTTAGACTTTAATAAGAGAAAACTAAGTTTTATTGGTTCTTATAGTAAAATCCGCTTTAAATTAAGAAGTAGCTTTTCGTCAGCTAAGCCATATGCTTAATAAAAAGGCTTAATTTTCCTTTAAAATCCTCTGATTCTTTCTTAAAATATTCTTGCGTCGAGAGGGAGAACCTCAATACCGGAAAGCGAAGGGTGAGAGTGGAAGACCCGCCGGGAATAAGTTCAAGTCGCTCGAAATAAATCGCCGCGTCTCGCGTTACAAGAAAGAAAGAGAGCCTTCGGGAACCTGGGTGGTACCGCGGATTGTCCGTCCCAGGAGTGAGGCTTTTTATTTTGGAGGGAAGCTATGCTCGATAAACATTATGATCCCCAAATCGTTGAACAGGGGAAATACGAAAACTGGAAAACTAACGGGTACTTTGAAAATGGGAAAGATGAAAGTAAACCGGTCTTTAGCATGGTGATTCCTCCCCCCAATGTCACCGGGAAACTGCACTTAGGTCACGTCATGGATACGGTCCCCATGGATATCATCAGCCGTTACAAACGGATGAAAGGTTTCGATGTCCTCTGGGTTCCTGGCTGCGATCACGCGGGAATTGCCACCCAAGCCAAGGTCGAAGAACAACTAAGGAAAGAAGGGCTTAGCCGTTACGATTTAGGACGGGAAGCCTTCCTTAAAAAAGCCTGGGAGTGGAAAGATAAATACGCCGAAACCATCCATAAACAATGGGCGGCTTTAGGTTTGTCTTTAACTTATAGTAAAGAAAGATTCACCCTGGATGAGGGGCTTGATAATGCCGTAAAAAAGGTCTTTGTCACCCTTTACAAAGAAGGCCTCATCTATCAAGGGGAAAAGATTATCAACTGGGACCCGGAATTAGAAACCGCTTTAAGTAACATCGAAGTCGTCCACCAAGATGATGAAGGGGAATTCTACTATTTCTATTATGATGTGGTCGATAGCAATGAAAAGATCGTCGTCGCGACCACGCGTCCTGAAACGATGTTCGGGGATACCGCGGTGTTCTGTAACCCCAAGGATCCGCGATACACTCACTTGAAGGGGAAGTGTGCAATCAATCCCGCTAACGGGGAAAAACTCCCGATCATGTTTGATCGTTACGTAGATATTTCTTTCGGCACCGGAGCGATGAAATGTACGCCGGCTCATGACCCGAATGACTTTAATTTAGCGAAGAAATACGGTTTCCCGTTCATTAAAGTTCTCGATAAAAGAGCGAGGATGACCAGTGCAGCTGGGAAATACGAAGGCCTCGACAGATATGAATGCCGGAAACTCTTAGTGGAAGAAATTAAGAAGAGTGGGCACCTTCAAAAGATTGAAAAGATCGTCCATAGCGTTGGTCACAGTGAACGGAGTGGAAGCGTCGTCGAACCGATGCTCAGTAAGCAGTGGTTCGTGAAGATGAAACCTTTAGCTGATAAGGTTTTGGAAACCCAAGAAGGGAAGGACGCGATAAAGTTCATTCCGACCAGGTTCAGTAAAGTCTTAGTCCGCTGGATGAAGAACATCGACGATTGGTGCATTTCCCGACAACTTTGGTGGGGTCATAGAATACCAGTTTACTACCGAAAAGATACTAATGAAATACTAGTTTCCGAAGAAAAGCCCGATATGAACTTATATTATCAGGATGAGGATGTTTTGGATACTTGGTTCAGTAGTGCCCTTTGGCCTTTCGCGACTTTAGGTTGGCCGGACACCTCTAATCCGCTCTTTAAACGTTATTTCCCGACCACTTTATTGGTGACCGGTTACGACATCATCTTTTTCTGGGTGAGCCGGATGGTTTTCCAATCCCTCCACTTTACTCACCAAGTGCCTTTTAAAGAAGTTTTAATCCACGGTTTAATCCGCGATGAACAAGGGAGAAAGATGAGTAAGAGTTTAGGTAATGGTGTTGACCCGATGGACGTCATCGCTAAATACGGCGCGGACGCGATGCGGTACTTTATCACCACCAATAGCACTCCCGGGCTCGACATGCGTTATAACGAAGAAAAGGTTCAAGCCGCCGAAGCTTATCTGAACAAGATTTGGAACAGCACTCGGTACGTTGAAATGGTGTTAGGGGATAACTTTAAACCCTCGACTATCGATAAAAAGAAACTCGCCGTCCCGGAAAAAGCCATCATGGATAAACTGATGCGGACGATTAAAAAAGTCACCGAAAAGATGGATAAATATCAATTCGGGCAAGCCAGTAACATCCTCTATAACTTCGTCTATGATGATTTCTGTTCTTCTTACCTCGAAGAAAGCAAGATCGCCCTTCAAAACGGGACGGAAGAAGAAAAAGAAGTCATCAAAAACGTCCTCTATAAGGTCAATAAGGACATCATTTTGATGATTTATCCGTACGCTCCATTTGTGACGGAAGAGATGTATTGCTCCCTTCCTAATAGCAAGCCGAGCATCATGGAAGAAGCTTACCCAACTTACGATAAAGCCTTCCTTTCTTTAACGTCGAGCAAGAAATTTGATCTTCTCTTCAAGATGATTAAAGACGTCCGAAATTATAAGAGTGAACGAGGGCTTTCTCCGAATGCGAAAGTGAAGATCACCATCGGGCCGAAAGAACCCTATAAAGGTTTTATCACGGCCTTAAAACGCTTTACCTTCGCGTTAAATATCGAAGTAATTAAGGAAGTCAGCTTTAAGAACTTTGGCTATAACGATGGTTATTTCCTTAACGTCGAAGAAGATATCGATAAAGAAGAACTTAAAGCTAAGCTCTTAAAGGAAAAAGAGAGCTTAGAAAAAGAAGTTCTTAGAAGTGAGAAAATGCTCAGTAATCCTTCCTTCTTAAGTAAAGCTCCGAAAGAAAAAGTCGAAACGGAAAAGAAGAAGGGCGAAGAATATAAAGCCCGGCTCAACGAAGTTAACGAAAAATTAAAGACTCTCTAGGGCTATTTCCCTTTTTCCCTCCTAAAAAAGAATAGGAGGTGAAGAGATATGGGAGGCTTAGAATTAACCGAATTCGCATTAGAAAACATTAAACCAGGGGAAGCGATCAGCTTAGCAGCGGTGATGGCGGGGGT
>UQOB01000014.1 GCA_900542595.1 uncultured Mollicutes bacterium | reverse complement strand
TCACTAGCGGTCAAGGCCTTTTCAACGACGCTCTTGATTTGGGCGATATTTGGGGTCCCTTTTTGGAAGAGATCTTCGACGGCTTCTCTCGCGTGAATCTGGGTATGCCTCACGACATGGCTTTCCGGTGAAACAGCAAAACCTTCCGTCACGATGTGCGGCTCTTTAACTAATTTCTTTTCCTTTAAATCAACGAGCATGATGAGGGTGACGAGGCCTTCGTTCTTAAGTTCTTCCCGGTCACGGATGACTTTGGAGGTTAACCCATCTAAATCATTCCCATCGATATAAATATCGTCAGCGGGCACGTGGCCACTTTGTTTGACGGTCTCGTGGGACATTTCTAAGACATCCCCGTTATCGCAGATAAAGATGTGATCTTTTTGGTAACCGAGGCTCTCCGCGATTTCCCCGTGAAGCCGGAGCATCCGGTATTCCCCGTGAATCGGCATAAAGTATTTCGGATGG
Organism: uncultured Mollicutes bacterium; assembly: GCA_900542595.1. Classification (GTDB taxonomy): domain Bacteria; phylum Bacillota_I; class Bacilli_A; order RFN20; family CAG-826; genus UBA4951. The sequence goes on along the minus strand of UQOB01000014.1, from coordinate 23,026 downwards.
GCTAGTCTTAAAAGGAGTCGTAATTCTTGCCGTGACGGGTGGCCGGAGGAGTGGAGTGAGAAGTACATGGAGTTTTGTTTCACGTCCGCTCCTAATTTAACGAGTTTATTGACCAGTTTATCGATCAACGCCCCGTTTCCGGGAATCGGGTTACTACTAAAGACAATGGTGTCCCCCGGGATGATGCGGATGTTTTTATGGTCGCCTCTCGCAATTCTACTTAAGGCTGCCATTTCTTCCCCTTGGCTTCCGGTGCAGAGGATACAGATTTCTCCTAACTTAAAGTTTTTAACTTGGTCATCGCTGATTAGAGAGCTATCCGGAATCTTGATAATACCGTATTTTCGAGCGATACCAACGACAGTTTCCATGCTTTTCCCGACGATACATATCTTCCGCTTATGTTCAACGGCGACTTCGACGACCTGTTGAATCCGGTTGATGTTGCTACTGAAGGTGCTGACGATGATTCTTCCTAAGGCTTTTTCGAAGATTTCTTCGACCCCCATCCGGACCGCTGTTTCGCTCGGCGTATAGCCTTCAATTTCGGCGTTCGTGCTATCGGCCATCAGAAGCGTGATACCTTCTTGCCCGAGCTGTGCTAATTTGTTGAGTTGGAATTCCGGACCCACCGGGGTGAGGTCAATCTTAAAGTCCCCACTTTCGACAATCGTGCCTTCTGGGGTCTTCACATAGATCCCGAAACTATCAGGAATTGAGTGGGTAACCCTAAAGAAACCAACTTCGAATTCATCTTGGATTTTAATGACGCTATTTTCGTCGATTTCAACGATCTTGATTTCGTCTTTAATTCTGGCGTCTTCTAATTTGTGACGGATTAAAGCCGCCGCTAACCGCGGAGCGTATATAACCGGAATATGTACTGTCCTAACCAAGAAAGGAATCCCTCCAATATGGTCTTCATGACCATGGGTGATAAAAAGGGCTTTAATCTTGGTGCGATTGAGTTTTAAGTAAGTGTAATCTGGGATGACGTAATCGACCCCGGGCAAGTTGGCTTCCGGAAAACGGACACCGGCATCAATTAAAATAAGGTTCTTATTACTCTCGATGCAATAGGTGTTTTTCCCGACCTCGCCGAGGCCCCCCAAAGCAAAAATATTGACTGGCGATTCAAATTTATTCGGCATAAAAGCCTCCATTTAGCAAGCTATATTGTTTCTCGCTAAAGTAAGTCTAACATTAAAGGAAGCTTTTGACACCAAGATAAAATATTAAAAGATATGAAACCTCTTACACGAAACGGGGACTCAGCTGTTGGGCGTATAAGTAGCTATAGGCGATAAACATCGGAAGCGACAGTAAGAACGGGGCGATATTTAAGCTCCCTAAGAAGTCGAGCGGGAAGAAAGGCTTACCCGTTAAAATGTAGATATCAGGGTTAATGACATTACAGACAATTAAGGCGATATTGAGTCCAAGAATGACTCCGCCCCAGACAATCCCGTGGATTCTCTTTAACTTATGATTCATGGAATAAGTGTAGAAGTAGAACAACACAAACACTGGAGCAGCGATCATTAATAATAATGACGGAATGAATAACGCTTCCGAACCATTATCGAAATGTAAGGCATCGAAACTGGTTAAAAGGGCTCCTAAGAAATACATCGAAATTCCGGCGAAGAAGAGAAGAATAAAATCCCGAAATCCATCGTAAATCTTCGGTAAATTTTCGTAAAATTGGATATAACTCTCTTCTTTTTCTTTAAAAGCAAGATAGATTAAAAGGCTTCCCACTAAGACGAATAAGATATTGACCAGCATCACATCAAAGGGGTAAAGAAAATCGGTTCCTCCCATGATGAAACTGTAATATTTGCCGGTCGAGTAGTTAACGATTTGGAAGATTAAACTGAGAACCGCTAATCCGATGAAGGCGGCACCATAACCGATATAGGTTTTCTTAATCCAAGCCGGATGTTTTAAGAAAGTCATCCGGTAAAGGAAGGCGATGGTGACAAGAGGGATAACAAAATAAGTTAAGACAGCCGGAATGGTAATCATGATGTTATAGAATTCCGGCAGGTCCGCGCAGAAGACTTGGAAACCCAAGAAAAACAACGGACTTAAAAGAATGAAGACCGGTCCAAAGAGTAACCGATAGATTTCTTGCCAACGTTTACTCATAAGGTCACCTCCGCGTAGTGGTAATCAGTTAAATCATCGAGATTGAGGTAGTGGTGCCCAATGGTGTAGCTCCCGTCCATTCTTAGGGTGTAGGAGGCCGCGCCAGTTAATTCGTAACCTTTCGGGCTCGTCGTGTATTCTAATTCCCGGCTACTTTTTACCCCGAAACCGATTGAAGCTTCGTGGCCTTCATATTCATACATCCCGACCCAGTCATTGCAGTGGTCGTGACCGAAATAGAAACCTTTAGTGTTAAGTTTCATCGCTTCACTCACGTAGTTGGTCGCTTGTTCAGAGGGGGAGAAGGGTAAGGGCCCGGTGGTTTCACTGACCCCGGGGATTACTTTCTTCGGCTTTTGAAGCATTTCTCCTAAGACTCCATCTTTATCGTTATGCCACGCAAAAGCGGTTTCCCAGAGGGGAATATGACTAAAACTTATTGCAGGAGGGATTTCTCCATACTTTTCTTTCGATAAGGCTTTTTCTTCTTTCATCCATTCCACTTGGTTTTCTTGAATGGTGGAATAGTCATAAGTGGAACCAGTTTCTCGGTAGCTATTAGTATCGACCATATAGACTTCCCAAAGAGCTTTGCCACCATTAGTGAAGGTCACGAGTTGGTTCCCATTTCCATCGATATCATCTTTTTGATAGACGAATAAAGAATTCTTTCCGTTTTCTAAGGTATTGAGTAACCAATCGATGCTATAGAGCCCTTGGTAATCGTGATTTCCAAAGGTGAAAGTGTAGGGAACATCGAGAGAATCTAAGACAGCAACTTGCTTAATAACGGTATCTTTAGTCGCCATTAAGACATTGTCGCCGGTCAAGACGATGAGGTCAGGTTTCACAATATCTTTAACGAGGTGCCGGTAATAGGCTTCATACTTCGAAATATTAGTGGAAATATTCCAGTGGGTATCAGCGAGTTGCATGACGACAGCTTCATCACGTTTCACATCGATAATTTCCCGGTAGTTTTCTAAGGGAACTTGTTGGCTGGTACCGCAGCTTACAAGAGCGAGGACGGAAATCACCCCTAATATACTTATTTTTTTCATACCTAATTAAATCGCGACCGCTCCAGGGATAACTTTATCTGGATCATTTTTATCGATGCGGTCATAGAAGAGAATGCCATTTAAGTGATCGATTTCGTGTTGAAGGACGATGGCTTCAAAGCCTTCCGCTTTGATGGTGACATTTTCTTTCTTGAGCCCGTCATAGGCCTCAACCGTAATCCTATAAGACCGATAGACTTTTCCCGGGTGATAATCGTCGACTGATAAACAGCCTTCACCGGATGCGAGGTAGCTCTTTTTTACTGAGGAAACGGTGATTTTTGGGTTCACTAACGCGTGGAGAATCTCTTTTTCTCCCTCTTTATACATGACGACGAGCATCCGTTTATTAATCCCGATTTGGGGGGACGCGAGCCCGACACCTTCTCTGACGGAAGGATGTTTTTCTCGGTACTTTTCATCTTGGCTGAGTTTGAGGTAATCGACCAAGCTCTTTAAGGTTTTTTCGTCCTTTTCTGACAAGGGAAGGGGGACTTCTTTACTGATTTCCCGAAGGGATTTAACTTTATCTTTAACTATTTTTATCATCGCTGGTATTCTAGCATAAAGAAGCAAAAATACTTAATATATGATTTAGAGGTCGAAGATGATTAAAATCGGGGGAGGAAAATATCGGAGCAGGAACATCGAAGTTCCATCTTATTTAGATGTCCCTACCAAAAACATCGTCCGTTTAGCCATCTTTAATTCTTTGACTGATAAAATCCATAACGCGAGAGTGCTCGATGCCTTCAGTGGCAGCGGCGCCCTGGGCTTTGAAGCCTTATCAAGAGGAGCCTCATTCGTCACTTTTATCGATAAAGAAAAAGCTTCTATCGAGGTGATTAAAAAGAACGCAGAATCCCTGAAAGAACATAACTATGAAGCCATTTTAGGTGATGCGTTAGAAGTGATGAAAAAGTTCGATAAGCTCTACGATATCATTATCCTCGACCCCCCTTATAAAGATGAACATTGTTACGTGGAAAGTTTAACAATCATCAAAGAAAAGAAGCTTTTAAAAGAAGATGGAATATTAGTCATCGAATATGAAAACGATTATCCTATCTTTAAAGAAATTATTGGAAAAACCTATAAATACGGAAAAACCAAGGTGTTAAAAGGAGTCTATCTATGAAAATCGCTGTCTATCCTGGGAGCTTTGACCCGGTGACCAATGGTCACTTGGAAGTCCTTAAAAGATCATTAAAAGTCTTCGATAAAGTCATCATGCTTCTCGCGGTAAATGAAGCGAAGAAAAGTGTGTTCTCGGTCGAAGAACGTTTATCCCTTTTAAAAGAAGCGACCAAAGACTTAAAGAATGTTGAAGTCGCTTATGATTCCGGTTTAACGGTCGGTTTTTGTAAGAAAGTGGGGGCCACCCACATTATTCGGGGTTTAAGAGCAGTCACTGATTTTGAATATGAGTTTCAACTGGCAGCCGCTAATGAGTTCTGCGATTCCGAAATTGATATGGTTTTCTTTATGTCGAGGCAAAAAGAATCTTTCATTTCTTCGTCCACTATTAATTCCTTATATAAAAACGGGGTGGATATCACCCCGTTAGTACCATCTTGCGTCAAAGAGATGTACGACAAGAAAGCTAAGCGATAATTTCAATTTCTAAGGAATTCTTTTGGTCTTCGCCGCGGAGCTTGCTAAAGAGGATTTCTGCGCATTCATAGGTATCGATATTGGTGGTTGCGATGTTTTCAAAGGGAATTCCTAATCTCCGCAATTGCAGTATGTTGAGGACCGGGATATCGATGAAATCAACGCCGTTCGTCCGTTTTGCGGCAGCTCGGTAGTCATAATCTAAAAGCTTTTCGATGACGCTTCTTTCCACTGGGCAGTGGGAGAAGGTTAAAGAGGGACCGAAGACGACATAGAGGTCGCTCGGTTTAATATTAAAAGAGGTTAGGACTTCTTTGATCTTTTGAAAGGTCGTCTCTTTTAAACTCTTTTCTTCATCGACAATTAAACCACCGATGAGCTTCGGTTTTAAACTATAGAAGACAATCGGAAGTTCATCGTTGGTTTTTAAAATCAGGCGATTGCCCTTTTCCATCGTCACCGCAAAATCTTTGACGATGGTACCGGAATGGCCGGAAGTTTCGTTTCGCCCATAGCAGGCGATATCAATCACATCTTTGTGAGGGTTGTTATAAAGTTCCATGCCTTAATTCTACTTGTTAATAGCAAGAAAAAAAGGGTCTTTCGACCCTAATTATTCTTTTTTAATCTTGTTGAGTGAAGAGGTTATCGGTGGAATAAGCGTCCGTGTGATTCCACATATCCATCAAGAGGCTCGCTCTTTCGGATTCCGTGCTTCCGGTTAAGGTGAAGAGGACTTCCGATAAACCCGCTCTTCCAGCTTCGACCGCGGCTTCCGTGTAATCCACTAAGCAGATTGACGGGGTCGGGAAGGTGGAGGTGCTATTTTCGACGCTGAAGTTTTGATAATTGCTTTCGTCGATGGAGGCTCTTTCTTTATAAGGAGTCTTCGCTAAATTCGGTCCAACTTCATTGAATAAGTCAGCGTGGTTGATGATATATCTTTCGAAAGCGGTGGAACCATCGATATTTTCATAATCTTTATCGTTGTCAGAAACTTCCGCTTTATCGATGACATAGAGATTGAAGCTTAGGCCATCAGAAGGTTTTAAGTATTTCCCCCAGTTATCTTGGAGATAACGGAAGGCACTTTCGGAAGTCGCCATATCGCCGGACGAACTATCGATGAAGACGAGGTAGAACTTTTCCGCGTATCCCGCGAGATCAAATTCACTATTTCCTTCGTAGAAGACTTCAACGGTATTGTGATAGATGGAGTTGGTGAGCTTATCAGCTTCGGTAACATCACCGTTCATGCTTTCTTCACCGTTGAGGGTAACCTTCTTTTTGCTGTAATAGACCCCTTCGGCATTCCCAGTCCAGCTATTGATCCAGTTGGTCATATAAGGAATCGAGAAGACGATGGCAAAGATAGCACCGACGATAAGTAAGGGTTGAACCCAAGCGGTTTCTTTAATCCAACGCCAGATTCTGACAAAGAAATTTCCAATCGATTTAAGAATAATCATATTGAGGTAGTTCCTCCAAACAAAAACCTGTTCTTGCAAACAGCGTGTTAATTATATCCTCAGCCACCATAGGTGGCAACAAACAAAATTTATCTATTTTGGGCTGTTGTAACACCTATCCCACACATTATAATTTTGTTATGTCTCCAAAGAAAAGCTTTCAGACATTTAAAGAAAAAACAAACAACTGGTTGTATGACCATATGTTGCTTAGAAAAACATTAGAAAATGGTTGGATTTTTCTTGTTTGTACTTTGTCAGCTTTGATCTTCGCTATCGGATTCAACATGTTCATGGATCCGGGCTTTTCGATTGAGGAAAGCCACGTCATGGACCACATCGTCAGCGGTGGGGTCAGCGGTATGGGGCAGGTTGTCGTCCTTTTCTTCGAAGTCTTAGGATGGAAAAATATCGATGCGAGCTTAGCCTATTCTATCCTTTATTTCGTTATTAATATCCCGGTTCTTCTCTTAGCCTTCTTTAAAATCGGTAAGAAATTTGCGATATTCACATTGATTAATGTCGGGGAAGTATCGCTCTTCATGGGTCTTTTAAATCCTAGTAATGTCGAACTGATGAAAATCATGTCTGAGTTTATCGCGACCAATGGAGGTGGTTTCTTAGGAAGAGCCATCTTCGGCGGGGTTTGTACGGGTCTCAGTACCGCCCTCGCTTTTAAAGTTGATATTTCCACCGGTGGGGTCGATATTATCGCCTTCTATGTCGGGCTTAAAAAACGGACAACGGTCGGAAAATATTCCGCTTTTATCAATGCGATAACGATTACATCCTTCACCTTATTAGAATGTATCAATAATGGTTTTGTCATCGGGGAAGTTGCTCAAAGCTTATCGAAAGTTTTCTTCAGCGGCGTTTATCTCTTAATGGTGATGCTAGTCATCGACACCATTAATGTGAGAAATAAGAAACTAAAAATTGAAGTGGTAACGGAAAGACTGGAACTTGGAAAAGATTTAATTTCAGCGGTTCCCCATGCTGCGACCTTAATTAAAGGGGAAGGTGTTTATTCCGGTAAAGAACGTTATATCTTCACCATGGTCGTCAGTTCATACGAATTAAAAAACGTCATCCATTTCATTAAAAAGAAGGATCCGATGTCCTTCGTGGAAGTCACACCGCTCAGCCAAGTCTATGGGCGGTTCTATACGAAACCTGTTAAGTAAAAATCTTAATATATCTACAAAACCCCAGTCTTTTTTACGTTTTTCAGCTATTTAAGGCTGATTTTTAAGTTAAATAATGTGTATTTTGCTTTTCATCGATGATGTTCTTTAATGTAATTTTCGAAAAGAAAAAAGGCTGTTAAGATCCAAGATTATTGAGTTTCTTAACAAGCCTCATATTCCTACTTCTTATTGTGAGGTAGGTATTTTACGAAGCCATTCCGGTTAGTGATATACTTCGTATTTTTCGCTTCTGGCGGAGAAGAAGGGATTTGAACCCTTGCTAGACCGGAGCCTACTATCAGTTTTCGAGACTGACCCCTTCAACCACTTGGGTACTTCTCCAAGCCCATGTATGATAACGCAACGGAAAAATTCCCTCAATAATTTATTGAGGGAGATGGTAAAATAGAACACGGAAACTTATGCTGTTTATCTCACGATTAAATTCTGTCACCTTCGAACCCCAAAGCAGCGGGAATAATTTTACTTTTTTGATGGTTTTAATCGCCTGCCTCCTCGTCTTAGCCTTCCTTATCGTCAGCTTCCTCCTTTTAAAAGTTTTTGTCGGGAAGTTTTATTCCGCTGTCTTCTATGAAGCCAGCACCGTCAGAAGCATAAGAATCGATAAAAAGAAAAATGAAGCGAGGTTCTTTAATCTTTCGGCTTTAAAGAAAGCCAAGACTATCCCGCTTCCGAAGTTCTACGCTTCATTCCCTCTTTATGAACAAGAGAAGGTTCAAAATTATGTGAACGATATTTTTGCGGGAAAAGATGTCGCTCCATTCTTACGGGTGGACGTCACTTTCCATAAAGAAAAAGTGGAAGCCCCGTCTTTCTTAAAAATCACCCACATTGATCTCGAAAAGGAAATCATTCATTTAGAAAGCCATTTACTCCACTTTGATAAAAAGGATGTTGGTAAGAACAAACGTTTTTCCTCTCTCCAAGAATTCTCCGAAGACTTCAGAAATAGTAATCTCACCACCGGCGCGACTTATTGTTTCTTACTGAAACTTAAAAAAGCTTCCGGGACGATGGACGTCAAACCTTCCAGAGATATCTATTTAAAGTTTAAGGAAGTTATCAGCCGAGAAGTGAAAGGAAACGAACGATTAATTCAACTTAGTGATAACGAAATTATCGTCAGCGATTTAGAGAGTAACGATAACGCGAAAGAGATCGGTTTCGCTTTAAAGGTGCAAAACCGGATCTTAAAAGTTTTAAATAATGGTTTAAAGAAAAAGAACTATAACTTCGATGTCCGGGTGGGAATCGTCAATAACCAAGATTTAATCAATGATCCCCAGATGATCATCAATGAAGCTCGGCACATGAGTCAAGTAGCGTTTGAAACAAATCAAAGCCTTATCTTCTATAAGAAAGGGGAAGTGGATTATTCGGAAAGACAGATTGCCACGTATAAAAACGAAGTGGAACGAATCATCTATAACAATAAAATCGCTTATCTGTTTAGACCGATTTATTCCACCAGCCGTAAACGGGTCATCGCCTATCTTTTAAAACCGACCCCCGTCAATACGAGTTTCCAAAATATCGATGAACTCAAGACTTACGCGGTCCGGGCGAAGGATGATAAGAGCCTATTTGCCGCTATTGGAAAAAATGCCTTATCAAGGTTTTTAAACGAAAGAGTTAATAAAACAACTTCTTTATATTTCCCGCTCGCTTTCCATGAACTTGATTATGTTTTGACCTTCTTCGCTCATATTAAGAACGCCAAAGAAGCGAGTTTATTTTTCTTGATTAAAGAAGATGACTTGTTTTTCCACTTAAAGGAATATGATACGGAAACTTTAATCAGTAAGTTTAAACAGATTCACGCGGCGGGCTTTAAGCTTTGCCTTAACCTCAATGGGGATTCTTTAAAACTTGATCCATCTTTATACAAATCTTTCGATAGTTTCCTCGTCGATTTTCCGGAAGGAAGTCACTCTTCCAGCAGCTTAGATACGGAGATCCGGTCGAGGTTACACGCTTTAGTGGAACGTTTACTTAAATATAAGAAACCGATCATCGCCAATAACCTTCCGACATGGAATGCTCTAGAACTTGTCATCGGTTCGGGTCTAGAATACTTCTCGAGCGACGCTTTCGCGCCCTTCAACCCGATGCTGAAACCGATCAATGAAAAGATCTTAACTAAGTTAAAAACATTTATGGAGTAAAAATATGGGACAACAAATCAAAAACCAAGCCATCACCAGGCAAGAAACCAACTTCGCCCAGTGGTATACCGATGTCGTCCAAAAAGCGGAATTAATGGATTATAGTTCCGTTAAAGGTTTCATCGATTACCTCCCTTATGGGTACGCGATATGGGAAAACATCCAAGGTGCTTTAGACCCGATGTTTAAAGCTCATGACGTCGAAAACGTCTATCTACCCTTAGTCATTCCTTCTTCCTTATTTAATAAAGAAAAGGAACACGTCGAAGGCTTCGCTCCGGAATGCTTAGTGGCCACTATCGGCGGGGGAAAGAAATTAGAAGACCCCTTAGTTATCAGACCGACCTCGGAAGTTTTATTCAGCGATTTATATAAACGCTTAGTTTCTTCTTATCGTGACTTACCAAAAATCTTCAATCAATGGTGCTCCGTCGTCAGATGGGAAAAGACCACCCGTCCTTTCTTAAGAGGTTCGGAATTCCTCTGGCAAGAAGGGCACTGCCTCTTTGAAACGGAAGAAGAAGCCGAGAAGAACGCGAAAGATTTCTTAGAGATTTACGATACTTTAGGAAGAGATTATTTAGCCATTCCCTTCATCAAGGGTAAGAAAACCGAACACGAAAAGTTCGCGGGCGCTGTTAATACTTACACGGTGGAAGCCTTAATGCCGGACGGCAAAGCCCTCCAAGCCGGGACCACCCACTATTTAGGGCAAGGTTTCGCGGAAGGTTACGGGATTTCCTACCAAGGAAGGAATAACGCTTTAGAATATCCTCATCAAACTAGCTGGGGTGTTTCCACTCGTTTGATTGGAGCCTTAATCATGGTTCACGGGGATGACAACGGGCTCATTCTTCCTCCGAAAGTTGCTCCGCTTCAAGCGGTCATCATTCCGATTAGAAGTGAGAATCCCCAGGTCCAAGAAGCTTGTTCAAAAATCTTAGCCTCCCTTAAAGAAAAAGGTGTTAGAGCCAAAATCGATAGGCAAGATAACAAGACCCCGGGCTTTAAATATGCCTATTATGAAATGCGGGGGGTGCCGCTCAGGATTGAAGTTGGTCCTCGTGACTTAGAAAAAGGAAAAGTCGTCATCGCCTTACGGGTCGATAATGAAAAACATGAAGTCGATCTTAATGATGTTCCGAATAAAGTAGTGGAGTTCTTAGATTTCACTCATCACGCGATGTATGGCAAAGCGAAAGCCTACTTAGAACACCACATTTCCGAAGCCCACTCGGTTGAAGAACTTAAGAAGATCTTAGATACCAAAGGTGGCTTTGTTAAGATGGCGTTCTGCGGAAAAGAAGAATGCGAACTTAAGATCAAAGAGCTGACCAATGGGGGAACCGCTCGCTGCATCATCGAAGAAAATGTCGAAGGGGAAGTTTGCCCGATCTGTGGAGAAAAAGCGACGATTCGTTGTTACTTTGCGAAAGCTTACTAAGCTGCATTTTCTACATTGTTACTACTTGTGCATTAAAAAATTTTAATTAAACTACCATGTGGCAAGGCGACTGTTTGCCCCTTATAGAGTCGCCTTGCTTTTTTGTTTTAGCAATGGATAAAAAATCGATTGATTACTTAGTGAATAAGATGTGCTTATCGACTATAATTTAATCACCGATGAGCTATAAAAACCTTGAGTTAAATATCGATTTAAATAAAAGCCTCAACTATGTCTATTTTCAGGCTGAAACTTTAACAAAAAGACGGAATGGGACGAGAAAACAGAACGCTTTTAGTTTCATCCGCAGCATCTTGATTACTAACCATTCGGAAGAAGATATCTTAGGCGCGAAAATCACCTTTGAATTCTATCCAGATTTCATCAAGATTCTCCCCGTCGATTTAGCTTGCTTAGAACGAGGGAAGAACACGGTCATCGATGCTTTAGATATGTCGCTTGACCCTGAGAAACTTTATAACTTGTCAGAAGCCCTTCCTTCTAACGTTACAATTCGTCTCTTGGATAAAAATGGCGATGTCCTTTTAACGAAGGTGGAGAACTTTAAACTCCTTCCGATTGAAGAGAGTGCCTCCGATGACCGAATCGATGAAATTCTCGCTTCTTTCGTTACTCCAAACGATGACCGAATCCGGGATTTATTAAGCACTTCCGCGGTAACATTGAACGAGAAGTATGGTTTAAGTGGTTTCGTCGGTTATCAACTCCATGATCCCAACACTGTCATCCAACAATTGGACGCTTTATATTTAACGGTCCAGAGTTTAAATATTCGGTACGCTAATCCGCCGGCTTCTTTTGAAAAAACCTTCCAAAGAGTCAGACTTCCTTACTCAGTTTTACAAGAAAAAGTGGGGACTTGCTTAGATATTTCGATTTTATTTGCGTCTCTTGCGGAAGCAGCCGGCCTCCGTCCCTTGATTCTTTTAATTGAAGGGCACGCATTATTTGGGGCTTGGCTGGATGACGAATATTTCTCGAGTATCTTAGAAGACAATCGAACCTTCTTGCTTAATCAAGCCTCGGCTGGCTTTAATCACCTGGTCCTTTTAGATGTCGTCGATTTAACCAGTGGTTCCGTCATTAACTTTAGGCAAACCTCTGAACGAGCGTATCAAAAGCTAAGAGACGCAAAGACTTTCTACTACGCTTTAGATATTTATTCAGCCAGAAAAGAAGGCTTACTTCCGATTCCCACCCCGAGAGAGAAAGACAAGAAGATTGATTTAAGCCTCTTTGAAAATAGTGATAACGTCGAATATTTATTACCGGAAGTTAACGTGGAAGACCGGCGTTATCTTTCTGATAAAGTTAAAAACCAAGTCAATCGTTTTGATTATTGGGAAGAAAAGCTTCTCGACCTCAACTTAAGAAATAGATTGATCAATTTGCCTTTCGGTCAAACCGGTGTCCAAGTGGTCGTGCCGGAAGCGGGGGCCTTCCTCGACGCTTTAATGGGAAGAGAAAAGATGTCTCTCTTACCGATTGAATATCCTTTCACCGTTAACGATAAAAAAGCCATTCTCGATTTCCCAATTTCCAGCTTTAAAGAACAAGCCGATGAAGCTTATAGAAGAGGGGCGATTCTTTTAACTGGAAGAGGCAAGACTGATATTGAAAGTTACCTAAAGAATTTAGCGAGAAAAGCTAATACTTCCATCGAAGAAAGTGGCTGTAACCCTTTGTTTATCACTCTCGGTTTAATCAAATGGTATGACAATGATAAAGCCGCCGAACACGGGACGGGAGCGCTGTACGCTCCGATCTTCTTACTTCCAATCAAGATGCCAAGAAGAAAAGTCGGTCTCAACTATTACATGGAATATTCTTTTGATGACCTGCAACTTAATACGACCATCTTTGAATATTTCCACCAGACCTGCGGTTTAGATTTCTCTTCTCTCATTGGAAGTTTAAAACAAACACCCGATGGAAAGATTGATTTTAGAATTATCTATAACACAATAAGGCAAATCATCAGTGAAAAGAAAAATTGGGCGCTTATCGAAGAAACTTCGGTTATTTCGCTCTTCAGTTTCGCACATTACGTCATGTGGACTGACATTAAGACCAGAAGAGAAAAACTCTTAGAAAATGATGTTGTCGCCTCCCTCGTCAGCGGGGCTTCTAGATTCCAACCGAAAGACGATGCTTTAACCTTAAAAGATATCGATGAAAAGATTAATCCCGTCGATATGGCGACTCCCTTGCCGGTTGACTCATCGCAAATCTTAGCTATCAACGATGCCTTAAAAGGAGAAAGTTTCATCCTCGATGGTCCTCCTGGAACCGGGAAGAGCCAGACGATCGCTAACATGATTGTGAACTTTATGTATCACGGGAAAACGGTCCTTTTTGTCGCAGAAAAAGAGGTGGCACTCCAAGTCGTTAAGAACCGGTTAACGGAATTAGGTTTAGGGGATTTCTGTCTTCAAATTGCTAACCCGAACGCCGCGAAAGCTAATGTCCTAGATCAACTAGGAAGGCTGTTAGATTTAGCGCAGACTGAGAACGCTCAAGACTTCAATAAAGTAGCGGATGAAGTTCTCGAAGAACGGAAGAAACTCAATAACATCTTAAAGAACTTAAGAGACATCAATGGTTTCTTTATGAGTCCGTATGATGCAATCATTACTTATTTAGAAAACCGTAATAAGAAGGGCCTCTTTGAATTTTCGGAAGATTACATCACCTCTTTAACGACGGAAAAATATGAGGAAATTAAGGCCAAATTATCGAGAATTGTAATTTTAAATAACCTTTTGCAAGGATATTACTATTCTCCTTTTAAACCTTACAGCAAGAAAACCTACATGATGGAGGAACGGGACCGCTTAGTTAAACGGACGGAAATCCTTTTATCTTTAACCGATGAAGTAGACTTAGCTTTTAAAAATCTCTTCATCAAGAAACCCTTGGTTAAACGGAGCCGAAAGACCGCGGAAAACTTAAAAATTATCTACGAAAGGCTTCAAAAGGATGTCCCATATTTCGCTGATTTCATCGGGGATAGTGACTTTCAAAATAGCAAAGAGAAAGTTATCGCTTATCTCAACCTCTTGCTCGATAAAGCTCGGCATGATGAATATCTTTTAACTTACTTTACCCGTGACATCTTCTTCCTGAGTGCGAAGTCGCTTCTTGAGGATTACCGGGATAGCCAAGACCTCGGGTTCTTCGCTAAACGGAAGAAACAAAAAGAGATTGTTAAAAATCTCAAAATGTATTTAAAACGCGCGTCAAAATTCCCAAAACACGATTTAGAGTCAGTGTTAATTCACCTCGATGAACGGCAAAAAGATGTCGATTTAATGAACGAAAGTGATCAATTGGTGAAGTTCTTCTTCAACGACCTTAAACCGATGAGCGTCGAAGACGGGGAAGATATCAAAGAACGGATGATGAACACCATCGCTTTTAATGATGCGATATTGAATATTGAATTAGAAAACAAAGTCAATCGTTCTTCCCTCATCAGTTACTTTAAAAAGCTATCCAATGACCATGATGCCTTATTTGATAAGAGCATCGCGAAGTTCTTATCGTCTTTCGATGCTTATCTCAAGGAAGAAAAAGTCTTAAAGGACGAATATTCCTTTGATGCAAGCTTATATCCAGATGATAAAGAATACTTCCTTAAAGTCCGGTCTAACCTCAGATCACTTAAAGAAAATAGTGGGTCACTTTCGGAGTGGGTGAAACTATTGAACGCTATCGATGCCTTAAAAGATTTAGTGCCGGAAGCCTTCCTTGATTTATATCGGGAGGGAAAAGTCAATGCCGCCGAACTTTGCCCCATCTTTGAAAGCAATGTCTGTTACCGCTTCTTATCCGTCGTCTTACCGAAACTTGACCTCGCTTCTTTAAATAGCGAAGACACTGACCAAATCGTCAATAAATATAGTGATTTAATCACGGAATTTAGAAGGTTAACGGTCGTCGAAACGGCCGCGCGAGTAACGGCGAAATTCCCGACTTCTCCCAACGAAAATAGCGCTCAATCGACCGATAGTTATAAACTTAAAAAACTCGCGAAGAATGGTGGACGCGGTGTTTCCCTTAGAAACATCTTTAGGCAATTCGGCGGTTTAATCCATAAGCTTTGCCCCTGTTTCTTAATGTCCCCGATTGCGGTCGCTCAATATCTCGACCCCGATAGCCATACTTTCGATGCGGTTATCTTCGATGAAGCGAGCCAAATCCCGACGAGCGAAGCGGTGGGAGCGATCGCTCGCGGTAAGAGCTGCATCATCAGCGGTGACCAGATGCAGATGCCGCCATCGAACTTCTTTATGAGTACCGTCAGTTTAAGCGGTGATAGTACCGATGAATTCGTTTCTTTACAGGAAGACTTAGAGAGTTTACTGGATGACGCTATCGTACTAGGTTTCCCGAGAAAACGTCTAACCTGGCACTACCGAAGTAAACACGAATCCTTAATCTCTTTCAGCAATAAAAAGTTCTATGACAATAGCCTCTTAACTTTCCCCTCGCCGGAAAAAGAAAAAACCGCGGTTAGTTTCCACTACGTTGGAGGGCTCTATGAAAGAGGAAGAGCCGTCAACCGTCTGGAAGCAAAAGCGGTCGTCGAAGAAATCATTAAACGCTTAAAAGACCCGGTTAAGAGTCAGCAATCCATCGGGGTTGTTACCTTCAACGAAGCCCAACAAAACCTCGTGGAAGATATGCTCGACCGCGCTCTCGCGAAGAATAATCTTTTAAATGTTTTGCCGGGTGGGGAAACCATCTTCGTCAAGAACCTTGAAAATGTCCAAGGGGATGAAAGGGATGTTATTCTCTTCTCTATCTGTTATGCTCCGGAAGTAAAAGGTGGTTCGGTCTCCCTTAATTTTGGTCCCTTAAGCCGGGAAAAAGGTGAAAGACGGCTCAATGTGGCGGTCAGCCGGTCACGGGAAGAAATGCATATTTTCTCTTCCATTTATCCTGAACAAATCCGAGCGGAAAAAGCGAAGAATCAAGGAGCTACTTTCCTTCGTGACTTCCTTAATTTTGCCTTAAGAGGAGTGGAAACTTTGCCCAACTATTTCTCGCAAAAAATCCGGTCTAATAAAGTCTCGGTCGCGAATTTCTTAGCAAACGATTTAAAGAAACTTGGCTATGACGTTGAAACTGATTTAGGGAATTCCACCTTTAAGATTGATCTGGCTATTAAAGATAAAGACAACCCGGAAAACTATCTTCTAGGCATTCTCTTAGATGGGGAAAGCTATGCTTCAAGCCCGACTTGTATCGACCGGAATATCGTCGAACCCAATTCCTTAAAACGTCTCGGTTGGCGCTTACTTAAACTGTGGTCTGTCGAATACCTCGATCATCCAGCGGAAGTAGTGAGAAAAATCGTCACTATCCTCAATGAAAGCCCCGACAAACCGGTGGTGATTGAAAAAGAAAAGGGCTTTGACGCTCCGACATTTAAAAAACGGAACGATAACGCTAAACGGCATGCCGTAAGCTATTTGATTTATAAAGATAACCGGGAACACGCTCCCTTTAATCCGGCTAATCAAAGTAACATCAAAGCTTTAACCGAATACTTATTAGCTTTAATCGCCCAAGAAGGCCCGATTTCTCGTCACTTATTAGAAGAACGGGTGAAAGAAACCTTTAAGATTCCAAGGTTAACTTCCCCTTATCGAAGTGCGATTAACGTTGCTCTCCAAGAATTAAAACCAGTCACCGAAAATTTAAGTGGGGCTTTAACTTTCTATTGGCCCTCTTTCAGCGTGATGAATTCTTACCATTTCTATCGCTTACCGAACTTAAAGGATAATTGGGTGAGAGAAATCACCGATATCTCTTTCCTCGAACTCGGTAACGCTTATAGCGATATCTTGGAAGAGCAAGGAGCGATGACGAAGGATGACCTCTATAAACAAACCTCTCTGCTCTTTGGGTTTAAAGTCTTAACCAAGACCCAACAAAACCACTTAGAGAAAGCTTTAAATTACAACAATAAAAAGCGGCACGGTATCGTCGTTGATTACGATGGCACCGTCAGTATCGACAACGCTTTATATAACGAACAAAAAGGGGAAGAATAGAAAAAATTCTTCGATAAATATCGGTAATATTCCTTTTACAATCATAGAGTTTTTTATTTAAAAAGAAGCGGGAAAAATATATAATTCTAGTGGCATGAATAATCGTCGTTTATCTTTGTTTCAAAATATCTCACCGGACTTTTTCCGGGTTCTCGCCTATGGAGCGGTCGAAGATAGCTTTGATTTAATCGTCGCTATCGATGACTACTTCGGTTCTTCTACTTTTGAAGTGAATAGAGAAAAGCTCGTCACTTATTTAAGTGAATATATTTCCAGAAGAACCAAAGAAGACAAAAAAGAATTTGATCCCGATGAAGAAGGGCTCAATAGCAATGAAAAAGCCCGTTCTTTCCTCCGTCGACTCGTCACCAGTGGATGGCTCGACAAAGAAGCGGGGGAAGACTTCACTGAAATGGTCAGCCGAAGCGACGCTTTTATGAAGATTGTCCCGGTCTTAAGGGAAATCGCTTTAGAAGACACTAAGACCAATGAATACTACGGCTTAACGGATGATATCTTCCGTTCTCTTCAAGCCTTCGATTTCACCAGCGGTGCCGCCGCCTTAGAACAGCTCGATAAACGGAGCCAAGATTTAACGAGATATTTACTCGCTATTAACTCGCAGATTAGACGATTCATCAGGCGGGCTCTCGATAAACCTGATCAAACCGATAAAGAAATCCTAGAAACTCTCTTAGATAGATTCCAAGCCCACCCCGCCTTAATCGCTTTAAATAACTTACAAGGGAAGAATAACCCCGAACTTCATCACCGGGAAATCATCCATTATTTGGACGAACTCATGGAACCGGAAAATAAGCGGGCGATCATCCTTAATTATTTAGAAACCAAAGCCTTAGAAGCAACGGAAGAAAACTATCGTTTAGCGGAAGATTTCGTCAACAAAGTCAACGATGAAATCCGTGAACAATACGATACGATGCCGGGCTTCATTAAATCGATCAGCGGCCGGAACGCGATGTACGTTCAAACGACGAAGAACATTTTGGAATTTAGGCTCAATAATTCAAAGGACATTCAGTCCGCTATTAATTCTTGTTTGAAGATTATGGCCTATGTCCCCGATGACTTAGTGATGGAATCGCCGTTCTATTTAGAAACCGTCAGCACCATCGATGAACAGTCGATTTATAAGCCGCGGTTACTTAGTAAGCGAGCCCCGAAAGTTCTCGATTTCGTCGATCAAGAAATCGATGAAAAGGCCTATGAACGAGCGAGATCGTTCGTCAAAGAAGAAAATCGTTATTCCAAGAAAGGTTTAACCAACTTCCTCTTTGAAAAGATGGAAGATAAAGAATACTTGGAAGCCAGGGATGTTAAGGGTCAACCTTTAGAAACCTTCATCCGCTTAATGTTGATTCCTTCTTACAAAATCCATGGTTTCAATATCAGCGATCCCTATGACGACGACTTCAAACTCGGTCCTTATCGAATGGATAACTATTTAATTCATAAATTAGGAGGAAATGACGATGCCGAAGGTTAATGTGCTCAATGATTTCACCGAACGTTATGGTTTAATCGCCTCGAGCGATAGTAAAACCGATCGTTTCGCGAAGATTGCCTTGAGGCTTTTAAGCGAAACATTCTTAGTTCAAGATAAGAAATTCGATTCCGATGACTACTATGTAGCCACCTCCGTTTATAAGGAGCTTTTGGAAGATTTCTTCCGTTTCCTCGACATTTCATTCATCGTCGATAAAGAAAAACGCCTCTGCTATATCAAAGGCGATAATGATCGTAACAGATTAAGATTAAGAAAGCTCGATACCGTCTTACTTTTAGTCTTAAGAAGTTTATCCTTTAGCAGCGACCAAGACTTCACCAGCTTAGTCAGCACCCAAGTCAGCGTGCGGGATATCTTAAACAAAATCACCGAAACCGAAATCTATCCGAACGGCATCAACATGACCGCTTTTACCGATAGTTTAAATCTTCTCCGGCGTTATAAAGTCGTTGATTTTAACGATGACCCCGGGAAAGATGAAACGATGATTTCCATTTATAATTCCATCCTTCTCTTAGTCAGTTCTTCCTCTTTAGAAGAACTCGCAGGAAGGCTTTCAAAATATGTAGGAGTGACCGAAGATGAAGAAACTACAACGGATAAAGCTGATTAATTGGCACTTATTTACCAATAACACTATCGATTTCCAAGGTAATGTTTTGATTTCTGGGGATAACGGAAGCGGAAAAAGTACCTTGGTGGACGCGATTCACTTTGTGCTGAGCGGCGGTTTAGCCAGAAGCAAATTCAACATGGCAAGCGCTAACGCGGTCAAAGGTGGAAGAAGAACCGTCGAAACCTACATGCGGGCGAGAATCGGCGCGGTCAACCAGGAATTCCTCCGGGATGAAAGCGACATCTTAACCCATATCGCGCTCGAATTTTATGATGACGTCACCGATAGCCTTTTCACTTTAGGAACCGTCCTTCAAATCACCGGCGGTATCCTCTTAACCCCCTTTAAGTTCTATACCTTAGATAATGGTTTCAATGATGAACTCTTCTTTGAAGCGACAGGGGAAAACAAGAAACGGATCAGAAACTTCGACGCCTTAAAAGCGGAAGCTGAACGGCAAGGCATCACTTTCACTCCCTTAGAAAGTCCCACTTTCAGTGGCAGCTATAACATGGTGAGAAAAGTTCTCGATTTACCTGATGAATACGAAACTTTACTCAGTAACGCTATCTGTTTTGATCCCAACGCTGACCTTTTAGCCTTCACCAATGACTTCCTCCTCGAAAAGAAAGATGTCAGTTTAGACGAAGTTAAGAAAGCCGCGAAAGCTTATCAAGATATCGCCCAACTCTTACAAAAAGAAGAAGAAAAAGCGAAATTCTTAGCCCCTCTCCAAGACTTATATAACGATTACCTCAAAGCCGGAAGAAACGAAAAAGAAGTTGCTTATCTCAATCTTAAAAATGACGTCGATAACTTAGAAAAAGACCATAAGAATAGCGATGAAAAGTTAAAAGATCTTGATGAAAAGCTCGCCGCTAACGAGAAGAATCGTTTAAGTACGAGAGAAGAAATCCTCAAGCTCGAACAACAAAAAGAAGCGATTGAAAATAATTCTCAATACGGGGAAATCGCAAAGATTGAACGGGAACAAGAGACCCTTCAAGCTCGGAGAGAACGGGTGGAAATCGAGCTCCAAGAATATAATGAAATGGCCCGTGGTCTCCTCGATGCCAGTAAGAAGCTCGGTTTCAAAACTTCCTTAAAAGAAGCTTTAGAAACAAAGAAAGAAGAAGCTTTAAGAAAGGCTCTCAATTCCTACCAAACCAATTACAGCGTTAAGCGAAAAGAAATCTTAACTTCCTACGACACCAAAAATAAAGAACACGACGCCTTAGTCACTAATCTCCAAGACTTATCTCAGATGATTCAAACCTTGGAAAGTCACCAAAAGGCGTATCCTACGGAAGTTAAAACTTTCTATTCCCTCTTAGCGGAACGTTTCGCGTTAAATGAAGATTTCGCGATGAACTCTCTGAGTGATTTAACGGAAATCATCGATGAAGATTACCGGGATGTCATCGAAAGTATCTTAGACAAGCGGCGGTTCGATTTATTCGTCGCTCCGCAATTCTTTAAAGAAGCGGCAAAACTCTTAGAAAAGCATGAAGATTTATCCGTCCATTTCGGGGCCGGTATCGTCAATACTTTAGCCTTAGAAGACGGGATCTATAAGGTTCAAAACTCTCTGGCCGATAAGATCAAAGCCTTAACTTCCATCTCGATGGAAGAAGAACTTCCGACCGTTAGACTTTATCTCGACTTCTTGCTCGGCGATATCGCCTGCGTCGATACTCCGGACTTTGAAAGTGGCGCCAAATGGGTGACGAAAGACGGACTCTATTATGATGGGGTCAGCCTCCACCATTTAGACACCAAGGACCTCGTCCACTATATCGGGACCGATGTCATCAATAAACGGCTCAGTAACGCGAAAGAAAGATATGACCTCTTAAGCGAAAAACTCAGAAAGAATGAAGAAGAATTACAAGTTTTAAATGACCAAGTGGCCAATGGTTTAAGTATCGATGTCACTCCGCTTAGACGTCTCTATCACGTCTGGAACGAAGAAAACGATATCGATAACGAAATCGCGGAAAATGAGGAACGTTTAGCCGCCTTAAGAAACAGCTTAGACGATTCCAATTTAACCAGCAGTGGTGACGCTCTCCAAGCCTTAGAACAAAAGAGAAACGACCTCTTAAATCAAAGCCGCCTTTTAAGCCAAGAAAAGGATGAACTCGGCATTGAAAAAGGCCGTTTACTCCTAAATCAAGAAAACATTCGTTCTTCTTTAAAGATGGCCCAAGATAAACTTTTAGGCTTCTTAAAAGAAAATCCCGATCCCTTACTTAAAGAAGAAGCCAATAAACTTCTCCTCGATGTTAAACCCTCGGATTGGAATGAATTCTTAGCCAGCAAAGAAAGCGAAGCCGAGAAGACTTTAAAAGATAACGAAAGACAGATCTTAAAGATCATGGCCAGCTATAACGAACGGTTCAATCAGACCGATGTCGATCCCGTTATCGAAAATATTAATGAATATTTGCAAAGATATTTGAAAATTAAGAACGACTCCTTAGTGGCCGGCAAAGCAAAAGCGGAGCAAGCTGCGAAGCAAGCGATTAATAACTTCAAGAGCGGTTTCTTGATTGGTCTTAGAAGTAATATTCAAGCTGCGACCGACTTAATCGCGAGACTTAATAAAGTCCTTAAGAAACACCCCTTCGGGGCGACCGGCGCTATCTATCGCTTCGTGATTAAACCTACTAACGATAGTGAATTAAAGAAGATTTACCAAATCGCGGTCGAAACGAATGAAGACTATTTTGAAAATGACCTCTTCACTGATTTACTCAGCGAAGAAAATCGTTCAACCATGGATTATCTCTTCCGGATTTTAAGTAACGAAAATCCCGCTGAAAGCAGTGGCGATACCATCGAAAAGTTCTGCGATTATCGGAATTATCTTTCCTACGATATCATTGAAACCGATGAAGACGGGACCGAAAAACGTTACAGTGATAACTTACGTTCAAGGTCAGGCGGGGAAATGCAGACCCCCTTCTACGTTCTCATCGCTGCTTCCTTCGATAGCGCTTTTGCGACGAAGAAAAATAACGGTCAATCGCCGTGCGAAATCGTGATGCTCGACGAAGCTTTCAACAACATGGATAGCGACCGGATTGAAGACATGATGGAATTCTTCCGGGCTTTAAATATCCAACTCGTCGTCAGCGTTCCGACTTCGAGATTTAACTATTTAGCTGATCACATCGATACAGCCTTAGTGCTCGTCAATAATAGTAACCGCTTAACAGCGTACCAAGGGAAGAGAGAAAACTAATTAAACGGTTCTTCTCTCACCAATTTATAATAATCGGTACTCCGATAATATTGAATTTTCATCGGGATCGACCGATTTCTTAAGTAGGCTTTAATTTCACGGATATAACGTTTAAAGGTGACTTCCGAGATATCGAGCTCGTTCATGATATCGAATTTAAAAAGCGGTTTTCCTGTTTTCAGTTCTTCATACAGGTATATGCACGCCGAAGTCTTCGAAAAACGCATCATCTTGCCTTTCATGAAAAGCAGTTTAGGAAAGTTGAGTATCAAAACTGGTACTTTTACATATTTTTTTCATCCGAGATCTACTCCCATTCTCTTTTAGGAAAAAAGAGGGAGTTTTTTACGAGGAAAAATCGGCAATTTGATAAATGTTTTTCTCTCGTAACTTGTAATAGTAAATGCAACTTATCCTTCCGAAATTCGTTTTAACAAAGT
>UQOB01000013.1 GCA_900542595.1 uncultured Mollicutes bacterium | reverse complement strand
TAAGCTTAAAAACAAAATAACGATGCTTGTTATGAGTCTCGTCTTAAAATGAAAGAGACTCCGGAAGACTTCTTTAAAGAAAGAAGTGATAAGAACTTTTTTTGGAGGAAAGAAGTCTTGCTCTTCTTCTTTAGTTTCTGTTTTAAAGACGTCTTTATTATTTACTTCGTAAGATAAGAGTTCCCCTTTTTCCATATTGAGTGTTACGTCTGGGGTAACACTTTTAGGAAGAGGGATATGGCTGCTTATGATGACAAGCTTATCTTTCGATATATTTTTTAATAAGGTAAAGACTTTATCAACATTATCTTCATCAAGCGAATTAGCAGGTTCATCAAGAAGAAGGACTTTACTCTTTTTAAGGGTAGCTCTTAAGATACTGACCCGTTCTTGTTCACCGCCGGACAAAGTCATGACTTTACTTTTTAAAAGAGAGGTAAGACCTAAATAAGTGATGGTCTTTAAGTAATCTTTATTGGAGGCATAAGGTAAGATATTCTCTTCAACCGTTAAATAAGGGACGAGGTTCTTATCTTGGAAACATATAGCAATATCGTTTTTTAAATATTCTTGTTTCTCTTTCTTTGAAAAAGAGGTGATGACTTTATCGTTAAAGGTGATGCTTCCTTTATCTACTTCTTCTAAGGTTGAGATAGCACTTAAAAGAGTGCTCTTCCCACTTCCACTTTCCCCTTTTAAAAGAACGAGACCCGTATTAGGTAAGGTGAAAGACACGTCACGAAGAGCAGTACGTCCTGTATCGGGGTAGGTTTTGTGTAAGTGTTCAGCGGTTAACATAATAGCTAAAGAACGATAGTTTTCGCCGAATAAGTAGCCGGATTAGGAGTATAAATGGAATAACATTCCATACTTAAATCAAGTTCAAAAATAGTTGTATTCTCCGGGAAGGAAACTGCTCCTTTCCCAACTTTAAGAAGTAAATAATATTCAAAACAAAAACTAGAAGAATAATCTCCTCCAGCAGCTGAAAAATCGAGAGTGAAGTATACGGAAAGATCATGCAGATAATCGTTACTTGTTCGCTGGCTTGAAACACTAGGAATCTCAAGAGTTGTGGAGGAACTTTTTGTGTAAGAAATAGTATAAGTACTAGAAGTTTCAGTGCCGCAAGAAATAGAAACCTCTGGCAAGATATCCCACTTTAAACTAGCTTCAAAGTAACTTCTAAATTCGGAAGTATAGGTCTCGTTTACACTTTTAGTTAAGGTGACAATCGAAGAAGAGCTTTTCGGCCAATAATCAACAATTGTTAAAGGACCAGTCCTTTTAAAGCCGTGGCTATAATCTAAATATTCACTATCATAGGTGACCTGCATAGTGCAAAGTTTAAGAACAGAAGTCTCATCGTAATCGAGAGAAGCATGTACATCCTCAATGGCATGTTTTCCTGGTACAAAGTTATATTGAAAACGTTCTAAAACCAAATCATGTTTATCGGTATAAGGAATGTAATAAGATTGAATTAACTCCTGCGTCACATAACCAATCTTGCTATTGATAACTGTGGTCGTTGCTATCTCATTTTTTTCTCGCCAATTATTAGATAGACCATACGGCCTTCCCTCTATGAAAGAAGAATTAGCACTAGAGCCCAAAGAAACTAAAGCAACCGTTAAAAGTTCTGTTATTAAACTGTTCACGGTTTTATTTTATCACGGTTTAAAAGATTTCAAATATTAATTTAATAGCTATTTTCTTATGATATTTAGCGCACTTTTATTAAAAAGATTGATTTAAAAATGAGTTAACAAAACTATTTACAAAATTGAAAAGATAAATATTAAATTTAGTGGAAAGCTTCTTTTAAGGCTTTGTTTAGATTTTTCTTATTTTTAAAAATAACGAGAAGAGAGATGAGGGAAGAAAGAACAATAAGCAAAATGAGTAAGATGAGAAATAAAATAGGTTCCACCATCACGTAAGTTGAGGTGATAGAAACCCATGAAGAGAAAATGGAGTTTAATAAATAAAGAACAAGATAACTAAACGGGATAGAAAGAACAAGGCTCATTAAACTTATTAGAAACATCGTCATAAAGTTTCTTAAGAAAAAGGGGAAAGTTGGAGCCCCGAAAGACAGGCGGACACTGTCTTCCCGGATGGACAAAATGTTAATTGAATTATAAAGATAGAGAAGCAAGATGACAGATATTATTAAAAGAACAACAAAAGCGACGGAAGTGATAATGATAGTCAAAAGATTATGGGTCACACTGTATATTGTTCTACTAGCGTTCGCTACCACTCCTCTTAAGCAAAAAGAAGAAGAATTTAAACTATCTTTAAAAGCTATAATATCCGAAAAGCTATATAAAGAGAGAGGAATTACAGTGAAATACGCTTGCTTTGGATTGTAATAAAAATTTAAGAAATAATTGTAATCGTCGCTATTACTAAACATCAATTCGTTTTCGTTACCTGATAAAGAGAAGCTAAAACCGATGACTTTAAATTCTTTCGTTAGTTTACTGCTATATAAGTCTTTCGTATAATTTATCGTTAAAGGAAGGGTTTCGGTAAGTGATGGTAAAAACTCACTGAGGAAAGTCTTAACGATATTTTTTCCGTTTTCCCCATAGGGATTATTTTCATACAAACTATCCAAAAATGGCCAGGTTCCCCCCGATAAACATAGGGCGTAATAAGTTTTTAAAAGATCATAATTTCCAATGTAGTCTTCCGTTATATAACCTTTTTCTACCATATCATGGGCAAATAAAGCTAAGTAATCGTTGTTTTCTAAATTACTAACATAATAAAAACAAGCGAGTTTTTTATAATCTTCTTCTAATAACTCGGCGAGGTTAAGAGTTTGGTTTTTAAAGGGTAACAAAGAAGAAAAGAGAGTTTCTTTTGTGACCGACCTTAAATCAACGTAAGGAAGCGTGAAATCGATATTTCCGTAAGACGGGTAAACTCTTAAAAAATTTTCAGGCGAAAGATAAATGCCGTCTTCTTTGCTTAGATTTATATCGCTGCTATCAACCTTATAAAGTTGACCATTCATTAAATGGTTATTAAAAGAATAGATGGCAAAGAGTTCATTGTTCGGGGTAGAAAAATCATTAAGAGAACTATAATTAAATAAAGCCTGTAAAGTGTCTTGATTAACAAAAATATTTTGTAAAACCGCTCCAACATAAACTTCGTTACTATAGCTATTACTTACGGGGCTATTGTCTATTGTAGAGAGATATTTATCAATAAATTCTTCTAACCCATCATCATAAATACCAACGATAGTGAGAGGAAGTTCGTTAAGTGAATAAGAAAGAGAGATGGTCGGAGCGAAAGACAAAAATTCTTCTTCACTAAAAGAATGAGGGGCGAGCTTCATCTCCTGGCTATAAAAACCATGTTCCTCGAATATTGAAAAAGAAAAACGGCTGATAAGGCATTCATTATTTTTAGGAGAACTCCCAAAAAGAAGAGGAAAAAAAGAAGACACATCTTCCCACTTCATGTAGCCGGACGGAGAAGAACAAAGCTTACGAAGATTGATATTATCGGAAACACGCGAATACCTTGTAGTGATATTAGTTGTTTCAATAGACGAACGAGAGCTATAGACAGGGAAACCAATATAATCTTGGTCGCTTGGTAAAAAGCTATATGTTTCCTGACTATTTCTGGAAATATCGTACCCTAAAGAAACGTAAGACGATAACCCTCCAGCATTACTCCTAATTCCTTGAAAAATAACGGCATTTTCATTTGTAAATAAGGAAGATAGGCCGCTTAAAATAGTCACTAAGCTTAAAAACAAAATAACGATGCTTGTTATGAGTCTCGTCTTAAAATGAAAGAGACTCCGGAAGACTTCTTTAAAGAAAGAAGTGATAAGAACTTTTTTTGGAGGAAAGAAGTCTTGCTCTTCTTCTTTAGTTTCTGTTTTAAAGACGTCTTTATTATTTACTTCGTAAGATAAGAGTTCCCCTTTTTCCATATTGAGTGTTACGTCTGGGGTAACACTTTTAGGAAGAGGGATATGGCTGCTTATGATGACAAGCTTATCTTTCGATATATTTTTTAATAAGGTAAAGACTTTATCAACATTATCTTCATCAAGCGAATTAGCAGGTTCATCAAGAAGAAGGACTTTACTCTTTTTAAGGGTAGCTCTTAAGATACTGACCCGTTCTTGTTCACCGCCGGACAAAGTCATGACTTTACTTTTTAAAAGAGAGGTAAGACCTAAATAAGTGATGGTCTTTAAGTAATCTTTATTGGAGGCATAAGGTAAGATATTCTCTTCAACCGTTAAATAAGGGACGAGGTTCTTATCTTGGAAACATATAGCAATATCGTTTTTTAAATATTCTTGTTTCTCTTTCTTTGAAAAAGAGGTGATGACTTTATCGTTAAAGGTGATGCTTCCTTTATCTACTTCTTCTAAGGTTGAGATAGCACTTAAAAGAGTGCTCTTCCCACTTCCACTTTCCCCTTTTAAAAGAACGAGACCCGTATTAGGTAAGGTGAAAGACACGTCACGAAGAGCAGTACGTCCTGTATCGGGGTAGGTTTTAAAGAGGTGAATGGCTTTAATCATTCAAGTGGGCCTTCTACAAATGGATTAATTCTAAAATTTGTTGAATAAACAGGTGTGTCAAACCAAAAATCATTGATAATTGAATAACAAAATTGGTTTTGAAACTTAATTGTAAATTCCGTCATGGTTGAATATGCATCATATCCGACATTGTCTTTAGCAACTTCCAATAAAACAAAACCTTGGAAACGGTAAGTCGCAACACCAGCGATGTTGGCATTTAAAATTGTATAATTCCAATAAATTGTTCTTTCCGGGTCATCAGGTGCCCGCTGGCTAGATAATAACGGGTCTTCACTTACTGTACTTGTCGTTTCTGTTGAACTGATTTGGTAGCCAAAACCCACACTAGCGTTCCCAGTCTGTTCTAAATAAGCGCCACCGCCTGAACTGATACCGGAACGGTCGCCAAAGTTTAAATTTAAATCTATTGAAAAGCTCTGCGAAAAAGAAGATGTTATAGTAGTTACAAACGTCGTTGATTGGGGCCAAAATTCAATAATTCTAACTGAAGAAGTTCGTTTATACCCTTGAGAATAATCTTGATAATTATTGATATATTTTGCTTCAATATAACCTTTTTTAAGCTTCGAATTAGATGAATATTTATCTGAATACTCATGCGCTGCAATCCCAGGCGTAAATGAAACGTCAATGAGACCCAACACTAAATTACTGTCATCGGTAAAAGGCATCGCATATGTAGAATATTTAAAAAGAACATATCCGTAATTGTTATCTAAAATATTCATATAATTAGTCTCGCCACAAGCAACCCAACTAGCATCAATGCCAGCACTTTGATTGGAATATTTAACTATGTTCGAATTTGGGGCATTAACAGCAGTCAAAGAGCTAATAGCTAGTAAATCCATTAAAATTTCTGTAACCATGGTTTTATTCTAGAACTTAAATAACTACTTTCAATAATAAAAATAAAAATATAACCTAAACAGCTAACGATATAATACGAAAATAGAGTTTTATTTCAAAATCCAAGAACCGTCGTTAAAGGTAAAAAAGCGTAACCGATACCGAGCGATAAAATGAAGAGCCCAAAATAAATAAGGATAGCTTTAAACCGGAACTTTTTATTCTTAAAAAGGAAGAGAGGACCGAGCCCCGCGTTAATCGAAAGGCCCGCTAAAAGGGAAGAGAAAGGCAATAGTCCTTCGTTGAAGAGGTTACTTAAAAGAACGCTGCTAGCGCAGTTAGGAACTAAGCCGATAAGCGAAGCATATACCGGGGTTAAATAGTAATTCGAAACCAAGAACTGTTCGATTCTTTCTTCCCCCACATAATAGATGATGGTCCCAAAGATAAAGATGATGACAAAGCTATAGAGAAAAATCTTAAAAGAATGGAAGAAGGGATGGATGAAATACCGATGGAGTTTACTTTCTTCTTCACCCCCATCGATCTCATGGTGGCAGCACCCGATATGCAGCCCCTCTTCCCCGTGACAATGTTCTAAATGTTCATCGACCTTTTTCTCTTGTTTACGGAAGATAAAATCCACCAAAAGCCCGATGGTCATCGCGATGACAATCTTTAAAAATAAAAGTAGGAAAGGAGCCATAAAGCGGGGACTATCGATCGGATTCATAAAGAGAATCGGTAAGGCTTCATCGTTACAAGCAATAAAGATCGCGATTAAAGTCCCTAAAGTGATGTGGCCTTTGTGATAGAGGTCACTACTGACGACGGGGACTCCGCATTGGGGAACACTTCCAAATAAACTCCCAAAGACTGGCCCCCACTTTTCCGTTCTTTTAAGGACTTTGACAATCTTATTTTCAAAGAAACTAAAGATAAAATGGAAAAGAAAAGCCAGGAGGAAGATTTTAATGCTATCGTAAAGACTATCGAGGAGGACTTCTACCATATGGCTTAATTGTATACCTCTTGTCAAGCCTTTGAGCTCTTTATATATATTTATAAGGATGTAAATCGGTTGAGAAAGAAAAGCATCAAGACTATAATCCCCACTGAGGAAAATTATGGAAAAAGAACAAGCAACTTGTGACCACAATTGCGAAAATTGTAGCATCGAAAATTGCGGAAGTCGGGGGATTGAAAAACTTAAACCCCATGAGCTCAGCAAAATTAAAAAAACCATCGCTATCATCAGCGGAAAAGGCGGTGTCGGGAAAAGCTTAGTGACCACTCTTGTCGCGGTCAGCTTAAAAAACAAAGGCTATAAGGTCGGGATCCTTGATGCCGATGTCACCGGCCCCAGTATCCCCCAAGCTTTCGGCTTTAAAGCCTACCTTTGTGACGGGGATGAAAACGGAATTTATCCGGCTTTAACCAAGAACAAAATGCC
The DNA here is from genome assembly GCA_900542595.1 of uncultured Mollicutes bacterium. GTDB lineage: Bacteria > Bacillota_I > Bacilli_A > RFN20 > CAG-826 > UBA4951. The sequence goes on along the minus strand of UQOB01000013.1, from coordinate 16,963 downwards.
GATTATCAGTAGTAACTTACTCTTAGAAAACCCCTCTGCCCCTCTCGTTTGGCGGGGCCCGATGATCAGTAACTTAGTGAGCCAACTCTATAGCCAAGTCATCTTTGGGGAACTCGATTATTTACTGATTGATATGCCGCCGGGAACCGGGGATGTCCCCTTGACCGTCTTCCAACAAATTCCGGTCGATGGTTGTATCGTCGTAAGCTCCCCACAAGACTTAGTGAGCCTTGTCGTCAGTAAAAGCGTCAACATGGCGGACGAAATGCATATCCCGATGTTAGGTCTCATTGAAAATATGGCCTACGTCAAATGCCCCCACTGCGGAGAAAAGATCGATTTATTCGGGGAAGACAAGATTCAAAAGATCGCCGAAGAATATAAGCTCCCCCTCTTAGCGGAACTACCGCTGGATAGTAACTTTAGAAAGCTTATCGATGAAGGACGGGCCGAGGATTACCACGGTCACGACTTCGATAAAGCGGTTGAAGCGATTGAAAAGATCTAAGCGCAAAACAAAAGAGGAACAACGAAGTTCCTCTTTTTTCTCATTCTTTCTCTTCGAGTAAGAGATTGATGACGGCTTTCCGTGTCACTATCCCGATAAAGACCCCCTTATCATCGGTGACCGGAACGAAGTTTTGATCATTGATAGTTTGGAAGAGTTCTTTAATCTGGCAATTCACTCCGACCGCGCGGATATTCCGTGAAGGGGTGATATCGCTCAAGGGATATTTTTCGAGCTCTTCAAAGTCGAGCCGGTTATCCGCTAAGTAATAGAGAAAATCCCCTTCCCGTAAGGAATAAAGATATTTCCCGGTTTTCTTTTCGACGACCGGAATCATCGAATACCTTCTTTCCCGCATCTTTTCGACGGCTTGCCTCACTGTGAAGTCGCTATAGAGATAGTCGACATAATTCTTGGGTAAAAGAAGGAACAAAATATTTGCGTCGCTTTTTTTCATGTCTTTATTATCGGAAAAATTAGTTGAGATTTAAAGAGATAAAAGGATATTTTGCTACTTTATAAAGCTTGAATATCGGAAAGTTCCACTCCGAAATAGCTGATATCGGTAATCGAACTCTTCTAAATCATCCATCTTTTCTCCGAGCCCGGTAAAAGACATCGCGGTAGCCGCCGTCGAGGTGATTTGGTATTCACTCTTTAAACCAACCTTGACCCCGGCATCCCATTCTTGTTCCGTAACTTCCGTTGACGTTGGACCGCCGCTTGTGAGGGTGAGCGCTTCAAAGGCTGCCACCAGTAAAACCGCTTGTTTTTTCAGGATTTTATCTCTTTTTCAAGTAACCCTTCATTGCAAAAGAACTCACCTATACTTTCAATCTTAACCCTAAAGAAAAGCGGGCCCCAGAGGACCCGCAAGAAAGTTAGGTTTAAGAAAGAGAACTAGGCTCTTTTCTTCTTTTGGTTAATGAAGTAAGCAACACCGACCACGCTCAATAAACCGACTGAACCAACTCCCACTGTGAGTAAAGAGTTATCGCTATTTCCATTAAATGTTAAAGCGGCGTTTATACTAGTTTCTTTTTTAAGAGAAGGAATATACGTTCTAAGGTAAGCCATAATTTCTTCCACTGTAGAAAGAGAACCCTTATACAAAATGTTGGTATCAGCAGCTTTATTTACAGTATTCCTCACTTCTTCATCTAAAGCGTCATATTGCGCTAATAAATTTTCAAGATCTATCACATTGACGTCACTGCTACAAATAGATAAATCAGCGTCCACGCGATGCACAACACTAAAATAATCAATCAAAAATTGTTTTTCTTGGGAATTAACTTCAACATAGGATTTATCATCTTCTCCAGCGTAAGAAATTTTCCAATTGCAATATTTCTTAGGCCATTCGTCCTTTTCCCAGTCACATTGATTAAAATTATAAGTTCCTGGAGCTGTTATTTCATAATTTTGCCCTTGCCATAAATAGTCATCTTGCGCGAATAAGAGCTGCATTTTCATGCTAGTAACATACCAAGGAAAATGAAAAGTAACTTCACTATTCAATTGATCGCGATAAATAGAAGTATCAGTAGTCGCTTGAAGGGTACCATTCACTACTTGACCCGGATTAATCAAATCATAAACAGGATTATATGCGGTAGTAGAATTGTATTGATTCCCATCGCTTTCATAAAAATAACGGCTGTTATCAGTTTCTAATAACGAATCATCATCAAAAACAGTGCGGGTTTGCCAAGAATGATATTTTAAACCATAAGTATTAGGCCAGTCCTCTTCTACAATGTCTTTTACAACGATTGTAATGGTTTTAACTTTTTCCATTGTATTGGCCGCTGGTGTTGCGCTAATTGTCGCGTTTTCCGCCATGACGTTATAGCTATTTTTATTGCTCATTACTGCCGCAGTCGCGACGCTTCCAACTAAGGCGAGACCGAGGACACTAACAAGAAGGTAACGAAAACGTTTCATATCATGAAACCCCTTTCATCCCATTAGTTTAAAGCCAATTAAGATAAATGCAACAAATTTTGATATGCAATAACGAAAAATCTTTCGATTATTTCTTTCTTTTACTATAGAGGAGCTCCCCTTTATAGAGGCTATCGTTATGCTTAGTCCTAAAAGTGAAGTTATCTTTCCCGTTATTAACATTAATGATGTCATCCTCTTTTAAGGGATAAAGACCCGAAATCTTTAAATATTTGCTCTTATAAAGCACTTCTATTCTCATCTTTGCAAGAGGGAAGTTAAGCGCTTACATAGCGATGATTACTAAGTTTTTATTTTGTTAAGTAAAGAATAAATTCCCTTTACTATCCTTATATAGATAAAAACTATATAAGGTGAGAAAAAAGGGTGAGTTAACACCCGTTTTGTTAAGTAAAAATATTTTTTTAATTTTCTTCTTTTAAATCTAAGGGATCCGGCTTAAAGAGGCATCTTTTTACCCCGGTAAAGGGACTTAAGTCGTCATTCCACTTCCGGCTGACATAGAAATAGATCAGCCACATATAAGGTAAACCCATATTGGTTTCAATTAAGCTATTCACGATGACGGTTTTAACTGACATATCGTTCATCGGACGGATGCCGTTAAGGAGTAAGGCGATTTCCCAACAGCCTTGGACCGCGATTCCGATTAAGTTAAGGGTCAATAAACTAAAGAGATTCCGTTTTTCTTTTTTAAAGAGTTTATAGGCGATGAGGAGGAGATAGCCCACTACTAAGAACAAGGCCATAATCCAGTGATAAGCATCGGTGGTTCTTCTCGTTATGATGTTACTTTCTCCCCCGGCTAAACTAAGAACGGGGCAGGCGATCCACCAGCCGACAATCATAAGAAGGAAAAGCCACTTATCTTTATCATTTTTAAGAAGGAGCCAGATAAAGCAGAAGTTCGTAATACCATAACTTAAACTCATCCATAGTAACACTAAAGCGGTATTCATCTCCCCTTGCACTACGTTATCTATCAAAACTTCCCTCGTTCCGCTTAAAAGGTGAAAACCGCCGTAATCGACGATGAAATAAAGGATGCCGCCGAAGAGGGACCAGATGAGAGTGATATATTTCTTTTTAAAGAGAAGGAACAAAAGTAAGATGAGGATAAAGATGGAATCCAAGATGATGTAGGTCAGGTTAAAACTCCGGGTTGGGGTAATCTCCGTCGGAACGATGATATCAGTGAATAAGTTCATGCCTTAAAGATACAAAAGGACTATATAACAATAAAGATAATGAAGGTATTCAAAATGGAGAATTAAGAAATTATCCCTTTAAAATACCTGATTATCCTTGCAAATCTTCATTTTTCTCTCTCAATAATGGAGAAAACTATTTTATTAATAATTTCTTTTAAATATCCCTTTAAAACCCTATTCAAATTCTTCAAATAAGGATATCTGTTCGTTATCAATCGTCGGGAATTTTCCCATCATGCATTCGAATAAACGGATGATTAATTCATAATCCTTAACTTCCGAATTGGCGATTCTAATTAACTTCACTCCGTACTTTTGGCAGATTTCCATCTTCTCTTTATCGGCTTTTCTTCTTAAAGCGTTCCCTAAATGTTCCCCTCCATCGATTTCAAAGACGGTGATGGTTCTATATCGCCTTTGGAGAAGGCCAACGGAAAGCTGCACTACCACATCAAATTCTTTTCGTCCGATCTTTAGAAAGTCTTCAGGATCGATTCCTTTAATCGCTTCTTGGACCGCCATATTCCGGATAAGACGCATCTTGCTTCCCCGCCTTTTAAAATAAGGTGTTATCGTTCTAAAGAATTCCCGTTCATTAACGCTATTATTACTAAAGTCCGTGAGGATGACGATATCGGATTTTGGGACAGTGATATTCCCATTCTTAAAGACATAATCGGATAATACTTTGATATCACTGGATTTCGTTTTATACAGTAAATCGATGGCTTTCTTATCCCCGCAGAAGACGAAGTTTTCTTTAGCACGAGTGACCGCAACATTGATGAGCTCATAATTATCATCGATCCATTTCATCGTTCTTTTGGCTGTTCTAAGTGACAGAGCCGCGGACATGATAATCGTCGTTCTTTCGCTTCCTTGAAGGGTATGAACCGTGCCGGCTTGGACCCCTTCAATCTTATTTTTCTTAAGCAAGGCATTGATTAAAGCCGCTTGGTTATTAAAAGGGGTCACGATACCGCAGTCCGTAAGCTTCTGTTCTTTCACATACCTCACTATCGCGTTCGCTTCTTCATAGTAACTATTTCGGTCCACACTATTATTGTTTTCAACATTGATATAAGAGAGATTACCAAAGTTCTTATTCATCAGTTTAAGCTTCCCGTCATAGAACCTTTGGTTAGCAAATTCGGCGATTTTTCGTCCACATCGATAGTGATAACGTAAGAGAATAACTTCCGAGTTCTTATCTTTCTTAAGCATCGTCGAAAGGATGGAGTTTTGCACATAATCATAGTCATCGCTGACTTGGTATTGTTTCTTAAATTTTTCATTTAAGACGGGGTCAATGACAGTGACGGGTTGCAGTTGATTAGTATCCCCTACTAATAAAAGATTCTCCGCTCGACATATCGGGATTAAACTTGTCGCAATATTGCACTGACCGCTTTCATCCATGATGGTTAAAGTGAAGTGTTTAATGGGGCTTCCCAGTTTACCGCTACTGAGGTTAGTAGTTAAAACCACGGGAAAGACTTCTAAAAACTTCTTTAAGTTATCATCATCCCTTAAGTATTTATTGAGTTCCGTGACCGCGACATCGATTTCTTCAGTAAAGATAATATCGATGAAGTCTTGATATTCTTCTTTTAATAAGTTCTTAAAGTGAGCTAAAGAAGAGTAATAAAGGAAAGAGATAAAGTCAGTATCTTCTCTCGCAGATGGACAAAGAGAATTCACTTCTTGATCAGATGGTTCTTTATAGAGCTTAAGCTTTAACCTTTGGTCGTTTAACTGTTCATCGATTGTCTTTAAGAAGGTCGGACTATCGCTGACATAATCTTTAAAGTTTTCTAATCTTTGAATGGTTTCTTTAATCTCAGTGGAGTTTTCGTAATCCTCAAGTAAGGACTTTAATTTATCGTAATGTTGATTAATCTTCGAAAAGGCTTCTTTTAAGAAGGATGGAGTGACTTTCACGTCTTTATTCTTTTCTACGTACTGATAAATCTTTCTTAAATGCCTAATCGTACTTTCCAGTTCGGCGTTACTCCCTAAGCGAATAAATGGAAAGAAGATTAAGTTCTTGTCTTCTTTCTTTAAATAGAAACGTTTTAAAAGCTTCTCGACGATATCATCGACTGGATGATTGTTATTCGAACATAGTAAGACCGTCTGTTTATTGACGTAACACGATAATAGGACGTTAAAGATGGTCTCCGTTTTCCCCGTTCCGGGTGGCCCTTGAACATAAGTGACTCGATTCTTTACGGCATTAAAGACCACTCTTATTTGGTCGATATTCACTTTCTTTCGGTCATAAACGACGATATCCCTAATATTAGCGGTCCTTTTCCTTAACATGTTTCTCCCAAAGAAACACTTTAAAGGTTGATTTAGTTTTCCTTCTTTCTCTTGGGTCGCTATCGCGTCCAATGTGATATCCACCACTTTTTGTTGATTATCCCCCAAGAGAAATAAACTAGGTCTCGTGTTACTCTTTTCTCCGTTATGATAGTTTTCTTCAATTAAACTGATAAACTCTCTTTCTCTTGCATCATATTCACTTTGAAAGACTTCCGGGGGAACACTTAAGTAAGATGATAAAGATAAACGTTTATCATCGCTCAGTAAGAAGGTTTTATTGATAAAGGTGTGGTTCCCTAAGATTAAGGTCTTTTCTTTAAAATCTAAAAATAAACGACGGAAAGAGACGACATATTGTTTACCCATCGTATCGATCGAAAAATAGTTCATCACTAAGTCCGAGTACCGATATAGTCTTTCGGCTTGGAAGGTCGTTTCTTTTTTAAAGACCTGGTCGAGCAAAGCCTTAAACTGTTCATCGTTTAACTTATATGGTTTCTTAAGTTCATGCCGATCGATCCCGTCCACCATGACGGTATCTTTAATGAAGGGTTCGTTATCGTTACGGTAGCAATCCGATAAATACTTTAAGATATTGTTATCCAGTTCATCGACGTCGAGATATCGCCTTAATAGTTGTTCTTCCGACGCTCTTTTTAAAAGAGGTTCCGGGGTCTTATGGAAACTATTATTTAAGATTTTCGCGTTCTTAACTTGATTAAGATAAATAAAAGTCCGCTTACTATCATCTTTTAAAAGACTACCTAAAGGGCCCATCAAAGGATTATAAAGGTCACAATAAATGATACCCTTCATCGCATCGATATCATTGATCCCAATGAAATAATCCGTCAGTTCTTTCTTTTTATTCTGATAACTGATTGAGAGCCATTTTCCGTCTATTATCGCTTGATAAAAGACTAGTTTGAGGTTTTCCATTGACTTATTTTAGCAAAGATAAAGAAAAGACGGATAAAATCCCGTCTTTCATTTCTTTATAAATCTTTCTTAGCAATTAGTAACAAGACTTCTTTTTGGTTCTTCTCGGGTTCTTTAAGAATGAGTTCTAATAAGCGGTAAAGTTCTTTCCCGATCATCTTGCCTTCAAAACCGATCTTCCGTAAATCGTCCCCGTTAACTTTTAAGTCTTTTAAATGAATCGGGTCTTTATTAAGCGCGATTTCCATCACCATCTTCTTTTCTTCATCGTTTTCTTCGTTATAGATGACATTCTTAATCGTTAAGATATCCCGGTAATCCTCGAACATAATATTCATTAAGACCCGTCTTAAGCCGGGATAATCTTTGGGAGTTTCTTGGAAAACTAAGAGACTATGCTCAATGATTTCTTTTTGGCTTTGTTTCCCAATTTCTAACGCGTCCACTACTTTCTTAAAGAAGATTTCCGGGTCTTCATAAATAACCACATTATTCTTCCATAACAGGTGCATAAAGCCCATCAGTCTTAAATAACCGATCGGAGGTATTTCTTTTAAGATACCAAAGTCTTCTTTGTCTAAACTGTATCTATTTAAGTTATCCCCGAAGAGATTAACCCAGAACTCTTTGATTGTTAAATAAGATAAATTCTCTGGGTAATCCCCATTAAAAGCTTCAATCAGTTCCCAGGTTTTCTTTCTTTTCGATATCTTAAGTAAAAGAGGCGCGGCTTCTTTCATTCCTTCTAAGGTATTTTTTTCAATATCAAACCCTCTGGTAGAAGCAAACCTCAGTCCCCTTAAAATTCTTAAAGCATCTTCTTTAAAACGGACATGAGGATCACCGACCGCCACTAAGAGGTTATTCTCTAAATCCTTCTCCCCGTGGAAAGGGTCAAATAACCCAGTATCTAACGAATACCCCATCGCGTTCACGGTAAAATCTCGTCTCGCTAAATCTTTATCGAGTTTATCAGTAAAGAAGACCCGATCGGGGTGTCTATAATCGATATAATCCCCTTCTTGCCTAAGAGTGGTTATTTCAAAGGTTTGTTTCTTATAGACAATAGTCACTGAGCCATATTCTTCCCCGTAACCCCCATAGCTATCAGGAAATAGTTTTTGTAAATCTACGGGTCTTGCGGGTGTGGCAATATCGTAATCATGGACTTCCCGGTTGAGCATTAAGTCACGTACTGCTCCCCCAACAATATAAGAAGGAAAGCCCTTCTCTTTTAAGAGAGTTAAAATCTCTTTCGCTTTGAGATCAATCTTTAGTTTTCGTTCCATCGGGTATACTTTAACACACTCCTATTGTAGTGCTTAGGCGATTTACAATTTTTACACATTAAGAGGAAGAACAAACTTCGATGGCATCTCTTTTTACAATCTATCAAAAACTATTTTTTATCATTGCATTATCTCTTGTAAAAGTAGTTAAATATCGCTTTGGAAAAGAGGACTCTCAACAAAGAAAAAACATCTCTTACTCTTGTTCACTCTCGGCTTAAGCACTTTAAGTGGTTGCCAAAATGTGAACACGAGTAGCACTAGCACTACTCTCCCCCGATAGTGAAACGAGTTCACAAACATCATCGAGTGAACCAAGTTCATCATCAACGAGCAGTAGCGATACTTCTTCAACAACAAGCTCATCTTCGCTAATTTCCAGCTCATTGAATGGTTTGTTTACCCCTAAAACATGAAAAATAACTTGCTCAAGTGAAAATGCCTTAAAGTTAATGCGTTTCGCCTTCTTTTTCATTGTTGACTTTATAAATTTTGAAAACTAGGAATAGAATAAAATGAATCAAATACGTACTTCTTTACCTTTTTATCTTGCACCCAATCTATTTTGGTATTTAATTAGAGCATGATTGTTTACAAAAATACGCTGAATGGCTTTATTGAGGACTGCTATCCCAAAGGCAATACCGTTAGAAATATTGCCGATATTGTTAAAGAAAAAATGACTTTATGTGGCTTAGGTGGCACAAATGATAGCCAAGTTCAATCTTGGAGAGCTTCTTTACCAGAAGTTGCAAAAGTTTTAGAGGATTCTTTATTCGACCGGGCAATTGAAGTCGCTATCGAATATAAGCCATCGATTTCGAAGGAACGAATCGATTTCCTTGTTTGTGGAACTGATGAATTCGGAAATAAAAACGTCGTCGTTATTGAATTAAAACAATGGAGCCAAGCCAGCAGGAGCAACCTTAAAGATTTCGTTTGGACTTTCGGTGGGCATGGTCTTGATGACTATTGGCACCCCTCTTACCAAGCCTATAACTATACTGAGATTATCAAGAACTTTAATGAATATGTGCAAACCGCTGATGTTGGCTTTCATGCTTGTTCATATTTACACAATATGCCTGAGGAATTGCGGGGATTATTAGATAATGAAGATACTTATCCCTTAGTTAAAACCAGCCCGGCTTTCTTGCAAAATGACATCCTAAAACTTAGGGAATTCGTTGGAAAATACGTTACAAAACCTTTTAAGGATCCTCTAACTGGATTCTCACTTTTATACACGATTGATAATAGTAAGATGGTTCCGGCACCAAAGCTGGTCAGCACCTTGACCGAAGCTTTAAAAGGCAACGATTTCTTCTCATATGATGAAGGACAGGCGAACGCTGTCGCGACGATTGTTAACCAAGTTCGAGCAGCAAAGGAAAAAACAGTTATCATCATTAAAGGCGGCCCAGGATCAGGAAAATCTGTCGTTGCTATCAATGCCTTAGGAAAGTTAGTATCCGGTGAATTAGCCTTTAATAAAAAACAAAAACAAAAGCCGTTAACCTGTGCTTATGTAACTGCTAACTCGGCTCCAAAAGTATCCTATTCCCAAGAATTAATTCAAAATAACTTTAAATATGCGACATTAAAAGAACTATTCAAAGGCCCCGCTTCCTTTAAAGAAAGTCGGACAAACGACTTTGATTGTCTTTTAGTTGATGAAGCTCACCGGGTCTTTGAATATGATGGCGGTTCTTTCGGTCTTCCAAAAACGGGATTGAATGCTTTAGAGCTACTCATCAGAGCGGCGAAAGTCTGCGTCTTCTTTATCGATGAAGACCAACAAGTAACAACTCACGATTTTGCGACGATTGATGTCATCAAAAAGACAGTTAAAAAGATGATGAACCACTATAACGCTCCAATTAAAATAATTGAGAATCAAAAACTCAACCTTACCTCTGAATTTAGGTGTTTAGGCGGGGAAGATTATATTGCTTTCATCAATGGTTTCTTGGGTTATAAAGAAAACACTATCGGTAAATACAAGAAAACTAATAGTTATGATTTCCGGGTTTTTGATAACGCGGAAGAGATGATGGAAGAGATTGAAAAACGTGATAAAGAAGAAAAAGAAAAACTCTCCAAAAATCATATCTTTAATGATGTCAGTGGCCGTTGCCGCCTCGTCGCGGGTTACACCTACGAGTGGGTTTCAAAGGACTTTGATCGTTCTGATGACATCTATGACATTAAGCTTGACCTTGATAGCCCTAAACCTTTTAGAGCTAAATGGAACCTCCGTAACCAACGGGTCGGAGCGAGATATTCTTGGCTTGATGACCCCTATTCCACGAAAGAAGTTGGCTGCATCCACACCTGCCAAGGTTTAGACCTTCAATACTGCGGAGTGATCATTGGGAAGGACTTAACCTATAACGAAGCCACTCAGCAAATTCAATTCCATAAAGATGCTAACGCCAAGAGCGATAAAAATAGCGGTATCGGCTTCAGTACCACCAGTGATGCCTTAGCCGAAAAACTTATCCGTAACACTTATAAAGTCCTTTTAACTCGCGGAATGAAAGGCACTTATGTTTATTGTGAAGATAAGGCCCTAGCCAAGTACTTAAAGAGCTTAATTATCGATTAATTTTTAAATATCCCTTTAAATCCCTCTTCTTTTAAAAGATAACATTGTTTTTGTTTTCTGTTCTTTTTAACATCTACTTTATATCTTTTCTTTACTTTTTAAGAGATAGAGTAAATCTAAGGCTTCTCTTTTCACATTATCTTTAAAGTGATTACCGGGGTTAAGAGTGAAACTAACCTCTTTCTTTTGCTCTTTTAAAATATCGACAATTGCTAAGGTATCCTTAAGAACATTCTTTAAGAGAGGATTTTTCGTTTTGTCTTCCTTGTCCCCTAAAGATAACTTAATCTCGACCACTTCTTCTTTCATCTTATTCTTTCTCACAAAATCAACGAAAGACGGGTACCAAAGGGAACCGCTGGAAGAAGATAGTTTTGTAAAGTGATTCGTCTTATATCCTGCGTAAAGAGAAAAGAGTCCACCTAAAGAATAACCGCTCAGTATCCGGTAGGTTGGTTTTATCTCTTTTTCGATTAAAGGGATAAGTTCTTGGGTAATAAAGGATAAATATTCATCACCCTTACCCAGGAACGATTCCCCTTTAAAGAGTTCTTCTTTAATTGGGTATGGGGTTAAATCTTTGTTCCAAGATAAATGGCTGATATTGATTAAAGAAAAGGGTATATTTTCTTCTTTTAAGAGATTAAAAAGTTCTTCACTATCATCCACGTAACTATCTCGGTAGATAAAAGGACCATTATCTAAATAGCAGGTAATCTTTTTCTCTTTTAAAAAGAAACTTTGTTTTTCCATAGCTATATCTTAAAAGATGAAAGAGGTAACAGATAGAATAAGGATAAGGAAAGAATAAAAGAGAACATCTTTTTATCTTTTAAGAAAAATAAGAAAGAACCGTAACAATATCTGTACCTTTTACTAATCTAAAAAGATTGAAGTAAAGATAGATTAATTTATAATTTTGCCGTTTGAGGTGTTTTTATGAATAAGAAATTTCTTCCCTTACTCCCGAGCTTAAGTTTGATCCTCTTCTCCTGCACGACGCCGGTGAACGAGCAATACTTCAAGCTCTAGCAGTGATAGCGGTTCTTCCGTCCTTCAAGGAACGAAAGAAGAACGGATTTTAAAGTCCTTACAGAAAGAAGAAGGTTTATCCCTCTTAGGGACCTTAAAACAAACGATGGAAAATCCATCGACTGGTGAAAAGATCGATATCAGCGATACTTTAATCCATACCTATGTCTCACTTAGTGAATGGTATAGCGATGAAGAAGGCGATACTTACTCCGCTATGCATTACTTCGATAAAGATGGCTATATGATCAGCTACTTTATCGATGAAAAGAATCAATTAGTCGAAGATCCATTATTAGATGAAAATGAACTCCCGGTCATCTGGAATAACTCCAATCCCTTCTTAAGTTTAACCACTGATGATTTAATCAAGATGAACGAAGAAGAATTTACGATTTCGTTAACGGATAAAGATTGGGCCGCTGATGCGTCTTATATCTTAAGCGGTTATTCGGGAATGGAACTGGAGAGTATTACTTTAAAAGTGAATGACGAAAGAGCCTTAGCCTTTAGCCTCACTTATCTCCCCTTCGATTACCTCGGCTATAACGTCAATCTCACTATTGATTACGATATTAAGAATACGAGAGAAGAAGCCGGTATCCCGACCGTTAAGGTCTATGACACTTTACCGGAACACCAAGCGTTAAAAGAAGCCTTTAATAAACTTAAAGAAGGCAATTATTCTTTAACTTATTTAGAACATGACCCCAGTGGTAAATATAAAGATTTAAGTAACGTCCTCGAAGTCAGTTTAAAGGATAGCTTTATCTATATTGAAGAACACTTAAGAGATGGATCTAGTGCTGCCGCGGGCTTTATGGCTTATCAAGACGGTATCGCGGAGTACTACGTCTATAACAAAGTCCCCGTTGGTACGAGCCACGCTCAAGATATCAATTTATCTTCGTTCTTCAGCGGGTACACTCTCGCAGCGGAATACTATAACCCCTTAGGGGATGGGCTTTATGAAATTAAACCGGAAGGCGAAGATTATCTTTTGCTTAATAGTCCCGCCGCCCCGATTGAAAATAACCTCGATTACTTAGTCACTGGTACTTATCGTTTTAAGATCAATGACGATGGGACGTACGATATCACCTATTCCTTTAATGATGGCATCCTTAAAAGCGATGTCACCATCCACATCTATGACGTCGGAACCACCACTCCGAGATATACGTGCGATGATTTACTTCCGTATACGCCCGCTCCGAACTGGGACGAATATAACAAAGATTTAGCCGCTAACCTCTACCCCTTCATGGGTGGGAATAATGATGTTCTTCCTTATCCTTTAGTCGCCTTACCGGACGTCTTTGAAGCGCGCTACGAAGTGGTCGAGGGAAAACTCACTCTTTACTATGATGTTTTAGATAAAGTCGATGCGCATACGGTCTTTGATAAGTATGTTGAAATGCTAAAGAGCAAAGGCTGGGTCGGAAATGAAGATTCGGTCTACACTTATAGTCAAGCAGGTTGGGGCACCGCGAGCTTTAGAATCTGGGTGGAACAAGATGAAGATTTCTATAACCGAATTGTTCTAAATTTTGAATACTTTACCCCCGATAACCCCTTATATGATTTTGTGGAACCTTTAGAGCTCAATCCGAACGCGACGATTGAAAGTCACGTAAGGATGACCACCAGTTGCAGTGAAATCCCGGCTTATAACTATTACATTGAAGGGGATTATCTCCTTGAATGGGAAAAAGATGCCAGACGCTTAGTCAGTAACGAAAGCAGTGACTACACCTTAGGGGAATTTGAAACCGGAAAAACCGAAAGAATCAGTGTCAATGACCCCGAAACCAAGTACGGCTATGAATTCACAAGAAAAGGCGAAGACCCGACTTGGAGCGAAGGCGTTATCCAAATTTCATCTACCCAAGTCAGCTATATGAATCTCACTGATACCTTTAGCTACTATAGATGGAATTTAATCGCCGTCGATGACGGGTATACGTTCCTTAGTTACCCCGCTATCGATGCCTTTATGGCCACTGTTCTTCCAGATTACGACGTTAACGCGGAAGATTTAGATAGTCTCTTCCTCCTCCACTTTGATGAACAAAAGGGAGTTATCACCTTAGAAGGAACGAGCAGCCTGACCGCTAACCTCCCGGGTCTTAACGTCCCGCTGACCGTCACCCATGAATTTAATGTTAAAATCAGTAACGTTGGGACGACCGTCATCGAAGAAAAAGATGCGATGTTAGACTTATTAGCGGCCCAACTCAGTAAATAAGAAAGGAAAACAACATGAAAAAACCTTTATTAACTTTAGTCCTCAGTGGAGCGTTGCTCCTTTCCTGCACCGGAACCGATGCTTCGTCCACGGCTAGCACGACCACTGGGACAACCAGTTCTAGCGATGCTACTTCCTCAGTTAAAAATGACACTTCTTCCTCGACTTCAAGTAGCACTAGCGAAGTTAAAAAATATAACGTCATCGCCGAAACCGACGAAGGAAGCACTGTCGCTTTCTATAACGACATCACCTCTTACGAAGCTGGCGATATCGTCATCTTTACTGCAAAAAGCAGTTCCACGCGGTATCAACTCATCTCGCTTAGCATCAATGATAACTTCATCAGCTTAAAGGATGATGATACCTATCAATTCGTGATGCCGAAAAATGATGTCACTATTAAAACCTTCTCTGTTTGTTTAGGGGAAGCCGGAGTTGATAGACCTCTTAAAATCAATGAAGAAACGTTCCCCAAGACCACCAGTGACTTATTAGCCCTCTTAAACAGCCAAAAATCCCTTAACGAAACCTATACCAATAATATCCATACCTCTTTAACTGGTAGTAAACAGATCAATCACGTGGAAACGGCTACCTTTTATTACCAAGGTGGTTATAGTGAAACCTTCACTAACACGATTGAAAGTGATGGTAGTAATTTAGCGGATCATAGTATCTTCACAAAGACCGTCAGAGGTTTAGTTAACGAAGATACTTATGGTTTTACCTACACGAATACCGGGTCTTACTTAGGTGATACCTCTGGCAGTGCATCAGAAGACATTGATATCACGAAGTTTGATGAAGACAACACTTTAGAAGCTTTTAAAGAAGATTTATATCAAGATCACTTTATGGATCAAATCGGTGACTATTTATGGACTCCAAACGAAGATGAAGTTAAAGTCACCCCTTCCACTTTCTTAGATGAATACACGGTCACCTATACCTATGACGTTGAAGATTATTACGGGGATAAGACCACGTACCAGATCGATGCGACATTCGACGGGCTTAACTATTTAACCTCCTTAACCTTTAACGGGGTTAAGAAAGAAGAAACGGTCCTAAGCTTTATGTACTATGCCGTGAGAGCTTATAAGCCCTATAAAAGTGATACCTTAGACCCCTATGACTACGTCATGCAACAATATGAAATCGAAGTCGACTATATCCAAGAAGGCGATTGGAATAGAAAGCCTTCCACTAACGGGGTGGAAGTCGGAAGTACCTTATATTTCCGTTTTGTTTCCCATGATGAACATCAATATTTACTCACCCCGACCTTTAAAGCCGCGAGCGATCCTTCGGCCATCGAAGTGAAACCCAATGGGGATATCGTTCTTCTTAAAGAAGGAACGGTCACCTTAACCTTCGATAATGGCTTAGGGGAAGAAAGAGATGTCACCATTAACGGCATAAAAGCCAGCCCCATCAGCTTAAACGTCAACTTAAGCACCGATACCTTGTTCTTAGGTCAAAGCGCGACTGCGACTGTTAAAATCACCCCCTCTTTAGCGAGTCAAAAGGTGTTAGTTACGAAAGACGATACCAGTACCGGCGATGCGACAATCACCGATAATAACGACGGCACCTTCACGATTCTTTCGACCAAGATTGGCACCTTAAACCTCACCTTTACCAGTGAAGAAAAGCCGACCTTAACAGTCAGTAGAACCATCACCATTAAAGAAGCTCCGACGAAAGAAAAAGTCTTAGAAACTTTATCCACTCACACTCTGACCTGGGATGATGATTATTACTACGCGATAGCGATCAACTTTAATAACGATGGAGCCGGCACCTACAGAAGCAGCGATCAACTCGATTGGTCGAGCTATGAATTCACCTATGGACCGGTGGTCAATTTCACCTATACCTTAGATGAAAACACCTTAGAGATGACCCTCGACTTCCAAGGCTACGATTTCAGCGATGAAAACTTTGAAATCAAAGGCTTTAAAGTCATCGATAATCAAAACTTCCAAATGACCTATTACGATAGCAGCTACTATAGCGATGAAACGGTCGACTTAGTGGTTGGCTCAAGAATCGATCTTTCCACTTTATAAAGACACAAGACAAGACAAAAGCACTCCCCGCGGAGTGCTTTTCTTTTGAATGTCGCTTTATTCGTTAGGTCCAGTAGAGCCTATTTGATAGGTCTAAGAATACCTAAAACCATTAGGGTTTACCTAATTATTTTAAAGATTATAAATAATCATGATAGTTATATTGATAACGATTCTTTTAAAGCATATAACCGTCCCGTTTGAGACTATATGGAGACAACATATGGAAAAGAAATGAGACTTCTCCTAAAAGACGTCAACCGAGCGATCATCAAGATCCGTGGAGCGTACGCTAAGTGGGCGAAAGAAAATAAAATCAATTACCATGAACTCTTTAATTTAACTTCTATTATTTGTCCATTGCTATTGAACAATTTAATTAAAATCTCTACCTGTTCATTGTTTATAAAAAAGGTTAGACCATTTAAAATCTAACCTTATTTTTAAATATGTTAGCTATTACACTCTTGCGAAGTTATCAAAGCGCCAACCGGTGCAATTCGAATCGAGGTAAATGGTTTCCCCATCGCTATTGAAGGCCATATCGGCAGTGTCATAACTAACTGTGTCTTCAAGTTGGACAATCCCATTTTCATAGCCGGTGAAGGTGAATTCCGCGCCGACGTCATAGGTAGCGTAGGTATTGAGATAGTCATCACCTTCATAATCGATTTCATCGATGACAACTTTATCGCTTGTGACGGTGATGGTTGTTCCATTGGGATTAGTCCAAGTACCTAAGAATTCAGCAGGAATA
>UQOB01000012.1 GCA_900542595.1 uncultured Mollicutes bacterium | reverse complement strand
TTTTTCGTGGGCCTTCCAAAAAATTCTCCTTTTTATTTAATGATACCCCCCCCCAGAATTTGCAAGGTTTTCTTGTTTTGTATTAGTCAACTTTTTAGTTAATAACTTGAATATAAGAAAATGAAAAGACAGCTTTTTAAGCTGCCCTTTTATAAATTTTACCTTACTTAACTTCTACTAACGAATATGTTAAGGAATCCTGCCAAATAAATTGGATCGTATTGAAACGCGAATTATAAATAAATTTTTTAGCGTTTAAAGAAGTTGAAGTTTGGTCGATATTAAAATAATAATCATAAATTTCATAGCAAGCATAGTTAATAATATTAATTAATTTAAATTCCTTATTTTCCCAGTCTTTAACATATAAACTAAATTCATAAACAGCATAAAAATTATGATCAGAGGAAGATAAAGAACAAAAACCATTTAATTCGGGAACATCATAAGCTTTACCATAGCCTTTATCAATTTGACTAATATCCACATAAAAATCTTGGATACCTAAATTATCTTGAATTTCTTCTTTAGGTTTAAAAACGCCAGAAATCGGATAACCAATATTACCAGTATTGTCATTAACATAGCGATATATAGCGAAAGCGCTAACAGTAAGAACACCTACACCAAATAAGCTACCGATAATTACCAGACTTTTTTCAGTTTTAGTCATGTTATCACCTTCTAATTCATTAATTGCATTATTTTTTATAAATTTCAAGTAATAGTTAAAATTATTGCTTAATGTCTAAAAAATTGCATTGCACCGAGAACAATACGCCCTGTATCAATCACTCCTGCTGGGTTTTCACAATGGTTCCAAAATCTAATTTTAGATATAGGTGAGCCAAATTCGACAAGATAGTTACTCATCTCTTCTTTAAGCTTCATTTGATCAATATCTATTTCTGAAACAACAATCCATTCATTATTAATTTCAGCCTCAACTCTAAAATAATCTTGCTGATAACTATGCAAATATTCTCTATTGCTCCAAATTCCAGCACTAAACCACATAGATTTAAACAATTCACTTCCAAAGTCAATTTCCAAATAGGCATCGCCACCGCCCATTGTTCTTGAAGAAAGTACTAGATATTTACCGTCAACATAACCGCATCTTAATCTTTTAGTTAAAAAAGTATAATGAGATAACCTAGTTTCCACAATTTCTTCAACATTAGAAAGGTTATATAACTCATCACTTGAATCGCTAGTGAATTCATCTTCAAAATCCACGTCTATAATGCCTTCAGTATCGTAATCTGCTTCATAAGTAATAACGCCAGTAAAATTCGGGTTTAATAAGGCTTTTGAGTTAATAAATATTCTACTATCAAAACCATCACCATAATTAAGCCTTATTCCTAAAATAATTTCGGAGACTGTCTTCCCTTTTGCATCTAAACCAGTCCATGTCTCATAACTATAAATATTAAAATAATGATTTGTTATCTCTCCGTAACCATTCCATGCACCATAACCTGTTACAGGTATATCTTTATCAATATATTCTTTTATCAAAGAAATCTTTTTTTGTATAGTCATAGCTTTCTCGATATTTGGCTTCTAAATAATTGGAATTTAATCCTAATGCATTTACGACATTAGAAAAACCAGGCTATTTCCTAACCTGGTCTTTTAATTTAAAGGAGATAAATAATATTATTTAGGGAATCTTTCCCGTTCAGCGTCATAGCTCGTGTGCAAAAGTTCTTCCGCTTTTTCGGAACCATATTCCCCGAGATAATCTTTATAGAGACGAATGATATCAGGATTATTATGGCTCTGCCTCACTTCCTTCTTTTCATCGATGGAATAAAGAATATTAGCTCGCTTTTGGAGATAGGTCTCTAAGATATCTTGATCACCCTTTTCCATCATCGAGGGTTTAATGAAGGGTTGACCGCCGCCATTTAAGCAACCACCGGGGCAGCCCATGATTTCAATGAAAGCATAGGGGCTCTTACCTTCTTCAATTTCTTTGAGTAAGGGTTCGGCGTTCTTGGTGCCGCTGGCAACCGCGACTTTAACGATGGTCCCATCGATATCAATATCCGCGTGTTTAACTCCTTCGAAGCCTCTGACTTCTTTGAAGTCCACTTTCGCGTATTCTTTACCCGTCAAGGTGTGGTAAGCAGTTCTTAAAGCCGCTTCCATGACCCCGCCGGTGACCCCGAACAGAGCGGCCGCGCCAGTATATTCACCTAAGAGATCGTCATCGAATTTTTCGGCTGGTAATTCATCATAGATGATACCGCTTCTCTTGATGAGTCTCGCCAGTTCTCTCGTCGTTAAGACCACATCGACATCTTGGATACCATTAACGGCGTTAGCCTTTCTTACTTTTTCATATTTCTTAGCTAAGCAAGGCATGATGCTGACGACATAGATATCTTCCGGATTAAGGTGATGTTTTTCCGCGAAGTAGCTCTTGGTGATCGCCCCTTGCATTTCGTGGGGGCTCTTACAAGTTGAGAGATGGGGAATTAAGTTCGGGTGGAAGAATTCTAAGTAATTGACCCAACCCGGAGAACAAGAAGTAATCTGGGGAAGAGGCCCTGTCTTCTTCGTGATTCTATTGATAAGTTCTTGGCTTTCTTCGCAGATGGTGAGGTCCGCCCCGAAGTTAACATCGAAGACTCTTTGGAAGCCTAACCGGTGAAGGGCAGCCACCATCTTACCTTCCCCGTTTTCTTCACCGACGGGGTGACCGAATTCTTCGCTGATAGCGGCTCTAACCGCGGGAGCGGTTTGAACGACCACGAATTTCCCGTCTTTCATCGCTTTATCGACTTTACTGATTTCATCATGTTCCATTAAAGCACCAGTCGGACAGACGTTGACACATTGCCCACATTGGATGCAAGGAACTTTACTGAAGCTCCGGTTGTTTAAGGGGCTGACAATGGTCTTAAAGCCTCTATTTTCAAAGCCTAAGATCCCGATGCCAGTCGCTTCTTTACATCTTTCGATGCAGCGCCCGCAGAGGATACATTTGGAAGTATCTCTAATTAAGCCGGGAGCGAGTTCGTCAAAAGTCGTTGGAGTTTTTTCTCCTTCATACTTCCCGGTTTCCGCTCCGGTGATTCGAGCGCAATTTAACAATTCACAATCCTTATTCTTTAAACAAGTTTGGCATTCTTTGCTGTGGTTACTGAGGAGTAGTTCCACGCTGGCCCGCCGAGCGTCGGTTGCCATCGGGCTCGAAATCCAGATTTCAAACCCTTTTTCCGCCGGAATATCACTGACCGGATAGACGCAGCTCGCGAAAAGTTTTCCGCCGCGGCTGGTTCTAATTTCCACTAAACAAACCCGGCAGCTCGCTAAACTGTTATGTCCTTTGTTCCAATAGCAAAGAGTGGGGATTTTATATCCGCATTGTCTCGCTGCTTCTAAGACCGTCAACGATTTATCGACGCTATAGATATGACCTTCAATATTGATATTAATCTTTTCCATCTTCAATTCCTCCTAGCGTTTTAAAATCGCGTGGAACGGACATGCCGCGTAGCAGGCTCCGCACTTAATACACTTGGTATTATCAATCTTATAGGCAACTTTACCCGGCACCCCGCTGATACAATTGACGGGGCAGCCTCTCGCGCACTTGCTGCACTTCTTACATTTATCGGGATCGATATAGTATTCCATCAAGTGCTTACAAACGTGAGCCGGACACTTTTTGTCGACGACGTGGGCCCGGTATTCTTCCGGGAATTTATTCATCGTCGAAAGAATCGGGTTAGCGGCTGTCTGCCCTAACGCGCAGAGGGAGCCACCTTTGATGACTTCCGCTAAATGACGCATATCATCTAAGGTTTCGGGTGTCGCTTGGCCTCTGGTCACCTTGGTTAACATTTCGTATAACCTCTTGGTCCCAATCCGGCAGGGTGAACATTTACCGCAGCTTTCACTGCAGATGAAGTCCATATAGAAGTGAGCAACGTCGACCATACAGTTATCTTCGTCCATGACGATAGCGCCACCGCTTCCCATCATGCTGCCACGGGCAACTAAGGTATCGTAATCAATCGGGGTATCGAGGTCTTCTTCGGTTAAACAACCACCGGACGGACCCCCGGTTTGAATCGCTTTAAATTTCTTATCGTTCGGGATACCGCCGCCGATATCATAAATTAAGGTTCTTAAGGTCGTGCCCATCGGAACTTCCACGAGACCAACGTTATTGATTTTTCCACCTAAGGCGAAGACCTTGGTTCCCTTACTTCCGACAGTCCCGGTTTTCGCGTATTCTTCCGCTCCGATCCGGATGATATAAGGCACTTGGGCTAAAGTTTCAACGTTATTGACGCAGGTGGGCTTTCCCCAGAGCCCTTTGACCGCCGGATAAGGTGGTCTCGGCCGAGGCATCCCCCGCTTCCCTTCAATCGAATTAAGTAAGGCGGTTTCTTCCCCGCAGACGAAAGCGCCCGCCCCTTCTCTTAAATAAACATCGAAGGAGAAATCCGTCCCCAAGATGTGTTCACCTAAAAGACCGACTTCTTTCATATCTTTAATGGCTCTTTGTAACCGTTCAACCGCGACTGGGTATTCGGCTCTAACATAGAAATAACCTTTGCTCGCGCCGAAAGCGTACCCAGCGATCATCATCCCTTCGATGACTTCAAAGGGGTTACCTTCTAAGATGCTCCGGTCCATGAAGGCGCCGGGGTCACCTTCGTCACCATTACAGACGATGTATTTTTGATCAGCTTTGACGTTATAGGCGAACTGCCACTTCTTCCCGGTCGGGAAACCAGCGCCACCCCGTCCTCTTAAACCACTCTTCGTGATTTCATCGATGACATCTTGCGGGGTCATCGAAGTTAAGACTTTCTTTAAGGCTTTAAAGCCATCATAACCTAAAGCTTCTTCTAAGAAATCCGGATTGATTAAGGAACAACCATGGAGGCTGACCCGTTTTTGTTTTTTGTAGAAGTTAATATCGTCTTGCCGGACGACCTTTTCGTGGGTGACCGGATCGACATAAAGAAGACGGCCGACCACTTCATGGTTCTTGAGGTCGGTTTCAACAATTTCTTTAACGTCGCTGACTTTAACTTTCGTGTAAAGCGTATCTTCCGGATAAATCTTCACGAAAGGTCCTTGCGAACAGAAACCGAAACAACCGACATGGTTAACGGTGACTTTATCTTCTAAACCTTGCGCTTTGATTTCTTTTTTAAGTTCTTCCAGTAAGTTTTCGCTGTCATTAGCTAAGCAACCGGTGCCACCGCAGACGAGGACCGCTCTTTTTCCGTTCTTACCAGAAACTTTATCTTGGAAGGCCTTCGAGTATTCTTCAATCTTATGGTCGAGAACACTTAAATCGGTGATTCTATCCATTATTCTTCCTCCTTCGCCCGGTATTCTTGAATGACACCGGCGACTTTATCGGGTTGGAGCATCGGGTAAACTTTCCCGTTGATGCTGACCGCGGGGGCTAAAGCGCAGGCCCCTAAGCAGCGGAGAGCTTCTAAAGTGAAGAGTCCATCTTCCGTTGTTTGCCCCGGTTTAATGTGCAATAAGTCGCTGAACTTATCGATGACCGCCTGAGCGTTTTTAACGTAGCAGGCCGTCCCTAAACAGACGCCGATAACATATTTTCCTTTCGGCGAAAGGCTGAAAAAATTGTAGAAACTTACGACACCGTAAATTTCCGCTACAGGGATATTGAGTTTTTGGCTGATGATTTCTTGTACTTCAAGGGGAACATAACCGAATTCTTTTTGAACATCTTCAAGGATGATCATCAAGGGGCTAGGCTCGTCTTTGTACTTATCAATAATTGCAAAAATCTTTTCCTTAGCGTTTTGCTGAATAGCCATCATTTGCCTCCTAAATAAGCTTTTTAATTTTATAAATTAATCCCGCCTTTATCAATGGTGAAAAGGGGCAGAATGGTTAGCCATATTTAACCGATGAATACGTAAAAAAGCGCAGAATGTAAAACAGAATATCAATAAAAAGAATGGACTTTTAAAAAGCTTTTTAAATATTTAGCGCAAATCCCTATTCTTATTCTTTTACCTTAAGTTCTTCCTGGGTCGCTTGATTAAGGGCTAATAAGTTTTCATGAGAAAAGGAGATATTAAATACATTGTTGTTAAATTGTTTACTCTTTAACAACTCTGTCCGTACCTTCTAGTCCATATATAAGTTATTAACCACAATTCGCCCATCGTTTTTATGAGCGATGTAGATATTGTCTCTCCAGGATAAGTAATCGAGAATTTCGACATAATGGGTACTAAATATAATTTGGGCCCCTTTTGAATTGATTTCCCCAACATTAAAAAGGAAAAGGAGGTTATAAACAAAGTTCTTTTTGAAACTGGTTTCAATTTCGTCGATGATAATAGTTTTTCCGTACTTTAGAGCATTGATGCACCGAATATAGAGTTCCACCTCACGAAAAGTTCCGGCTGAGAGAATCTTCATTAAATCTTCATTGACTAAAATTTCTTCTTTCTCGTTAAATCTTTTAAACTTAACAAACTGCGAATTAAGAGTGGTTAAGGATTCCACACTGTCATCCAATAATTAAATTATCGAAGAAACTAGCCGAGAACTGCAGGTATTTAATCTAAAAAGAAGAACTTCAAAGGATTGTTTCATGTAAATTGGAGAGGTTATTATTGCTAAAATCATCGACTTTAATCTGTTCGCCCGTCAGCATTTTTAAAGTGGAAGTATCGCTTAAAGAAGAATCAAAGATAAAATTGCCGATTTTCCAAAGGAATTACCCCCGACAACCGCGAGAGTCCGGAAGGTATATAAACCATCATCAATTTCCAAAACTTCTTTCTCTTTGTCCTCATCATAGACCCGCGCTTTACTCAAGAAATCGATGACAAAGTCATCCTTTAATAACTTATAACCGGTAACTACCACTTTTAATAATTTAAACATTGCCTCTTCCTCTCTTTTATATGATAGAAAAAGAAAAAGTGCCATCATTAGATGAAACCTATTAGGGATTTTTGCTACAATGTATATTAAATATATCAAATTATGATTTTATCGCATCGGGACAAGTTAAAAATTCTTTTAAACCGAGAATCAAGATTCCATTTTCATCTTTCCATTTTCTAATATTATTTCTAACAACAATAACTTTTCTAAAACTATCATCTATTCTTATTAGTGATCTCTCCTCTTGTTCTTTTTTTGCAACTTCATCAATATTTAAGGCTGATTGTATATAGATTCTTTCATATCCAAGATTACAAACAAAGTCAACTTCTAATTGTTTTCTTACATAATTCTCATTTTCGTTTTTTTCACTGATAGATACCATTCCTACATCAACCTGGTACCCTCGATTAATCAATTCGTTGTAAATAATATTTTCCATTATGTGGCTTTCTTCTTGCTGCCTAAATCCTAACCTGACATTTCTAAGACCTATATCAGTAAAATAATATTTTAGTGGCGTATCTATATATTTCTTTCCTTTTACATCATATCTATAAGCTTTTTGAATCAAAAATGAATCTACACAGTATTCCAAGTATTGTTTAATTGTGTTTGGTGCAACATTTAAATTCTTAATAGATTTAAATGAATTTGATAATTTGTTAGGGTTTGTTAATGATCCCACACTTGAGGAAACAATGTTGAGTACATCCTCCAATACTTCTGTGTTTTTAATAGAGTTTCTATTAACGATGTCTTTTATATAAGTTTCTTTGAATAAATTGTCTAGGTATTTAATCTTTTGCTCGCTTGTTTTGCACATTAAAAGAAATGGCATACCACCATACATTGAATATTCATTCCAAGCTTCTTCGAAATCTAACTTGCAATAGTCAAAATATTCCTTAAAAGACAATGGAGATAAGTGGATTTGATCTCCTCTTCCCCTAAATTCAGTAATAATATCAGAAGATAGAAATTTTGCATTACTTCCTGTTACATATACATCAGCATTTTTTATATGCAAAAATGAAATCAATACTTCTTCAAACTCATTTACATACTGCACTTCATCTAAAAAAATGAAATAGTTCTTTTCGTCAACAATTTTACTATGTACATATTCACACAAAAAATCAGGATCACGATAACGAATATTCATTCTGTCATCTAATTGTAGGGAGATGATATGTTCTTTATCAACACCATTTTGGAGTAAATAATTATAAAAAATATCAAACAATAAGTATGATTTACCACATCTCCTGATTCCGGTAACAACTTTGATCATACCATTATTCATTCTATCGATTAACTTTTGTAAATAATCATTTCTAGCAATCATATTTTTCTCTCTAAACTAAAATTTTTGCAAGTTCTTGCACTTTTATTATACTAACTATTGCGATATAAATCAATGTCAAACTAAAATTTTTGCAAGTTCTTGCGTTTTTATTATTTTGATAATTTCAATATAATTGTGATTTGTTATCCCTAACGGGCTTGATAATTAGTGCAAACCTATTAGGGATTTTTATAAATAATAGATTATTTTAGCTTTTCACTTTGCGTTTTTTAGTAAATATAGAATTTTTAACAGTACGTCTTATTATAGATCCAAGCTGTTCTTATTAAGTAAGAATTCAAAAATTCCGATAACTAAAATGCCTTCTTCGGTAATCCACGCTTTTTTGTTTCCTTTTACTATTATTATTTTCTTAAAATTATCATGGATATTTAATAAAGGCCTTTCTTCTTGAATTGTTTTTTCATGAGTTGAAAGAGAAAGTGATGATTGAATGTAATACTTCTTATTAAACTGATTACATATAAAATCAACTTCAGTTTGTTTTTTTGCATCTCCCTCTCTAATAGTTACAACTCCCGCATCCACATTATAGCCACGAGCTAATAACTCATTACAAATAATATTTTCCATAATATGAGTTTCTTCTTGTTGTCTGAAGTTTAGTCTAGCATTTCTTAATCCAATATCCGAAAAATAGAATTTAAAAGGTGATTGAATATATTTTTTGCCTTTTATGTCGTATCTTTCGGATTTTTCAATTATGAATGAATCTTCCAAATATTTCAAATAAGAAGATAGAGTATTTATCGATAAATCTTTAACTCCATAACTTTGGAATGTATTTAATAATTTGTTTGGATTGGTCAACGAACCGATTGATGAAGCTAATATATTTAATAATGAATCTAAAATATCTATTCTTTGAATGTTGTTTCTTTCTACAATATCGCATATGTAGGTTTTTTCAAATAATTGTTTAAGATATTTGGATTTCTCACTTTCGCTTTTAAAAGAAATTACTTTTGGTAATCCACCATAAATAATATATTCTTCCCAAGCATCTTCTTTATCACCTTCAAATACAGAACAGTATTCTGAAAAAGTAAGAGGGAAAACTCTAATCTCATCACCACGTCCTCTAAATTCAGTAATGATATCAGACGATAAAAATTCAGAATTACTTCCAGTAACATATATATCTAAATTATCAATGTGCAAAAAACCATTTAATACCGATTCAAAATCGTTTACTTTTTGAATCTCATCTAATAACAAATAATATTGCTCATCATCAACAATTAAGCTCCTAATATATTCGTCTAAAACATCTGGGTCTTGATATTTAGTATTTCTTCGTTCATCAAAATCTATTTTAATGATATGGTTTTCACTTATTCCTTTACCCATTAAATATTCTTTAAATATAGGGTCGAGAAGAAACGATTTTCCACATCTTCTCATTCCAGTAATTATTTTTACTAGTCCATTATTTTGTTTATTTACCAGCTGATTAAGATAGATCTCTATTAATTCTTAACATAAATAACCTCCGTTGAATATTTTTTCCGTTTACGTAAAATTTATTCATTAAATAATTAAAATAATTGACAATATCGTCAGTCACTCAAAGAACTATTCTACTTGTTGTAAATTTACTTGAAATTGTAAATCATAGCCAATTCAGGAATTAACATGTTTGTAACTACTCTATTTTATTAGGAAACTTTATCCCTAACGGTCTTGATACTTCTTTCAAACATTTTTCTGTTTGAATATATAAAAAAGGACCTAATAAACTCATTATTAGGTCACTTCATTGTAAGAATATTGTTTTAAACAATCTCTGTCTGCTTCTGGAACTTCGGCCCATCTAAGTCGAGAATATCGATGACTTGTTGAGGAAGAGTGAGGAAGTTATAGAGCCTTAAGACCGTGCTCGGGTTAACTTTCTGTAACAGCTTCATATCAGCGGTATTGCCGCCGTCATTAAAAGCGACATAGAGGAGATTATTTTCTAAAGCTAAGAAGAAAGTTCCTTTCGCCATCCCCTCAAGGTTTAAGATCTTTTCTTGCACCTGCGGGGTCAAGATATAGAAAGCGAATTCCTTACTATTGGTTGTCGTATAGAACTTCTCATTAAACTTGATGAATTCGGTTTCAATGCAGTTATTGGGTTTCATCATCATTCCATTCTTTTCAAGAACTCTTAAGTCATATTTAAAAGTCCGAGGAAGATGGTAAAAAATGAGGTTCCCCACCGCGAAATCAATGTAATAGACAGTCGTCGTTTTCCCTGTTCTTTGAACTTCCCGTTTTTGGAGACGGTAACTGGCCTTTTCAAAAGGGATACCTTTATAAGTATCGCTCAAGAAGTTCGACCCATAATACCGGTCCGGGGTCATAAAGAAGCCGGTCCCCATGACGGTTTTCAGAGGGAAGCCGACATTAGGATTAAACTTCGCATTCGGGAAGGCATTCTTTATCGCGTACTGCCTGATCATCTCAAAGGATTTCTTTGAATAATTGTTCCGGTAAGTAATCGCGATCCCGATCCCGATAAACCCGAGGAGAACAAAGATACCACCGGTGATGACCATCCCATTGTTTTCATTGCCAAAACCTAAGAGGACGAGGACGAGCCCTAAGATAAATAAGACGATACCGATAATCAAAGAACCCCAGAAAACTGGGACTCTTTTTCTTCGATCTTGTTCAATAAAATCTGCGAGCTTCTTTAAATCTTGCTCTTTTGTTTCGTTCATTCGTTAAATAGAGAAATTAGAATTCAATCTTAACGTCTTGCCGTTTAGCTTCTTCGGCTTCGAAGAAGTCCCGAGCGGTGAAGTTATAGTGTCTCGCGACAATGCTCTTCGGGAAGACGACGATTTCTTGGTTAAAGAAGCTGACGTTACTGTTATAGACTCTTCGACTGGCTTGTAAGTGTTCTTCCACTTCCGCGATTTGGTTTTGAAGGGCCATGAAGTTAGCGTTAGCTTTTAAGTCCGGATATTGTTCGGCAACAATGTTGATCGAATCGAAAGCTTTCGTCAATTGATTAGCGTACGCGCTCTTTTCTTTCATGCTGGAATCTTTATTCGGACCCCGCATGCCGATGACTTGCGTCAAGGTTTTTTCTTCGTGTTTCGCGTAACCTTTGACGGTGGCGACCGTCTTGGTTAAAAGATCGAACCGCTTGGTTAAAGCGACGTCGATTCCAGACGCAGCTTCGTCGATTTTAACGATTTCTCTTCTCATCCTATTAGCGGTGCTGATCCACCAGACCGCGAAGATGACGACAAGTAAGACAATGATGACCGCGGCAGCGATCAAGGCGATCGCCCAGGGTTCCATCGAGATTAATAAAGGCATAAGATACCTCCTAACTTGTTTTAGTTTATCATAAAGGAGTAGGGTCGAGTATTCTTTTAAAAAGAATAAAGGATAGAAAAAGAGCAAATTCCCTCTCTAAAAAAGATTTGCTCCTTGTTAATTGTAATACCAAATGAAGATTATCAACAAAAAAACGCGGTTTTTGCCGCGTTATTTTGCTTTTTAGTCGATCAGCTTAACGAGTTCGACTTCCGCGTTATCACCGCGGCGAGCGCCGAGCTTATAAACTTCGAGGTAGCCACCGTTTCTGGTCGCGTATTTCGGAGCGACTTCATCGAATAATTTCTTTAAGGTATCGACACCTTGGACGTCTTTGACGTAACGTTCCGCATAACGGCGGCTCGCTAAGGTGTTTTCTTTACCCCAAGTGATGAGCTTGGAGGCTAAAGTGATGAGCTTCGGGGTGACACCGCTTGTCACTTTCACGCTCCCATGGACGATGAGTTCACTAGCGACGTTTCTCAACATCGCTTTTTCTTTGGAACTCGTATAAGCCGCTTTGAAGCGGACGCCGGTTTTACCGTGGACGTTTTTTCTTCCTTGTGCTGGCATATTGTTTATTCTCCTACGTAATCACGGAAGTGAAGCCCCATCGCCGCCAATTTTTCTTTGACTTCTTTGAGGGATTTCTTCCCGAGGTTTCTGACTTTCATCATTTCTTCTTCGCTCTTTTGGGTGAGTTCGAGAACGGTCGAGATGCCCGCCCGTTTGAGGCAGTTATTGCTTCTGACAGAGAGATCGAGTTCTTCGATATACATATTTTGGAACTTGTTCTCTTCCGGCGTCACCTCTTCTTTTTCCATCTTGTAGGTCATCACTTTTTCGTCGAGCGAGGCGAATTTCTTAAAGTGATTGATGAGGATTTCGCTGGCGAGGGCCACCGCTTCACCGGGCTTCATAGCGCCGTTAGTGGTGACTTCGAGGGTCAATTTATCGAACTTCGAATCGTGAGCGACCCGGGTCGGAGTCACTTCGTAGCTGACTTTCGTGACCGGGCTATAGTTACTATCGGTGCTGATGAGACCGATTCTCGCGATATTTCTTTCGCCTTTATTGGCTTCGCTAGTGTAATAGCCTCTTCCGCTTCCCGCGTAGATGGTCATGTGGAGATGACCTTTTTCATTGAGGTGAGCGATTTCCAAATCCGGATTGATGACGCTGACTAAAGCCGGGAGCTTAAGATCGCTGGCTTTAACGACGGCCGGACCTTGGACATCGAGTTCAAGAAGTTTAGTATCATTGGAATGATCATCGAACCGAAGGACTAAGTTCTTTAAGTTGAGGATGATGCCGGTGACGTCTTCTTCCACCCCTTCAAGAGCGGTGAATTCGTGCCGGACACCTTCGATTTCGACAGCGTACATCGAGTAGCCCGGAAGGCTCGCTAAGAGGACGCGCCTTAAGGCGTTTCCTAAGGTTAAGCCGAAGCCTCTTTCTAAGGGTTCGACGACGAATTTAGCGCGATTGCTGTCGGCATCGTAGCTTTCGATTTTGACTTTGAAAGGTTGGAAAGGTTTCGCTAAAAGATATTCTGCGGTTTTGTTTTCCATGAACTATCCTCCTATCCGCGCGGTTTCTTGGGCGGCCGGCAACCATTATGAGGAATCGGAGTGGTGTCTTCGATCGAAAGAACTTTTAAGTTGGCGAGAGCGAGGGCTCTAACCGCGCTTTCCCGGCCGGGACCCGGCCCTTTCACTTCGACGGCCACTTCTCTAAGACCTTGTTCATAGGCGACTTTCGCGGCGGCTTCGCTGGCGAGTTGCGCGGCGAAGGGGGTCGCTTTCTTAGCGCCTTTGTACCCTAAGGCACCAGCGCTGCTCCAGCTGATGACATTTCCTTGTTCATCGCTGATGCTGACGATCGTGTTATTGAACGAGGAATGGATGTGCGCGACACCACGGGTGAAGTTCCGTTTGATTTTCTTTTTTCTAACCGCTGATTTTTTCGCGGTATTTTTCTTAGTATCTGCCATGATTCTTACCTCACGTATTAGCCTCTAGTGGCCTCTTTCTTATTAGCGATGGTCTTCCGTTTACCTTTTCTCGTCCGAGCGTTGGTCTTGGTTCTTTGACCTCTGACCGGAAGGCCTTTCTTATGTCTAATACCGCGGTAACAACCGATTTCGGTAAGCCGTTTAATGTTCATCGCGACTTCCCGACGTAAATCACCTTCGGTCTTATATTTCGCTACTTGTGTCCGGAGAGCGACCAATTGTTCATCGGTTAAGTCTTTAACTCTGATATCGACGTTCACTCCGGCGTCTTTACAAATCTTATTAGCGGTCGTATTTCCGATCCCATAGATATAGGTTAAGGAAATAACTACTCTTTTTTCTGAGGGGATATCAACCCCGACAATCCGTGCCATATTTCTTTCTTATATCCTTTCAAAATTAACCCTGCCGTTGTTTATGTTTAGGGTTCGAACAAATCACCATGACGACGCCATGGCGACGAATGACTTTGCACTTATCGCAAATCGGTTTTACTGAAGGTCTAACTTTCATCGTCTTTCTCCTTTTAGTTCTTATAGCGGAAAGTAATGCGCCCGCGTGTTAAATCGTAAGGCGAGAGTTGTACCGTCACCCGATCGCCGGGGAGAATACGGATGTAATGCATCCTTATTTTTCCCGAAACGCAGGCTTGGATAACGGCGCCATTGGCTAACTTCACCTTGAAATTAGCGTTCGGCAAGTTTTCGAGAACCGTCGCCTCGACTTCAATGCAGTCTTCTTTTGACAAGCTTTTACTCCTTTCCTAGGGTTAAGATTTCTACCCCAGTTTCGGTCACGAGTACCGTGTTTTCATAATGCGCGTTGATTTTGTGATCGCGGGCCACCGCTGTCCACCCATCCGGGAGGACTCTTAAGGCCCGTTTCCCCGTCATCACCATCGGTTCGATGCAGAGGGTCATCCCCGCTTTGAGGATGGGTCCGGTTCCCGGTTTTCCGTAGTTAGGAATGCTGGGATCTTCATGCATCGTCCGCCCGATTCCGTGCCCGCTATATTCTTCCGGGACACAGTAGTTATAGGGTTTGACGTAACTTTCGACCGCGTGACAGATGTCCCCCAAGTGAACCCCTTCTTTAATCAGGCTCACCGCATGGAAGAAACTATCTTCCGTCACTTTAATCAATTGAGCTGCTTCATCGGAGACTTTCCCGACCGGGTAAGTCCGACAAGCGTCCGCGCAATAGCCGTTTTTCTTAACGACGATATCGAGCGAGATAATGTCGCCTTCTTTTAAGACTTTTTTACTGCTCGGAATGCCGTGCACCAGCACATCGTTGACTGATGCGCAGATGCTAGCAGGATAACCATAGTACCCTTTTTCTTCGAGAATGCCCCCTCGCTCGTTGATGAATCTTTCCGCTTCTTCATCGAGCATTTTGGTGGTGATTCCCGGTTTTATCATGAGCGAGAGATGATGGAACAAGCTAGACAACAATTGTCCGCTTTCCCGCATCAGCTCGATCTCACGCGGAGATTTAATGATGATCATTTATTCATCCCTTCGAGGAAGGAGGTGATCATCACTTCAAGATTAGTAGCATCGCTGTTGCCATCGAAGGTATGGAGGAGATGCTCTTTTTCATAATATTCGAGGAGCGGCGCCGTGCTCTTGTCGTAATTAGCGAGCCGCACCTTGAAGCTCTCTTCGTTATCGTCTTTTCTTTGAATTAAGGCGGTTCCGCATAAATCGCAGATGCCGTCTTGTTTCGGTTTCATCGTGTGGATGTTGTAGCTCGCGCCGCATTTGGGGCAAACTCGCCGTCCACCGATCCTTCGAAGAAGAACATCATTCGGGCACGAGAGGTTGAGCGCTAAAGAGGGCTCGCGACCAATCTCGCGTCCGATGACTTTTAAGGCTTCCGCTTGGGCTAAGGTTCTCGGGAACCCGTCCAAGAGGTAGCCGTGTTCACAATCTTTCCGGCTAAGCCGTTCTTTCACTAAGGAACAAGTCAGTTCATCATTGACCAGGTCGCCGCGTTCAATAACGGCTTTCACTTGGTTACCCAAGGGTGTGCCGCTGCTGATCGCTTCCCGGAACATATCGCCCGTAGAAATGTGCGGGATATTGAATTTTTTGGAAATCCACTTCGCGTGGGTCCCTTTACCCGCTCCCGGCGGGCCCATGAGAATGATGTTAAGCATTATCTGACCGCTCCTTTCGTTTCTTCAAAGCTCTTGCCAGCGAGGAGACCATCGATCTGGTTATTAAGTTCAATCGCCACCCCGACAATAATGATGAGTCCGGTACCACCGATCGCGAGGCTGTTATCACCGCTGAAGGCGTTAGCCCAGACAAGGATAATCGGGAGAGCCGCAATGACGGAAAGACCTATCGCCCCCATGAAGGTGACGCGGTTAAGGACTTTTCCGACATACCTTTCGGTTTCTTTACCAGGTCTAATCCCCGGGATATAGCTCCCGTTCTTCTGGAAGTTATCGGCCAACTTTTCGGGGTCGATCGACATCTTCGAATAGAAGAAGGTGAAGAGAATAATGAGAGCGAGATAGATGAAGAGCCCCCAGTTCATCTCCCAGTGGGTGCCGTCAAACCACGGCATCGTAAAGGTGGTGTTGTAGTTGAAGATATTCAGCCACTCCGCTTGCCCGGCTTCCGGACTTATGAAGCTGGCGATAATCTGCGGAGCGCTCATGATGCTCGAGGCGAAGATGACCGGAATAACACCGGCGCTATTGAGCTTGATTGGAAGGAAGCTCGCTCTCGCCATCGAGGGATTATTTCCGCCTTTCCCGGCGTGTTGAACCGGAATCTTTCTCCGGCTGAGTTCCATGAAGACGACGACCCCGATAATCAGGAGCATCGCTAAGATGTACAGCGCGAATTGGAAGACGCCGGTGATGATTTCCCGGCTTCCGGTATTAATATTGAGAGTAATCCATTTGTTCCAAGCCGTCGTGATTTGGGTTGGGATACTACGGACGCAACCGGCGAAGATAATTACCGAGATCCCGTTCCCGAGACCTTTTTCGGTGATTTGGTCACCGAGCCACATCGTGAGCATCGCCCCGCCCATCATGATGACGACGAGGTAAGCATAGGTCCAGAAGTTAGCGGCCATATTCAAGGTGATAAAGTCGCTATTCTGCATCGTTTGGATGATCCCGTAGGCTTGAACCGCCCCTAAGAGGAGAGTCAAGTAACGGGTCGCCATCGCGATCTTTTTCCGGCCGTATTCCCCTTGCTTACTGAGTTCGGTTAAGGCAGGGAGAACGTCCTTACTTAAGAGTTGAATGATAATTTGGGAGGTAATGTAGGGGCTGACACCTAGCGCGAAGACGCTGAAGGTCGATAGAGCCCCCCCACCCAAAAGGTCCATGATAGCTAAGCTATTGCCGGAGTTCATCAGGTTTGAGAGTTGGCTGCTGACGGTGACCCCGGGGACAGTGATAGCTGCTCCGATCCGGATAACGAAAAGGACCATGATGGTAAAGAATATCCGGTTGACAATTTCCTTATTTTTGAAGATCGAAGCGAGCTTTTTCATTATTTTATTACCTCAACTGTGCCGCCTAAAGCTTCAATAGCGGCTTTGGCGGATTTACTGATAGCGTGCACTTGGACGTTAACTTTCTTTTCCAAAGTGCCACCGGAGAGGATTTTAACCCCTGACAAGGTTTTTTTCACTATTCCTTTTTCAATGAGTTTGGTAACAGTGACTGTTTCCCCGTCTTTAAAGGCGTTAAGTTTCCCTAAGTCCACCACCGCATATTCCTTGCGGCTGATGTTCTTAAAACCGAATTTCGGGATTCTTCTGATCAAAGGCATTTGGCCCCCTTCGAAGTATCCTTTCTTGGTATGAGCGTGCGCTCCTTGGCCTTTTTGGCCTTTACCGGCGGTCTTACCGTTTCCGGTTCCCCGGCCTTGGCCCCGCCGGAAGTGCTCGCGCTTACTTCCTTCGGTGACCACTAAGTTTTCGAGAGTGGAAGGCATTATTTTTCCTCCTTCTTATCGGTTTTCTTCGTGAAGGTTTTCTTGAAATCTTCCGGATTCTTTTTGCCCCGGAGAACCATGATCTTGTTATATTCCTTCAAGCTTTGTAAGGCTTTGTCGGTCGCCCGGATGACGTTGATCGGGGTTCTCGAACCATAGACCTTACTGGAGATGTTTTTAAAGCCAGCGAGTTCGACCATCGCCCGGACGGAACCGCCCGCGACGATACCAGTTCCGACGGGAGCCGGTTTTAAGAAGACTTTCGTCGAACCATAGACACCGACCACTTCGTGAGCGATCGTTCCACCTTTGACGATGTGGACATAGTGCATATGTTTCTTGGCTTGGGTTAAGCTCTTTTTGATAGCATCCGGTACTTCGCCACTCTTCTTCATCGCGAAGCCATAATGGCCTTTTCCGTCACCGACGACGACGAGAGCGTCAAACCGCATGTGTTTGCCGCCGCTTTCGGTCCGGCTGACCCGGTTGATATAGACCACCCGGTCGCTCATGTTGTCATCTTCCCGGCGGAAGCCTCCCCGGCCTCCCCGACGTTCGGACGGTCTTCCCTTCCGATCGCCGAATTTCCGGTCGCCCGGCCGTCCAGCGCTTCTGCCACCGTGAGGTTCATAGCCCGGATTACCGGTTTTCTTTTCCGGAAGAGTGCTCTCTTTAGCCGGAGTTTCTTTCACAATCTTTTGTTCTTCCATCGTTATACTCCTTAGAAGATAAGCCCATTTTCTCTCGCGGCATCGGCGAGGGCTTTAATCCGGCCATGATAGACATAGCCGCCCCGGTCGAAGACGACGGTTTTGATTCCGGCTTTGACCGCTTTTTTCGCGAGGTCTTGCCCGACGAGGGCCGCTCCTTCGCAGTTATTGCCGTCCTTGAGCTTAAGTTGGACGCTCGACGAACTGACGAGGGTTTTCCCCGCCACATCATCGATGATTTGGGCTTGGATGTGTTTATTGCTTCTATAGACCACTAAACGAGGTTTGTCCGGCGTTCCGGAAACTTTTTCCCGGACTCTTAAGTGCCGTCTTTTCCGCGTGAGGTTGCGGGATTCTTTATTGATCACTTTTCATTCCTCCCTTATTTCTTCGCCCCGGAGGCCGCACGTTTACCAACTTTCTTGATCAAGTGTTGGCCTTTATAGTGCACGCCTTTATTACCGTAGACATCGGGCCGGTGGCTATCGTAGATTCTCGCCGCGGTTTCCCCGACTTCTTGCCGGGAAACGCCTTCGACGACGATGTGGGTTTCATCGGGGCAACTGATCTTGGTGTACTTACCGATCGGGGCCACTTCGATGTTGTGGCTGTACCCGAGGAACATATTGACGGAAGCTCCCTTCATCTGCGCCCGGTAACCGGTCCCAGAGAGTTCGAGTTCCTTCTTCCACCCGTCTTTGACGCCCGTGACCGCGTTATGGAGGTTCGCCGCGGTTGTCCCGTGGTTACGACTTTCCAATTTTGGGTCTTCCACCACGCCGTTTTTCGGCTTGATATGGAGGATGTTTTCTTCTTGAAGGACGCTGACGTCACCAGGAACATGAACGCTTACTTCGCCCTTCGGGCCTTTGACGGTCACTTCGTGTTCTTTAATTTCAACACTCACACCGTCGGGGAGAGGGATGGGTTTAAATCCAATTCTAGACATAATGTCACTCCTTCCTCAATAGACGTAGCAGAGAACTTCGCCGCCGACTTTCTTTTCTCTCGCTTTTTTGTCGGTTAAGAGTCCTTCGCTCGTCGAGATAATCGCAATGCCGAGACCGCCGATGACGCGGGGAAGCTTGTCAGCTTCAACCGTCACTCTTAAGCCCGGTTTACTGATTCTTTTAAGCCCGGTAATAACCCGGGTGCCATTCTCACCATATTTTAAGGTGAGGGTTAAGGTCTTTTTCGCTTTTTCCCCATCGACAGAGTAATCGGTGATGTACCCTTCGTTCTTGAGGATTTTTGCGATTTCTTCTTTTAATTTGCTATGTGGACAAGAAACGGTTTCATACCGGAGAGCATTCGCGTTTCGGATTCTTGTCAGCATATCGCCAATCGGATCGATAATCATGCGTAATTCTCCTTTCTACCAACTCGATTTCTTGAGGCCGGGGATTTCTCCCTTATAGGCCATTTCCCGTAAGCAGATCCGGCAGAGGCCGAATTTCCGGATGACCCCGTGGGGCCGTCCGCAGCGGGTGCAACGGGTGTATTCCCGAACTTTGAACTTCGGGGTTCTTTGTTGCTTAACTTTTAAACTGGTTTTCGCCATCGTTCTACCTCCTAAAGGGCATGCCCATCATTTCCAGGAGCGCTAACGCTTCTTCATCGGTGTTAGCAGTCGTGACCATGACGATATCCATACCGCGGATCTTGCCGGTCTTATCGTAATCGATTTCCGGGAAGATTAATTGTTCTTTGACGCCTAAGGTGTAGTTACCGTGGCCGTCGAAGGCGTTACGGCTGATGCCTCTAAAGTCTCTGACCCGGGGTAAGCTGATGGAGATGAGCTTATCGAGGAATTCGTACATTCTCTTCCCTCTTAAGGTAACTTTGCAACCGATGGCTTGCCCTTCCCGGAGCTTGAAGGTCGCGATGGACTTTTTGGCTCTGGTGACCACCGGGTGTTGACCGGTGATAGTGGCTAAATCGGTGACGCTATCTTCGAGGAATTTGCTGTTTTGCGTGGCATCGCCGACCCCGATGTTGATGACGATCTTTTCGATCTTCGGGGCTTGCATGATGGAAGTGTAGTTGAACTTTTTGACGAGTTCCGGTCTCACTTCTTTTAAGTATTTGCTGTAGAGACGGTTGAGTTCTTTTTCTTCCTTTTTAACTGGAGCTTTCTTAACCGCTTCTTTCTTCACCGCTTTTTTAGCGGGAGCTTTCTTTTCTACGCTCGCTTTAGTAGTAGTAGCGGTCTTTTTGGTTTTCTTAGTTTCTTCCATAACTATCTCCTACTTCTTCTTTTCGAGCGATTCGCCTTTGCTGTTGACCCGGATTTTCTTACCGTCGACGGTCTTATGGTGGACTCTCACGGCTTTCTTCGTTTTCGGATCGATCAAGGCGACTTTACTAGCATCGAGCGGCACATAGATGTCGATGATGCTGCCTTCCGGCGTGTTTTGGGTCGGTTTCTTGTGTTTCTTGTGGACGTTGACCCCTTCGACCACCACTTTATTCAAGCGGGGATAAACCTTTTGGACTTCCCCAGTCTTGCCTTTGTCGTCCCCAGAGAGGACGATGACTTTATCACCTTTTTTGATTTTCATATTTTTTCCTCCCTAGAGAACTTCCATCGCTAAGCTGATGATTTTCATGTAACCCTTATCCCGGAGTTCCCTGGCGACCGGTCCGAAGACCCGCGTGCCTAAGGGGTTTCCGTCGTTATCGACGATGACAATCGCGTTATCGTCGAAGGCGATGGTGCTGCCGTCACTTCTTAAGGTCGGGTGTTTGACCCGGACGATGACTCCCTTAACGACTTGACCTTTTTTGATCTTGCCGCTCGGGATCGCGTCTTTAACCGCGCAGGTGACGATATCGCCTAAGGTTGAGGTTTTTCGGTGGCTTCCGCCGTAAAGTTGGAAGACACGAACGCTACGGGCGCCGCTGTTATCGGCGACGACGAGATTAGTTTCTTTCTGAATCATTCTTTAACCTCCTCCGCCGCTTCTTCTTTGAGCCCTTCTTTTTCTTCTAAGAGGTTTTCAATCGAATTAGCTGCGACGCTGTCGATGGCTTTCTTATCGATGCTCAAGAGTCTATAACGTTTGGTTTTGCTGAGAGGTCTACAGGCCATGATGGTGACCGTATCCCCTAAGCCCGCTTCGTTCTTTTCATCGTGAGCGTAGTATTTTTTACTGTAAGCGACCCGTTTCGCATAGAGCGGATCATTCCGTTTGGTGCTGACGGTGACACAGATGGTCTTGTCGTTTTTGGTAGAAGTTACGATACCTTGGAAGGTCGTTCTGCTATTTCTTTCCATATAAGTCCGCTCCTTTCTTATTTCGAGGTCGGAACTTTAATTTGAAGTTCCTTTTCTCTTTTGACGGTTAAGGCTTTCGCTAAATCCTTCCGAACTCTTTTGATTTCGTAGGGGGTTTCGAGTTGGCCAACCGCTTGTTTTCTCGCTAAATCAAATTGTTTTTGATGAAGCTCATTGATCTTTTCAATCAATTCTTTTTCGCTCAGGGAGCGCAGTTCTTTAATTTCCATTGCTTTCCCCTTTCTGCTCTTCCGCCGGTTCGTTACCGGTGTCGCTGATGGTTTCTTTCACGATTTCATCTTCGGCTCTGATTTCGTCTAAGAGGGACTCGTGGGTTTCTTCCATCTTGAGTTTTTCTTCTTCACTTAAGGCTTTGGTTCTTCTGACGATCTTCGTTCTGACCGGAAGTTTGAAGCCCGCTTGGTGGAGGGCTTTAAGAGCGAGTTCATCGCTGATGCCCCCGATTTCGAAGAGAATCTTGCCTTTTTTAACGACGGCGACCCAGCCTTCCGGCGAGCCTTTACCGCTTCCCATCCGGACTTCCGCCGGTTTCTTAGTTTTCGCTAAGTGGGGGAAGATTCTGATCCAGATTTTACCCGCCCGGTCAGTATACCTGGCAAGGACAATTCTGGCCGCTTCGATTTGGTGATCGGTCAAGTAATTTCCGGTGGTCGCTTGTAAGCCCCATTCCCCGAATTCGACCGTGTTCCCTTTTGTAGCGACCCCTTCATATTTGAGGCCGTGGGGACGGCGATATTTAACGCGTTTTGGTTGCAGCATCTTTTTCGCCTCCTTGTTTCGCTTCTTTATCTTTCGTTAAAGCTTCTTGATCTTTATTGGCGCTTCGGCAGATCCAAACTTTGACGCCGATGTCGCCGTAGGTGGTATGAGCGCTGACGTGCGCGAAGTCGATGTCGGCTCTTAAGGTTTCGAGCGGGACAACCCCTTCTTTATACCCTTCTTGCCGCGCGATTTCCGCACCGCCGAGCCGGCCCTTACAAAGGGTCTTACACCCGATAGCGCCAGCCTTTCTCATTCTTTGAATGGCTTTCTTTTGGGTGGAACGGAAGCTGGCCCGGTTTTCGAGTTCGCTGGCGATCCATTTAGCCATTAAAGTGGCATCTAAGTCGGGGTTCTTGACTTCTTCCATCCGAAGTCTGACATCCCCGGTCTTGACGATTTTCTTTAAACCGGCAGTGAGTTCTTTGACTCTTTCCCCGTCTTGGCCAAGGGCGACCCCGACCTTTTGCACGTAGCAGGTGACGAGGACGTCTTTCTTGGTTTCACCGGGTGTCCGGCCGATATCGATATGGCTTAAGACCGCTTCTTTGAGTTTCGGTTCCAGATATTTTCTGACCGCCATATCTTCTTTTAAATAAGAGGCGAAATCTTTCTTTCCGGCAAACCAGGTGGACGACCAACCGCGGTTGATCCCGATTCTTAAGCCGTTAGCGTTGACTTTTTGACCCATGGTTTTTCCTCCTATTCTCTTTCCGCGACAGTCACGCGGATGTTGCTGCAGCGTTTGACGAGGCCGCTGCTACTGCCTTTCGCGCGGGGTAAATACCGCTTCATTTTGACGCCGTCGCCGGCTTGAATTTCTTTGACGTAGAGTTTATTCCAATCGAGGTGGAAGTTGTTCGCGGCGTTGCTGGCGGCACTCTTGATGAGTTTGAAGACGTCGTTACTGGCGGCTTTGTTAACATTCTTGAGGATGCCGAGCGCTTCGTCGACGTTTTTGCCTCTGACGATATCGATGACGAGGCGGACTTTTCGCGGAGTGACCCTAACGTCCCTCGCTAAGGCTTTCGCTTCCTTAACGACGGGTTTCGGTTCTTCGACTTTTTCGACTTTCTTTTCTACTTTTTCGACCTTTTTCGCTTTTTTCGCCTTCGAAACTTTCTTTTCTTCTTTGACTTCGGTTTCGACGACTTTTTCTTGGTCGACTTTCTTAGTTCTTGCCATCAGTCTTCTCCTTATTTCTTACCTTGGGCGGCTTGGTCGCCGAGGTTATTACCGTGGTGGCCAGGGAAGGTTCTGGTCGGGGCGAATTCGCCGAGCTTATGACCGACCATGTCTTCGGTGACGTAAACGGTGATGTGTTCTTTACCGTTATAGACCGCGAAAGTGTGTTCAACGAAGGAAGGATAAATGGTGCTTCTTCTTGACCAAGTCTTGATGACTTCTTTCTTGTGCGCCTTATCTTGATCTTCCACCTTCTTTAAAAGGTAGCTATCTACGAACGGGCCTTTTTTACTAGAACGTGCCATTTTAGTTCTCCTTTCTTCTAGCCATTCTTCCGTCTAACGATCAGACGGGTGGAATTCTTCTTGATGTGACGGGTCTTGACGCCCATGGCCTTCTTGCCCCAAGGAGTTCTCGGAGCGTCACGGCCAACCGGACACTTCCCTTCACCACCACCGTGGGGGTGGTCGACCGGGTTCATCGCGCTACCACGGCCGGTCGGGCGAATAC
>UQOB01000011.1 GCA_900542595.1 uncultured Mollicutes bacterium | reverse complement strand
TTTAAATGTTGCTGCCGATAACTTTTTCGCACTATCAAAAGGGAATTTAACCCGGGGGGTAATGACTTGTTGACCACCATAATTGAGGATCGCTTCCGCAGTTTGGTTATGGTCACCAAGGCCTAAAACTAATGAATATAAATAATTTTGGAGGGTTTTTGCGTCGATTTTTGAATAATTGATTATTTGATTAACTTCTAAATTACCATCAGTGAGTGTGCCGGTTTTATCGAAGCAAATAACATCGACTCTCGCTAACATTTCGATGCAATAGAGCTCTTGAACGTTCATTCGCTTTTTCGCTAAATAAAGAACCCCAATACCTAAGGTTAAAGAAGTTAATAAATATAAGCCGGCCGGAATCATCGCCACTAAGCTTCCGGAAAAACCTTCCACGAAATCTTGATAACTCGCATATGTCAAAGTTCCATTAACTAAGCCGGAAATTAACCATTGGAGGAGCATCGCTATCCCCATCACGACCGCAATTAACCCAGTCACAAAGAAAATCTTTAACGTACTTCTCTTTAAGTCGCTTTTCGGTCTTTCAAAGCGTTTAGCTTCGTCTTGTAAAGTTTCAGCGTAGGAGGCTAAACCAATCTTTTCTACCCGCATATAGAGCTGACCAGCCGTTAAGAAACTTCCGGAATAAACGGTTATCCCGTTAGTTTTATGGATGGGTTCTGGTTCCCCGGTTAATAACGATTCATCGACCGTCGCTTGCCCTTCAATAACCATCCCGTCAGCGGGCACCTGATCCCCGGCTTTTAAATAAACGATATCATCAAGAACAATCTCTTTGGTGGAGATTTCTTGTTTCTTGCCGTCCCTTACAACCGTGATTTTAGGATCAGTTAAAACTCTCAGTTTATCGACTAGTTTTCTCGCCCGAATGTCAGTTGCGAGACCAATAACAATATTGCAAATAATCGGTAAGGTGAAAAAAAAGAATGTGATGTCTTTTTGAGCCGCAATCATCATCAGGGTAATGGCTAAGAAGATGAGGTTAAAGAAAGAAAACAAGTTATCGCAGAGGATTCGCCAATAGGTTTTAGTAACCTTTTTAGGGGTCTTGTTATAGAGCTTTTGTTCAACCCTTTTGGTAACTTGAATCGTGCTTAAACCGGAAACAAAATCCGGGTAAAAACGTTCGGCTTTTTCAATCCGTGTCTCTATCTCTTCCCGTTTTTTATTTCTGATCATAAGTAACTATCATTTGAGATTATAAAAATCTCAAACTTATACCAAATATTATAAAAAATTAAAGCTTCCTTGGGAGGGTCAATTATTCAATATCGGTATTACTTCGTTTCTTTTTAAAGAAACGTTGGAGTAATTCTTCGCTATTAATGACGTCATCGACAATTCTAATTAAGGGCCTTGGATACCTCGAAGGTTCATCGAATACTCGATATTTACTGACGATAGCGCCTTCTCGCGAGTCTTTTAAACAGAAAATAACTTCACTTATAAAACTATGAAGTATAGCGCCCGAACACATTAAACACGGCTCTAAAGTGACGTATAAAGTACAATCTTTTAGCTTGATGCTATCGAGCTTTTGTTCCGCTTTTTGAATAGCGACAATTTCCGCATGACGGGTGACATCTTTCGTCTTTTCTTTCTCGTTATGCCCGCGAGAAATGATTTCGTTATCTTTTGCGATGACGCAGCCGACGGGGATTTCGCCTTCTTCAAATGCTAAAAGAGCTTCCTTATAAGCTTCCTTTAAAAAGTAGATGTCATCTTTTTCCATAAAAATAAACCATCGCACAAGAGAGCAAATCTTAAGGCTGCTCGGTTCCCCGCCTGACCTGGTTCGAACGCTCATCCTCGCGATGGCTTTATTATTGTAGCAAATTATTTAGTAGGTTTAATAATTTCTCGCCCACCGAAGAAAGGTTGTAAAGCTTTCGGAATCCAAACCGACCCATCTTCTCTTTGATGTTGTTCAAGAAGAGCGGGGAAGATTCTTGAAGTCGCTAAGCCGGAACCATTTAAGGTGTGGCAGAAATGAATCTTGCCGTTTTCATCCCGGTAACGGATGTTACCTCTTCGAGCTTGGTAGCTTCTCGCGTTGCTCACCGAGCTAACTTCCTTAAAGATTTTCATCGATGGGATGTAGACTTCAATGTCGTAGGTTCTCGCCATCGAGTGGGAACAATCGCCAGCCGCTAATTTGTCGACTTGGTAACAGAGTTCAAGGCCATCAACTAAGGCTCTGGCTTTTTTTACTAATTCATCGAAAGCGACATCGCTCTTATCGTCTTCAGTATATTGAACCATCTCGACTTTGTTGAATTGGTAACCTCTGATCATCCCCCTTTCTTCCGTTCTATAGCTTCCGGCTTCTTTCCGGTAACAAGGAGTATAGGCGAAGTATTTCTTCGGTAAATCTTTGTAACTTAAGATTTCGTTCCGGTGGAGATTCACTAAGGCCGTTTCCGCGGTCGGAAGGAGGAACTTATCTTCTTCTTTCAGCCAGAATACATCATCGATGAATTTTGGGAATTGCCCAGCGGTGAAGCCACTTTCATAGTTTAAAAGGTGCGGCGGAAGAATGAACATATAGCCATCTTTTAAGTGAGTGCTGATGAAATAATTAATGAGCGCCCATTCAAGTTCCGCTCCAAGACCGGTATAGACCCAGGTGCCACTTCCACTGATCTTAGCCGCTCTCTTATAATCGATGAGCCCTAAGCTTTCCGCGAGTTCGACGTGGTCTTTCGCTTTGAAAGAGAAGGTTGGAATGCTTTCTGGACGATAGATCGGGTGGTTATTTTCTTTAAAACCGGCCGCTAAGTCTTCATCAGGAAGGTTTGGAAGAACTGCTACTTCCGTATTGATTTCTTCTTGGACTTTCTTGAGTTCTTCTTCTTTATCTTTGACGCTACTAGCGAGTTCTTTAACTTTCTTAAAGATTTCGCTCGGATCTTTGCCTTCTTTCTTTAAACCTGGCACCATCGCGGTCAATTTGTTTTGCTCCGCTTTACTGCCTTCGACTTCTTTAAG
Source organism: uncultured Mollicutes bacterium (assembly GCA_900542595.1). GTDB lineage: Bacteria > Bacillota_I > Bacilli_A > RFN20 > CAG-826 > UBA4951. Next base: position 21,743 of record UQOB01000011.1, on the reverse strand, counting down.
TAAGGCCCGTCTTTTATTAAATAAGGCGATTAACGGGAGGGGGTCAAAATCCCATCCTTTTCTTTTGAGAAGTTCCTTTACTTTTTCTGGTTCTTCTTCGATAAGCTTAAGATCAATCATCTTAATCCTCCTATTTCAATATCTTTTCGTAATTGGTTTTTAAGATTTGCCCAATTTCGGCAAAACTATTTTTTCTAGCGACCGAATAGGCTTCTCTTAATAATGGCTTTAATTTACCGCTTTCTAGGTCTTCGATGCCTTTAGCTAGCTCTTCTATTGTGTCAAAGTTATAGCAAGTTTTCTTATTTTCTAAGAGGCCTTCAATCTCTGATCTTCCGACACAGAGAGTTTGACATTGGCCCGCAAAAGCTTCGAGAGCGAGCATGGAACTAGCGGTATAACTATTTAAAAAGATTAAGTAACTGCAATTCATAATCGCACTCCGATAGATGTCATCTTCCACCAAGGAAGAAAAATGGCAGTTTGGCGGGTTTTTCTTAGATATTTTTTTCAAAAACGGCGTAATCTTCATGCCTTTTTTCGAATATCCTAAATAAAGAAAATCGAAATTTGGCAGGAGTTTTGCAAGGTTTCTGAATTCTTCGAGTTCTTCCGTCTCTTCTAAATTACCGACAGCAAGGATTGCTTTTCGTCTCCTATCGAGCCTAAAATAACGATGGAAGATTTCTTTCTCCAAGGGCTCATCCTTTTCAAACCTGGTGAGGTTAACCCCTGGGGAACAAATAGCGATATTCGGGTTCTTGATGCCCGCGCCTTTTAAGGCCCCGCGAGCTTTGGTAGAAGGGACGAAAATCAGGTCGCTATTCTCCAAAAGATTAATCGCCTTATTCTTGAGAGTGAGAGCGCCTAGATCATCTTTTAAGAAGTAGCAGGCTTTCTCATCTTCCTCACAATATAAGGCACTTGTTACAATCTTCACCCCTTCTTTTTTAAATTCTTTGACTTTGCCTTCATCGTCCGGCGAAATGAAATGCACGATATCCGGGAGAGCGTAGATACTCTCAACCCATTTGATGCCGTTTAATTCCAAGGCCCCTTTGATATTCTTTCTCAGGCGCGTGCCTTCAAAGTTATCGAAGCGGTCGCCGGGCGAAAAGTAGACAAAAACTTTCATAATTATTCTTCAGTGTTGGTCGTTTGTTCGTCGGTCGCTTCCGGTGCATCCGTCACATCGACGAGCTCGGTATCTTCGACCTCTTCCTCTTCATCCGAATGGGGAATAATCGCAATAGCAGCGACTTTTTGCCGACCATCAAGGCGGATAATCTTCACCCCTTGAGTGTTTCTTCCAGCGACTTTGATGCCGCTGATGGCGGTTCTAATAGCGGTGCCGTGGGTGGTGATGACCATTAAATCTTCATCCCCATTGACCGCTCTCATCGCGGTTAATTCACCATTCTTCGGTCCCATCTTAAGGGTGAGGACGCCTTTCGCACCTCTATGCGATAAGCGGTAACCATCATAATGTCTGACGGTTCCATCTTCATCTTTAATATCGGTATCTTTCGCGTACGAAATCTTCCCGAAGCCTAAGGTGGTTAAGACTAAGATCTTATCCCCTTCTAAAGAACTGGTGACATCGACAAGGTGAGACCCATCGCTGAGATCCATACCTTTAACACCAGCTGCTCCCCGGCCCATAACACGGACATCTTCTTCATTGAATGAACAGACTTTACCGTTATTGCTCGCTAAAGAGATAATTGTGTGCCCATCGGTCTTTTTGACATCAAGGAGACTATCGCCTTCTTTGAGGACGAGAGCCCGTTTACCGTTGCTGTTGATGTTTTCAAATTCCTTGAGGCTGGTCCGTTTGACGGTCCCGTTAACGGTCACGAAGAAGAGGTAATTATCTTTTGGATATTCATCGCACGAAACAATCGCGACCACCTTTTCATCGCTTTCTAACTTCAAGAGGTTAACAGCGGGGATACCGCGGCTTTCCCGTGTACCTTCCGGAACTTGGTAACCTCTCATCCGGTAAATCTTTCCGTAGGTCGTAAAGAAGAGTAAGTCGGTATGGGTTTCCGTGTGGAGCATGATATTAACCATATCTCCGGCGGTGGTTGAAATACCTCTCACGCCCTTTCCGCCTCTCTTTTGCGAATGGAATTCTTTTTCGTTCATCCGTTTTAAATAACCGTTCTTGGTGAGGACGACGATGATATCTTCCTGCGGACGTAAGTCTTCATCATCAATGGAAGAACTTTCGTTACTGATTTCGGTCATCCGTTTATCACCGAACTTGTTCTTGATGTCGGTGAGTTCTTTGACCATTTGTTCGATTAAATTATCACGGCTACTGAGTAAGCGTTTGTATTCCGCGATAGCGACCTCTAAAGCTTTATGTTCATCTTCGAGCTTCCCTCTTTCGAGCGCTTGGAGTTGTCTTAAGCGCATTTCGATGATAGCAGCCGCTTGTTTTTCATTAAATCCAAACAACTTTTGCAGAGATAATGAGCTTTCGGTAGCGTCTTTCGAAGCTCTTATAGCTTCAATGATATCGTGGATAATCTCGGTCGCTTTGATTAAACCAACAACAATGTTATCCCGTTCACTATCCCGGTTGAGTAAGAATTGGGTTCTTCTCTTAATGACATCGACTTGGAAATCAATGTAGTACTTGATGAGGTCACAGATACCTAAAACTTTCGGTTCACCATTCACCAAGCAGAGATTGATGACGCTGAAATTGCTTTGAAGAGGAGTTCTCTTAAGGATGTTGTTAACCACGACTTCCGGAATGAAGTCTTTCTTAACTTCGATGACGATTTTGATGCCGTTCCGGTTACTTTCGTCACGGATATCGCTGATACCTTCGAGTTCCTTTTCCCGGACGAGCTCCGCGATCTTTTTGACCATTTCGCTTTTATTAACCCGGTAAGGAATTTCAGTGATGATGATTTCACTCTTCCCGTTTTGATGGTGATCAATTGTGTATTTTCCTCTGACCGGAATCGTTCCCCGACCCGTTTTATAGGCTTCTAAGATGCCTTTTCGGCCGAGAATAACCCCACCGGTAGGGAAATCGGGGCCCGGAAGATACTTTTGCATGATTTCTTCCGGTGTAATGTCGTTATTCTTGGTGTAAGCGACAATCGCATCGATCACTTCCCCTAAGTTATGAGGGGCCATCGAGGTGGTCATCCCGACCGCGATACCTTCACTTCCGTTGACTAAAAGGTTCGGAATTCTGGAAGGTAAAACAGCCGGCTCTTGAAGTGAACCATCGTAGTTATCAACAAAATCAATGGTGTTCTTATCGATATCCCTCACCATTTCCAAAGCGAGTTTGGTCATTCTCGCTTCGGTATACCGCATAGCAGCAGCTTCTTCCCCGTCGATATCCCCGAAGTTCCCGTGACCATCGACTAAGGTATAACGCATGTTGAAAGGTTGGGCTAAGTGGACGAGAGCGCCGTAAATCGCGCTATCGCCGTGCGGGTGATATTTACCCATGACGTCCCCGACAATTCTCGCGCATTTGAGGTGCGGCGAGGTGGGATACATATGGGTTTCGTTCATCCCGAAGATAATTCTCCGGTGAACCGGTTTTAAACCATCTCTGACGTCAGGGATGGCTCTCGATTCAATAACCGACATCGCGTAGTTAAGGAAGGCGGTTTTGACTTCATTGGTGATTTCTCTATCCGTTAAACCCGGAACGATACCAGCGGTCGCTTGGTTAGCGTTTTCGCTCGTTTCTTGTTCGGGTAAATCTTTATTTTCGTTATCCATACTTCCTCCTTTTAGATGTCGAGATTAGTGACAAATTTCGCGTTATCGTAGATGAAATTCTTCCGTGGTTCGACTTCATCACCCATTAAATCAGAGAAGATTTGCTCAGCGGTGATCGCGTCTTCGACCGTGATTCTAATCATCTTCCGGTTAGCGGGGTCCATAGTGGTTTCCCAAAGTTGTTGCGGGTCCATTTCCCCTAACCCTTTGTACCGTTGGAAGGGGTAACCGGGTTTTAACTGTAAGGCTTTCTTTAAAGCTTCCAGTTGCTCATCGTTATAAGCGTAATAGGCTTGGCCTTTATATTGGACCTTGTAGAGCGGCGGTTGGGCGATATAGACGTTTCCGTTCTCTAAAAGCGGTCGCATGTAACGATAGAAGAAGGTTAAAAGAAGGATTCTGATGTGATCGCCGTCGACATCAGCATCGGTCATGATGACGATTTTGTGATACCGGATTTTGCTGATATCGAAGCTAGAAGAAATCCCCGCTCCGATAGCGGTGATCATGTTCCCGATTTCCGCGTTAGCGTATATTCTATCTTCGCTCGCTTTTTCAACGTTTAAAATCTTCCCTCTTAAAGGAAGGACAGCTTGAATCTTGCTATCCCGGCCGTTTTTGGCGCTGCCGCCGGCCGAGTTACCTTCGACGATGTAGAGTTCGCATTCTTCCGGGTTCTTGCTGGAACAATCGGTTAATTTACCCGGTAAGGTGGTGAGTTCTAAGGCGTTCTTCCGAGAAGTTTCCCGAGCTTTACTCGCTGCAATTCTCGCGTTCATCGCCTTTTTGGCTTTATTGAGAACTAACTTTAATTGGGCGGGATTTTCTAAGAAATATTGGTCGAGTTGCCGTCCGACAATGGTGCTGACAACTTTTCTCACTTCTTCGTTCCCGAGTTTACCCTTCGTTTGCCCTTCGTATTGAGGGTTCGGGTGCTTGATTGATAAAACGCAGGTTAAACCTTCCCGGCAGTCATCAGTGGTGAAGTTACCGGTCTTATCATCGAGGAACTTAAGTTCTTTCCCGTATTTATTTAAAATCCGGTTTAAGGCTAAGTTTAAACCTTCTAAGTGCGTTCCACCTTCTTTGGTGGAAATGTTGTTACAGAAGGTATAAACACCATTTTGATCATAGTATTCGGTCCACTGCATCGCGGCTTCGACTCTGATGTCATAGGTGGTGTTTTGCACCATCGTGACACGTTCAGTGCCGTGACAATAGATGATGTCTTGGTTGACCGGGGTTTTACTGGCATTGATCGCTTTAACGTAATCGAGGATACCGCCCGGATAGCAATATTTTTCGGTGACCGGTTCTTCCCCTCTTAAATCGGTGACCGATAAGGTCATCCCAGCATTTAAGAAAGCTGATTGCCGTAAGTGTTTCTTGATGGTATCAAAATCAAATCTCGTCCCTTCGGTGAAGATGGTCGGGTCAGGAAGGAAAGTAACCTTCGTTCCGTGACCTTCGGCATCGCCAATCCGTTTGAGGTGTTCTTTGATTTTGCCACCATTTTCAAAGCGGACATAATAAAGACCGCCGTCCTTTTTGACGGTGACTTCGCACCAGATGCTAAGAGCGTTCACAACGCTGGCCCCGACCCCGTGGAGACCACCGGAGACTTTATATGCTCCGTCGCCTCCGAACTTACCGCCGGCGTGAAGGACGGTATAAGCCGTTTCTACGCCCGATAAACCGGAATCTTTAACGATATCGACCGGAATACCCCGCCCGTTATCAATGACGGTCACACTGCCGTCTTTATTGAGGGTGATTGAAGCTTCGGTACAATAGCCCGCTAAGGCTTCGTCAATCGCGTTATCGACGATTTCCCATACTAAGTGGTGAAGCCCGGTAGGACCGGTGGATCCGATATACATCCCTGGCCGCATTCTAACCCCTTCCAAATCTTTTAAGACCCGGAAGTTTTTAGCGGTATAGGAAGCATCCGCTTTCGTCGCGGTTTCTTCTTTAACTTCCACCATTCCAAGAATCGTGTTGTCAGCAGGGTCGGTATTGGTTTCAGGGTTTTCTTCCGTTATTTCCTTCTTTTCTTCTTCCATATATTCCTTTCTAGCTGCGCGTTACATCGAAGTAGGCAGCATTTTTGATTTTGATGTTAGTGCTGGTGATGAATGTTTGATTGAATTTCTGTAAGAGAGTCGTCAAGTTGTTTTGATGCTCATAATCGAGCTCGCTATAGACATCATCGAGGATGACGATCGGTCTTTTATCTTCATCTTCGATGATGAAGTAAGGGGTGACCTTTAAAGCGAGGGCCATTAAGCGGTTTTCTCCTTGGCTACCATAGATAGCGATATCTTTATCGTTGAGGTAGAGAGTGAGATCCTCCCGGTGAATCCCGATGGAGGTGCTTTTCTTTAAATAATCGAGTTCTTCGCTTTTTAGGTAGAGCTTTTCAGCCTCACTCTTGAAGTTTTGCCCACTTTTGAGGAAGGGATGATATTCAAGCCTTACCTTCACATCTTTTCCAAATAAGTGATTAGCTATGACTTGAAGCTTTTCCCCGAGCTTTTTAATCAAGGAAGCCCGATATTTCACGATGTACTCTTCTTGGTCGATCATTTGGCTGGTGAGGACATGTAAGAGGTTCCTTGAAGAATCTTTGTTTTTAAGCAAGAGATTTCGTTCGCTGAGCAAGTGGTTATAGCGACTCAAGAGGTTATAGTAATCAAGCGACTGTTTCCCAAGAGTAATGTCGAGGAAGTTCCTTCTTTTTCCAGGGCTTCCCCGAAAGAGATCAACATCCTCTGGGGTGAATAAGATAGCATTCATCTTGTCGGTCAGTTCGCTTAACCTGGCAATTCCTTTGAGGTTGATAGCCATCTTTTTCTCACTCGGGCTAATAAAGGCATCCAGACGATACCTTTTATTATTTTGGGCGAGAGATGCGCTGATCATCGCGCGGTCACTTCCGTCTTTAATCAGATGTTTTTGCTCACGGGTCCGCCACGAACGGCCAAGGGAGAGGAAATAGAGCGCTTCAACAACATTCGTTTTTCCTGATCCGTTTGGACCGGTGATGATATTGACTCCTTTCTGAAATTCAAAGTCCTTTAGGCTGTAAGACCGAAAACCATACAACCGGAGATGTTTAACGATCATTGGTTGCTGATAAGGTAGACTTTCTTGGAATAGGTAACTTTATCACCAGGGTAAAGTTTTCTTCCTCGCCGGTTTTCAGGTTCACCGTTGACCAAAATCACTTCGCTCATTAAAAAAGCTTTCGCTTCACCACCATTGCTGATGATGTCGGTAAGCTTTAAAAATTGCCCGAGGGTAATGTAGGGAGTGTGGATTTTGATTTCGTTTTCCATAGGTAAAGAACTCACGTGTATATTTTACTACATAGTAGTAAAAAAGGGAAACATTCGTTTCCCTGGTGAACCATTAATTTTTAAAGGCCTCTACCGCGTCCGTAAAGGGGTCAAAACTTCAATGATTGAGTCGTCTTTAGGATTTTTGATGGTGAAGGGGGTATTGAAGTCATTAAAGCAGATTTGGACGTCTTCCGAACCGACCGCTTTGATGGCTTGCGTCAAATAGATAGCGTTGATAAAAATATCTAACGGATCACCATTGAGTTGGAAAGCCGGAAGGTCTTCAGAACAAGAACCAATCTGTTCACTGACGCAACTGATTTTAACCCGGTCAGGATTCATCGAAAGCTTAATCCGGCTATCGTGGTCACTGGCTAAAAGGCTAACCCGGTCAATAGTCGATAAGATTTGAGAGGCGCTGACTTCTAAGACTGTTTTATGTTGTTGGGTGAACAATCTACTCGGAAGGTTCGGGTAAGGTCCGTCAACTAAGCTGGAACTTAAGAGAGTGTTACCGAAAACAAAGATGCATTTTCTTTGAAGAGCGCTGAATCTAACTTCGCTGACTCCTTCCAACAATTTACAAACTTCTAAGAGAGTATTAGCTGGAACGTTAACGCTGAAACCGACCACATCTTCATCTAAAGAAAGGGTCTTTCTCGACATGATAGCGGTATTTGTCGCAGTCGCGACAAGCTTTTGGCTTTCAACTTTTAAGTTGATAGCTTGAAGAATCTTATCGAAGTTCTTATCAGCTGCAAAAGCGGTTTGTTCAGTTAAACGAATGAGGTCGATAGCTTTGATGGTTAAAGGATTCATTCCTTCATCGAGAATGATGTCCGGATATTCTTCTGCATCGATGCAATTCAAGTTATAGAGTGATTTTCCATCTTCAATCTTCGCGTTCACTTCATCGACGATGGTGATCGACACTTCTTCCCCTTCGAGTTTTCTTACCATATCGAGGAGAATTCTGGCATTTAAGAGAATAGCGCCCGGTACTGCATCCCTAACATAGGTTTGATCATTCATCGTAAAGGGAACTTTCGTAAGAATAGTGATTGTTCCGTTAGAAGATGTGATGCAGATATTGTTATCTTTAACTTCGATTTTGAAGCACATTAAGGCTGGAATCGAGACCTTAGAACCGATACCGTGACTAGCGATATTTAAGGCGTTTAGGAATTGGCTTTTCTTGATGGTGAATTGCATATTTATTTCCTCATTCTTTTTATTATTTATTTATTATAGTAATAGTGATTGTGGATTTGTGGATAACTCTTGTTTTCTCTGTGGTTTTCTTTGAATCCTCACTTTAAATTCTTTCGATGAACGCTTAACTTAATCGAGATTGAAGGGTATTTATAGCTTCCTTCAAATCTTCATCAGTTTTCAACATTTTTTCCACTTTATTCACCGCGTTAATCACAGTGGTGTGGTCTTTGCCTCCGAAGTAGGAACCAATTTTGGTAAATGGAGCGTTTAAAACGGTCCTCGAAAGGTACATAGCGATATGCCTGGCGTGGGCGATTTGACTGGTCCTAATTTTCCCAGTCAATTGGTTAGGAGCAAGATTAAAATAGTCCGCTACAACTTTGACGATTTTATCGAGTGAAAGCTTAGTCCTATCATCTTGGACATCCAATAAACTTCTCACCGAATCCATCGCGGTCTCTAAATCGACCGTTTTTACCGGTTTGATATTAACTATATAAAATAAGAGACGATCGAAAGCTCCTTCTAATTCCCTGATATTTTTTCTAAATTTCTCTGCAAAATACGGGATAACTTCCGGGGCGAATTTTTCTAAAGAGAGACCGTTAGATTGAATTCTTTGTTTAAGAATTGATTCACACATCGCTTGATCAGGTTGCTCGATCGATAAAGGCAAACCTTGAACAAATCTTGTTTTTAATCGTTCATCTAAGCCGTTTAATTTACTGGGGTGTTGGTCAGAGGTGATGACCACTTGTTTTGATGAAGTATAGAAATTATCGTAAATTGAGAAGAAAGTCTCTTCCGTCTTTTGCTTATTTACTAAGAATTGAACATCGTCCACTAAGAGAACATCGACGCTAGATTTAAACCAATCAACGATATTTTCTCCACTTTTATCGGAAGTGACATATTTAACGTATTCATTTAAGAAATCTTGAGCGTGAACATAGAGAATTCTTAAGTTCGGATGTTTTTCTTTTATCGCGTTTCCAATCGCGTGTAACAGGTGTGTTTTTCCTAAACCTGAGTTCCCGTAAATTAAGACCGGATTAAAGAATCGTCCAGGGTTAGTAGCCACTCCTACCGAGGCTTGATAGGCTTCTCTATTACTCGTTCCGACAACAAAATTTTTAAAGGTAAAATTAGGGTTAATATAACTGTCAGCGAAATAAAGAGGCTTGATTTGCTTAGATTTTGCGTTTTTTTGCAAATCTTTTTCTTCAACAAAAGTGACGTGATAATTGGTTTCGGTAATCTCTAAAAGCACCGCGTTAACCAGGTTGGTATAGCTTGGTGTACTGAGAATAGAAGCAGCGAGTTTCGTGGAAGTTGCTACCACAATTTCATCATTTTCAACCGAATTAATATAAGAGCCATCAAAGAAAGCGTTGAAGGCCGTCTGGTCGTCGAGTTTTCGTTCAATTTTCTTTAAAGCCTTATCCCAGATAGCGGCCATTTCGCTGATCGTACTCATAGCACGCATAATTTAGCATATCCACACTCATAAATCACGATTAAAAGAGCGAAAAATAAGTTTTCCACAATCTGAATATATATTTTACTTCGATAAAAACTTAACAATTTAAAATTGAACTTTTTTCATTGTGGATAACTTTGCGGTTTTACTCGATTTTACCAAAAGTCGGTGGAAAACTACCTATTCGCAATTTTTGTTCACACGGTATGTTGAAAAATTTATTGCTGTTTATCGAACGAATTCATAGTTATACACCACTATGTGGAAAACTTTCCACACCACTGTGGAAACTGTGGATAAAATGTGGAAAACTCAATTTTGATATTGTTCATCCCTTAATTTGTTTTCTCTATTTTCCCTCACACATATATGTGTGTTGTTCAGTTTTTGTTGTTTAAAGGTGCCCTAAAACTTATAATCTTTGAGCATACTTGTTAATCACGGAGGAAAAACAATGAAAAGAACGTATCAAGCTTCGAAAATCAAACACGCTCATATGGCTGGTTTCCGCGCCAGAATGGCCAGTCACAATGGCCGCAAGGTTTTAGCGAGAAGAAGACAAAAAGGCAGAGCCAGGATCGCTGCTTAATTTTTAATGAAAAAGCGTTTTCGCCTTTTAACATATTCTGATTTTCAAAAAACGATCAAACACGGCACCCCTTTCCCGTCAAAAAATCTCATCGTCTTTGCCTTAAAGAACGACACCGACCAATCATTCATCGGTATAAGAGTTAGCAAAAAGAATGGGAAAGCGGTCGTGCGGAATAAAATCAAAAGGCAAATCCGGGCTATCGTCGATAAGTATTGGTCCTACCAACTTCCTATTACTTTAGTAATTATCGCTCGCCCACCCTATAATGTTCTTGAATTCTCAAAGATTGAAGAAGAGCTTAAAGGACTTTTGATAGAAACGGAGAAAAAACTTTGAAAAAAGCAACAAAAATAAAACTCTTAGGTGCGCTGGGGCTCGTAATGGGGGCCGTCATTTTAAGTAGCTGCACCGCCTCGTTTTGTACGAACCTCGACCGGGCGCATATCGCGTATGCTTACGAACAAGGCGTCACCGTCTATTGTAACCAAGAGGATATCCCGGAAGAATATGCTGATTTAGCTTGGAAAGTCTTCGATGATAACGAAGATATTTATGCTTATATTCCGGTCAATACCGACGGAAGCTACACCGCTAAAAAAGCCCAACGGCTCCATGATGAAATCATCCCGAGCGCTATCAGTAATAACGTTACTGTTCCGTCTTACGATTATTTCAAAATGATGGACCAAAAGGTCTTAGAAGCGGCTTTAGAAGCTTCCGATTTTACTAGCGCCACCATCACAATTGATCAAATTAACCCCTTCAATTTACCGGATGTCACTGGTAATGAACCGGGGGTCACGGTCAATAAAGACAGCATTTTAAGAAACTATGGTTATTTAAAGTTCTATGGTGAAGATGGAAACCTCTACACCAACTGGAATAAATGGAATAACGAAATTGCTACGGTGATTGGAGCAGCTAATGTCCCAAGCCAAGACTTCATCAATATCTATCAAAATAACATGGCCTACGTTATCAACAATGCGAGAGGCTGTGCAGCCACGGTTACCGGAAATTACGGACACTATGGCCAACAAAATAACTGGAGTGTTTCGATTGAAGGTAAGGATTGGGGCTTTGCCTGGAGCAAGGGTTTCTTAGAAGGTTTAATTGTTTACCCAGTTTCTTGGCTCATCGACAATATCGCGTTAGGAATCGACCCTGCTTTATCGGGTTTAGGCCAGATTTTATCGATTGTTATTGTCACTATTATCGTTCGGCTCGTCGTTATGGGTCTTACCTTAAAATCGACGATGGATCAACAAAAGACGCAGGCTATACAACCGCAGCTAGCGAAGTTACAGGCGAAATATCCAAATTCCAACACTAGCCAAGCTGAAAAGACCAGATTAGCGCAAGAGCAGATGGCACTTTATAAACGTAACCACATCAGCCCCTTCAGTATGATTTTGGTCGCGGTTGTTCAATTCCCTGTCTTCATCGCGGTCTGGGGTGCCTTAAGTGGCAATGCTATTCTCACTAGCGGTGAACTTTTGAACATGCCGTTCAGCACGCCGCTCAGTTCTATTCTCTTCAACTTCAGCGGAGAGTGGTATCTTAATAGTACAGGGTTCTGGACAGCCTTAGTCCTCTTTATATTAATGGCGGTTGGTCAATGGGTCGCGATGATGCTTCCGCAGTGGATCAATAAGCGGAGAATCAAAAAAGCCGTTACGAGAACCACTGCTAACCCCGCCCAAGATAAGAATACGAGAAGGATGAAGATTTTCACCTACGTCATGCTCGGTGTTACGATCCTCATGGGCTTCGCTCTCCCGTCAGCGATGGGTATATACTGGTTCATCGGGGCGATTGTCTCGATGCTTCAAACCATCTTCACCCAACTCTGGATTGCTAAGAGAGAAAAGAAATCCAAGAACTTATAATGAAAGAAGGTTATATACATGAAGGAATTTACCAACAAAACTCTAGAAGATGCATTGCAAGATGCCAGCGTAGAAATGGGAACCCCGGTCGATGAATTAATCTATAAAGTCATCGATGAAAAGAAGGGTTTATTCAGTAAGAAAACCACGATTGAAGTCTATTCGAAAGAAGATGCGGCTGAAAGCGCGAAAGATTACTTAGTCGCTGCTGTGGAAGCCTTAGGGGTCCATGTTGAAAGCTGCGAATACACCTTTGAAGAAGACGTCATTCGCTTAACCTTAGAAAGCGATAACAACAAGATTTTGATCGGAAGAAAAGGTAAAACCTTAGAAGCTTTAAAAGTCTTGACTAGACTCGCTATCAGCAATAAGTTCCATCACCGTTATCGGTTACTCATCGATATCGGGGGTTATAAAGAAGACCGGTATTCTCACTTGATTTACCGAGCGAGAAGGGAAGCGCATATGGTTCAAAAAACCCACGTTTCCGCTAAACTCAGTCCGATGACCGCCGATGAACGTCGGCAGGTTCACCAAGCCCTCAATGATATGGATAATATCACCACCGAGAGCGAAGGTGACGGACAAGAAAGACACATCGTCATCAAGTACGTTGACTAATCCAAAAAGCGGATTGTTCCGCTTTTTTCTTAAGGAGGTTATGAAATGAGAAAGACTTATCACTCCATATCACTAGCCATCAATTCCGTACTTTTTGTTGGGTCTTTGCTGGTGATATTTAATTTATTCTTTCACTTTTTAGGGAATGATTTTGCTTATCAAAACGGTTGGCAAGCTTTTACATCCTTCGATGTCGTAGCTAATGTCATCTTAGTTTTAGCGTCCCTTTTAACCTTGATTTGTGACATTGTCGCAATTGTTACTCCGAAGGAAACTCCTTGGGGCGTAAGAGTTATTAAATTCTTAGCGGTCACCTCGCTTTTGACTGGTTTCTTAATCGCTTATGTCTATATCTTCCCCTTCGGAAGTAAAGGCGACATCAAAGAAATCGCTGCTTTAGGAGATACCCTTTGGCTTAGAACTGTTTTCCCAATTGTAGCCTTAGTTTCTTATCTCTTATTTGAAAACGAAACCAAGGTGGGAATCCTCTCCTCCTTATTCACATTGATTCCGGGCGCTATCTTCTTAACCGTGATTTTTACACTAGGGCACGCCGGACAAATTGAGCCGATTTATCTCTTCTTAGATCCGGTTGCGGAGATTGGAGACTTCTGGTTCCTCTGGGGCATTATCCCACTTTTTGTGACGTTTTTGCTGGGATTTTGCATTATTCCGTTACGGAACAAGCTCGGTTCTATCATGAATAAAACCAACACTCAAGCGGTTGCAATTAACTTTAATAACACCGTTGTTAATCTTCCTTTAATTCAAAAAGAAACCCTTAAGAAGGAAGAAAAAGAAAAGGAAGAACCGGTTAAAGAAGAACCACTTCCACCGGCTTTAGAAACCCCTGTTGCGGAACAAACTCCCACTGAAGAAGAACTCATCAAAGCTGGACCCCGGGTTTACCACATCACTAAATCGACCAAGGGTGAAAACTTCTGGCAAGTTAAACTCGCTAACGGCAAGCGGAGAGTGAAGAAATTCACTACCCAACAAGCCGCTATCGATTACGCTAAAAAATTAGTGGAACGTTACGGCGGTTCCATCCGGATCCATTCCGTAAGAGGTAAGATTAGAAAGGAAAAATAAGGTGAACAGCACGATTGTTGCCTTAGCGACACCCCCACTCAAAAGCGCATTAGCCATCATCCGGGTTTCCGGTGATGAAGCTTTTTCTTATACCAGTGAAATCTTTTCTAAGCCTTTAAAAGATATAAAGAAACGAACTTCTCTTGTCGGCTATATCAAAAATGATAACGAAACTATCGACCAAGTCGTTCTTATCGCTTACCCCCACCCTAATTCCATGACGGGGGAAGATGTCGTGGAAATTATCTGCCACGGCAGCATGTTAATCGCCAACGAGATTATCAATTGTTATTTAAAGAGAGGCGCCGCCATGGCAACCCGTGGGGAATTTACTATGCGGGCTTTCCTTCATAACAAAATCAATCTCCTTGAAGCGGAAGCCATCAATGATTTAATTAATGCTACAACTAAAGAATCCCAAAAACTTTCTTTAATGGCAATGCATGGTGACACCACCTCTTTAATTGAGCCCCTTAAAACGAAAGTCGCTGACCTTCTTTCTTTAATCGAAGTAAATATCGATTATCCCGAATATCAAGATATCGAACAAGCTAATGATGAAACGGTCTTAAAGACAGTGAAAATCATTCGAGAAGAAGTAAAAAAACTTATTTCCCAAGGCAAGGAAGGTAAGACCATCAAAGAAGGGGTTAAAATCGCTTTAATTGGGGAACCGAATGTTGGAAAATCTTCCCTTCTTAATTCCTTGATTCATGAAGATAAAGCCATCGTCAGTGATATCCCTGGGACCACCCGTGATGTAGTGGAAGGTGAAACAAATTACCGAGGCTTGACCTTAAGATTCTTCGATACAGCCGGCATCAGAGAAAAGGCTGATAAACTCGAACAAATCGGTATCGAAAAAGCGGAGAAGATTATTAAAGACGCCGACGTTATCGTTCTTGTCATCGATGCTAAAAAAGGTAGAACGGACGAAGATCCGAAAATTTTAGATGCAATAAAAGACAAAAAAGTCATCGAAGTCTATAACAAATCGGACTTAATCTCTAAGCAAGATAACGATAGATTCTATGTCTCGGCAATAAGTAAAAACATTACCCCCTTATTAGATAAAATCTATGAAACGGTTGGTGTATCTGACGAAGCCTTCTCTATCCCATCTTTAAATAACGTGAGACAAATCAGCACTCTTCAAAGAATTGATAAGGCTTTAAGTGAAGCTGAGAAGGATGCGAGGATGGGGGTTCCAGTCGACCTAATATCTTCTAACCTCATGGTCGCGTACAATGGTTTTAGAGAGCTTCTTGGGGAAGAAATCACCAATAACTTAACGGACGAGATTTTTAGCCGTTTCTGCGTAGGAAAATAATTATGTTTGTCGATACTCACCTTCACTTAAACGATGAGCAATATCAAGACGATTTAGATGAAGTTATCGCTCGAGCAAGAAGAGCCGGCATAGTCTTTATGCTATGTGTCGGGTGGGATATCCCTAGTTCCATTAAAGCTGTTGAAATCGCTAATAAATATCCGGAAGTATATGCCGCGATAGGTGCTCATCCTGAAAACTTAGAAGGCGTTACTTTAGATGATTTAAATAAGCTTAGAGAATTAGCTAAAGAGCCTAAGGTAATCGCGATTGGGGAGATTGGTTTTGATTTTCATTGGTACAAAAAAGAAGAAGCTTATGAGAATCAAAAGAAGTTCTTTGAAGCCCAGGTTAAGCTTGCTAATGAGTTGAATTTACCGATCAGCATCCACGCGAGAGAAGCGGCTGAACCAACATACGAATTATTAAAAAGAGTTCCTCCGAAAGCCGGAGTAGTCCTCCACTGCTATAGCGGTTCGAAAGAAATGATTACCAGGTTCTTAGAAATCCCTAATATCTACTTCGGCTTTGATGGCCCAACAACTTTTAAGAACGCCAAAGAGCCGAAAGAAAATGTTGCCTTTGTACCAGTTGATCGTTTGCTTAGTGAAACTGATTCCCCCTACCTCGCTCCCGTACCTTATAGAGGCAAGCGGAATGAGCCGGCGTACGTTACAGAAATCGTAAAAAATATCGCAGTTTTGCGAGGTACTTCCGATATCGACATTTCTCGACAAATTGCTCAAAATACTGAGAAATTGTTTCACGTGAAACTATATGAATAAGCTATCATCGCCACTATTTATCGTCGAAGGTAAAACCGATACAGAAAAACTAAGAAAAATAGGCCTCTTTTGCGTAATAATTACAAATGGTTTGTCTGTTTCACGTGAAACACTTAACTACTTAAAAGCTGTTATTAAAGTAAGACCAGTAATTGCTTTATTAGACCCGGATAAACCGGGCAGTAAGATCTTCCAAAAGCTGCAAAAAGTGGTTCCTCAGATTCAGAAGATTGATCTAGATTCCACTTATTGCGTTAAACGTGGAAAACTTGGTCTAGCAGAAGCATCTGATGAATATTTAATATCTCTATTAAAACCCTACATTTTTGAAAATAATAATGAGGATTTACGAAGATATCCGTTATTATTGAATAGGTGGAATAGCCTCGATAATGAAGAAAAAGATAGAGTGAGAAAGAAATATAGCCTCGGAACAGTTAACAACAAAACCGCTGTTAAGAGGTTACTATATTTAGGGGTAGAGCCAGAGGATATTTAGATGGATGCTAAAACGTATTTTGAGAAGATTAAAGAGTATAAGCTATTAGCCAAGAAAGAAGTTGGGCAAAACTTTTTAATTGATTACTCTTTAGCGGAAAAGATAGTTGATAGTTTAGATATTCAACCGGAAGATCAAAGCTTAGAGATTGGGTCTGGAGCGGGTTCCCTTACCTATTTCCTTCTTGAGAAGGGAGCGAAAGGTGTCGCTATCGATATCGATGAAGCTTTAATCACCAAACTTCAAAATGACTTCCCTATTCCTTCTATGAAATTAGTTATCGGGAACGCTTTAGAGATTCCTTTAGAACCTTTTAGTAAGATTATTGGAAATCTACCTTACTACATCACCAATAGCCTCTTGGAACGGATCCTATTAGAAGATGATAACCTTGAAACAGCTGTTGTGATGGTACAAAAAGAGGCCGCCGCTCGGCTTTTAGCTAAAGAAGGGAATAAAGATTACGGGCCTCTTAACGTCATTTTAAACTACTATTTCGACGCTAAACTCATTCTGAGAGCTATTCCCGATTGCTTCACACCTAAACCCCATATCAGTTCGAGCGTTATTCTAATCAAAGCTAAAGAATCAAAAGAATTAGGCCTTAAAAAAGCCTTCTATCAATTCTTAAAAATGGTCTTTAAACATCGAAGAAAGACTATCCTCTTTAATTTAAGTGAGAGTTTATTATCTAAGGAGTTAGCCAATAAAGTTTTAACGGAAAGTAACATTGAAAAAACTACCCGAGCGGAGCAATTGAACGCTCAACAATTGTTCACCTTATTTTCTAATTGCAACACGATATCAAACTAGTAAAATCGAAAAGGAAAAAATATGCTTTTCTTCAAGAAAACAACCGCTTACTTAAAAAGCTTCTGCAAAATCAACGTCTTGCTTAAAATCGTGCGTAAACGAGACGACGGATACCATGAGTTGGAGATGGTTAATCTCCCCTTGGAACTGCACGATGCGATAGAGATTTCTCTCTTCCCTAACTCCGAAGATACCTTTGTTACGACGGATGATATTGCTTTAGGAAGTTTACATGAGAATTTATGCGAAAAATCCGTAAAAGCTATGCAAAAAGCCTTCGGATTTCAAGATAATTTTAATATTAAAATCCATAAAGAGATTCCTTTTGCGGCTGGTTTAGGGGGTGGATCTTCCAATGCTGCCGCGGTAATTAGAGGGGTTAATGATCTTTTAAAACTTAAAGCTTCCCAAGAAAAATTACTCCAAATTGCCAAAACGATTGGCGCGGATGTTCCGTTCTTCTTTTATAACGTTCCAGCCTTAGTGACAGGGATTGGGGAAAATATCACCCCTATCTATCCTAAAAATTCTTACTATTGTTTACTTGTTAAACCGAAGAGAGGACTCCATACGGTGGATGTCTTCAATCTTTCAGATAGTTGCCCCAAATTAGAAATCGACGCTCAAAGGATGATTGATGCCTTAGAGAGCGGAGATGAAGACGCAATAGCGGCGGCTTTAGGGAACGATTTACTCGCCCCTGCCCTTCAATTAGCGCCGGAAATCGGCGACATCATCAAGAAACTAAAAGACTTTGGTTTAAAGATTGTGAACATGACCGGCAGCGGTTCCACTGTCTTTGCTTTATCTAACGACTTAAAAAAGCTTAAAGAAGCCGCTAAAAAGATTGATAATGATGATGTAACAGTCATCATCACACGAACTTTAAGTTTATAAGAGGTTTTTATGAATAAATACGCGATAATTTTAGCCGCTGGCAAGGGCTCGAGAATGAAGAGCCTCAAGGAAGATATCTCGAAAGTGTCTTTTCCTATCCTCGGCAAACCCCTCGTTAAGTACGTCATCGACGTTCTTAAACCTTTAAATTTTGAACATTTAATCTCTGTCATCGGTTTCGGCGGAGAAACCAGCAAACCTATCGTTGAAAAAGATTGCGAAGTTGTCTGGCAAAGAGAACAAAAAGGCGCTGGACATGCGGTTTTAATGGCCGCCCCAATCTTAGAAGGAAAAGAAGGTTTAACCATCATCTGCTGCGGTGATACCCCTCTTTTAACGACCGAAACGATCGAAAATCTCTTTAAAGAACATGCGGCATCGCATAATGATTTAACAATCATGACGATGGTTCTTGATAACCCCTTTGGTTACGGAAGAATCGTTAAAGAAAAAGGCAAAGTTGTCGCTATTTGTGAACAAAGAGACACCACCGATAAAGAAAAAGACATTAAAGAAGTCAACGCGGGCGTCTATATCTTCGATAATAAGAACCTCTTTGAATGTTTACATCTCTTAAAAACTGATAATGCGGCTGGCGAATACTATTTAACTGATGTTATCGGGCTTTTTGTTAAGAGAGGCCTTAAAGTTGGCGATTATATCGTCCAAGATATCGATGAAACATTAGGCGTTAATGATCGTTATCAATTAAGTGTCGCTGCGAAAATCCTTCAACACAGAATCAATAAAAAACACATGGTTTCCGGCGTCTCAATTGAAGACCCCGAGAACACCTATATCAATCCAGACGTTAAGATTGGTCAAGATACCTTTATCTATGCTGGTTGCCACATCTTAAATGGCTGTGAAATCGGTCAAAATAACGTCATTGGACCCGATACTTATTTAGAAAATACTAAGGTTGGAAATGGCAATAAAATCATCAGTTCCCACATCGTTGATTGCGTTATCGAAGACGATTGCGTCCTTGGTCCATACCTCAGAATGAGGAACAATTGCCATATCGAAAGCGGCGCTCATATCTCTAACTTTAATGAACTAAAGAACACAAAAGTAGGTAAAAATTTCAAATGTCACCATCTAAGCTATTTAGGTGATAGCAATGTTGGCGTTAACGTAAATATTGGCTGCGGAACTATCACTGCTAACTATGATGGAGTGAACAAATGGCCGACCAATATCGGTAACGATGTCTTTATCGGTTGTAACAGTGTTCTTATCGCTCCGGTTACCTTAGAGGATGGTACCTTTGTAGCAGCTGGATCGGTCGTCACGAAAAATACTTCAAAAGATGATTTAGTAGTCGCTCGAGCGGAGCAAAAGAACTTAAAAGGGTACGCCCCAAAGATTAAAGAAAAAGCCCGTTCACGTAAAAAATAATTTTCATTTTTTGAGCTAGTGCTAATATGGCTTTAGGAGGCACTAAGATGGATTGGAGTAATGTCTTCGGCCACAACATATACATCGATGATGAACTGGTAGGTTATATCAGCAGCGATCACGATGGAGGGGCTATTTTGTTCGTAGGAGGCCGTCAATTCGCTGAAATAGATAATGAAGGCATTATCTACATTCAGGGCCGCGAAGTTGGCTATATCGACGATAATGGTGAACTATACATCGTTCACAAACTTATGGGTGAAGTTGATGCATGGAACGACATTCGTCTATACGGAGATAAGTTAAAAGTATAACTTTGTATATACAAAGTATGTAAATGGGGCACAAATGCCCCTTTTTAATTTATTTAAGTAAATAAAATGTATATACAGGACTTATCAAAAGTGTTAATAATGTATATATGAAGAAAGCAATTATTAATTTAAGAGTGAATGAAGATTTAAAATCCCAAGCTGATCTAGTTCTTAAAGGCATGGGTCTTACTTTGTCTAGTGCTATAACGATGTTTTTAACGCAGGTGGTGAGAACTAACAGCATCCCTTTAGAACTTAAGGCCATAAACAATCCCGCTCCTGTTAATAAAATAGAACCCATTGAAAAACCTGTTGTAATTGAAGAAAAAGAGCCGGCAAACCCCAATATTGATGGCCTTTTAAGCGTTAAAGATGGTTTTGAGGGTTTCTAAAGCATGGGAGATGTTGTTTCTAAGCTTATTTCTTTCTTATTGAAAGACAATCCAGAAGGGGAATATTACGCAAAACAGGCTTTAAAAGGTGAAAAATACCAAAAAGCATTATTGAGCGTCCTTTTAACGATTGAAAAAAATCCAGCTAGATTGCCAGAAGAGTTCTTTAATTTACAGGACTTATATATACAAGAGAATTTGTATGAGAAAGGAACGGTTTCTCCTTTTTCTTTACCTGCTACCAAGATTCCTAATGTTTGTCTCTGGAAAGGCGATATAACTCGTCTTGAAGTCGACTGCGTCGCTTGTCCAGCCGATCCAGAATTAGAAGGCTCTTTTGTACCGGGTTTAGTCTGCGTTGATAATAAAATCCATCTTGGAGCAGGACTCGAACTCCGCCGGAAAATTATCGAAGCAAAAAAGAAGATAAAACAACCGATAAATCCTGGATTTTCCTTATTAACAGAAGGTTATAATTTACCGGCTAAATATATTATTCATGTTGTTCCGCCTTATGTGGGATTTCGTCCAACAAACCAAAATATACTCGCTCTCCATAAATGTTATGAAAATGTCTTTAAATGGGTCAGATTAAAGGGTTTTAAAACCGTCGCTATTCCGCTATTAGGGACTGGACGTTTTAATTTTCCTCTTAAGAAAGCAGTCGACATCTCATTAAGTGAGATAAAACGATATTTCCAGATGTACGGAAAAGATGACATTAAAGAAAACCCGATAATTATTCTCGTCACCGATAACGAAGAAGAACATAATGTTTATAGAGAAATATTAGAGGATAAAGAAGATGTGGCCTTTTAAAAAGAAAACTGCAGTTCCCCAAAAGAGCGTAACTGAACAAATTGAAGACGAGATTAAAGCGGGCAGGAAGAATATTGCTCTCGATATCTTAGAACGTGGCCATAGAACTGGTCAGATTTCCGACTTTGAATACCGAAAATATAAAAATCTAATCCTTAAAGAATTTTAGTGTTCATCGACATTTATAACAAAAAAGGAGTACCCGAAGGTACTCCTATTTTATTAGCTAATTAAGCTTATTTCGAAGCTTTTTCTCTTTCGTGTAAGATGTTCGCTTGGGCCGCGGCTAAACGCGCGAGCGGAACCCGGAAGGGCGAGCAGCTGACATAATCGAGACCGACTTTGTCGTAGAACTTGATGGAAGCGGGATCACCACCGGTTTCACCACAGACACCAACCGTTAAGTTAGCGTTGGTTTCCCGGCCACGATCGAAGGCGACTTTCACGAGTTCACCGACACCTTCTTGGTCGATGGTTTGGAACGGATCGAATTCATAGATCTTC
>UQOB01000010.1 GCA_900542595.1 uncultured Mollicutes bacterium | reverse complement strand
GCGAGAGGCTTAGAAACACATATTTCATCGGGCGATATCGGTGGTTTACCTTCCACATTTTCATTTAAATAATCTCGGTAAATTAAATTGCTATCCCGCGGAAAAATATAGCTTCCCATCTTGCATTTATCCGGAAGCGATAGCCCAACAATATCTTCAATTCCCCGAACATAATCAAAGGTCATTTTAACTTCTTCTAAACTCGCTTCATCCTTCGCTAAAATGAGAGGATGAATAAAGCCCTCCATGAAGGAAGAGGGATAAGAAATATAAACGCCGGAAATCAGTCTTGTTACACCTTTTAAACCTTCGATTTCTTTTAATATTTCGTTCCCTAAATCTTTCGGGATGATGTCTTTATCCGCGAGATAGACATAGACCCGAGGTATATCTAAAAGTTCGTTATCGATGGTCAAAGACGACAAGTAAGAAAAGGAAGCTCGATCAAAAATAAAGTCTTCATACCGATTTAGTTTTCTCGCCTCTTTAAAGAATTCATCGAATGAAGAAATTAAATGGAGGCAATAAGTCTTCTTCATAATCCAGGGATAGGTATCATCATCTTCGATGGATGTCGGGAACCGCATCTTAGTTTCAATCACCCATTCATTCCAAAGCCTTGATGTATGGTAAATCGTGACGACGGGAGAATAGGTGACCGCTCGGATAGAGAAGAGTTGTTCATCTTCATATGTCCAATAATCGTTTTGCATCTTTAAAAGCAAGGGCACCGGTTTTTGCGAAAGATAGAAACCTAAATCATCGAACGTCCGAAGTATTTGAAGGTTATAACAGATGTTGATCATCAAATCATTGGGCACGCCTAAAACAATTTGATCCATTTCTAAAACTTCCGGCCGAGCGGGATAAAAAGTTTGTTCTTTATAATCCTCGAGCCACTGGTAATCGTTGAAAGTCCTGACTGTCAAATTTGGTATTAATAATCGTCTATTACCATTCAGCAAAATGTAGCCATTATTTTCTTCTGGAAAGTAGTTTTCAAAATCAGCGAGATAAGTCGCTCCGTAGCCATCAGTGACCTTTGGCAAGGCTTCATTTACGGTCTTAATCAAGTCCTCATCCACTCCGACAGACGAAATGATTGGTGAACCACTCCCTTCCTTTGTAACGACTATTTCGTTCTTCCCCGTTAACGACGAAAGGGATGAAGTTAATGACCCTTCTAAATCATGCGCAATAAAAAGGGATAAACATAAAAAAGAAGAGGCTAAAGTGAGTAAAGTTACCGCCAGAGTGGACCGCCACTTTTTGGCCCGAAAAATATGAAAAGCATGAAACAAGAAATCCCTAATTCTTGCTTTCTTAGGTGAGAGCTTTACCAAGTGATTAACCTTAAGATGCTTAGAAGGTGTTTTGGGATTTTCTCTTTTTAAAATTAACTGGCCATTCTTTAACTCATACACCTTTCCAGGACACCGAACAGCCATATTTCGGTCGTGAGTTACAAGGATAATGAGTTTTTTCTCACTTAAACTATTTAAGGTATCAATCAATAAAGCGACATTTTCTTGGTCTAAGGCCCCAGTTGGCTCATCGAGTAAGAGGATAGGCGGGTCAAGGATTAATGCTCTCGCCCAGGCTACTCTTTGTTGTTCCCCGCCGCTCAACAGATTGACATTTTGTTTAGCTTTGTCTTCAAGCTTGAAAAGGGTTAAAAGATCTAACGCCCGTTGTTCAAGATTAATCTTCTTACCTTCAACTTTCTTCGTTGGCCACAGGACATTATCGATAACGTTCTCTAGTTCCAATAAGTCATAACGTTGACGGATGAAACCGATATTTAAAAGTCGAAATTCCCCTAGTTCTTCTTCCGTCATCGTTGAGAGGTCTTTATCGAAAAGAGTTACTTTTCCTTTTTCAAAGGAGGTCAATCCACTGATGATTTCCAGTAAGGTTGATTTGCCTTGGCCGCTTTTTCCAATGATAGTAACGATTCCTTTAGCCGGGAATTCAAAATCAAAATTTCGAAATATCTCTCTATTTTTATAGGATTTTAAAAGATTTTCGATTTTTATCTTATTCATCACGGAGCTCCTCCACTAAGGGAGTTCTTAAGAAAAGGAAGAGAGGTATCCCAAGCGATAAGCCGGTTAACACCAACATAAATAAGAGGGATAAAGGATAGAGTAAGAAAGGCATCCCTAAGAAAGTAGTAAAAGGAATGACAATGAAATTATTGATACCAATGATCGAACCAAGCAAAGCGTTTACCAGTAAAGCGAAAGGATAGGCGAGAGCGAAACAAATAAGTAAAGAAGCGAAGCCAACGAGAAAATTACCGCTGCTATAAAGCCAGAAGAGGTTGCTTTTACTCGCTCCTAAACTTCGAAGAATCGCACTCTCCTTCTTCCGTTTAAGAAAGATGGTTTGCGCAAACGAAGCGATGATAAAACACGATATAAAAACTTCCCCAATCAGGAAGGGAATTAAAGCATTCGAAATGCTGTCGCTCAAGCTTTGAAAGCTCTCATATCTATCTCTAAAAGGTGAGGTAAATTTCAGTTCATCATTAGGTATTTTTAAAAGTTTTTCAGCAGAAGCTTTATCTTTAGGGAAGATGATCCTTCGATAAGATGAACATTCGTTATCTTCTTTGCTCTCTTGAATAAAATCGAGGACCGTCACTCTCTCATCAAGCGAAGAAAAAGTATTTAAAATACATCTTGATAAATAAAACTTTAAAGCCGGGTAACTGTAATAAATTGTTGGTTTCTTAATCAATTGATATTCATCGATGACACCGGATATTTTAAAAGAATGGGTCAAGTTAAATTCTTCTCCGTCTGAGCCTCTTCGGTAAATGGATATAGCCTCATATTTTAAGTCGACTTTCAAGGGATCACTTAAGGGAGGTAAAAGGTCAACAAAGGCTTGATTGACCAGAACGTAATCAAAGGTGGGGGTTGTGATATTTTCCCCACTAGTAAACACTAAATCCTCCGGAAAACTGTGGAGCGGAACAAAACTAACTGGACCTAATTTAAAACCATTAACATCGACGATATTGTCCATTGGAAATGCGTAAGAAAGGTCTGTCTCCACGAGATAATCATCTGTTCCTATCGTCTGATATACTTCTTCTACACTTGGTCTTTTATCTTGCACTAAAGATAAAGGGCTGCCCTCTAAAGTGACAGCTTTTTGTTTAGTGACATATGAATGATAGATGCTCACACTATTGAGCATTTGATCATTCAATAGAATATCTTTTCCATTAAAGAATCCAAGGGATAAAAATAAGGTTAAAAAGACCAAAGAAGAAGCTAAAAATAGAAAAAGATATTCTTTTTTATTTTTCCTAATTAAGTCTTTTGTAAAGAGACTTACCCATTTCTGATTCGGATGGCTCTTTTCTTTTTCATTTGGGTAAAAAAGAAACGGCCCATCACGTTTATATTCTTCAATTAGTCTCCCCTTTTCTAGCCTTAAAACAATGTCACTATATTTCTCTGCGTTCTCCCGGTCATGGGTGACCATGATCACTAGTCTTCTCCTACTATATTCTTTGAGTTCTTTGAGTAAAATTTCCCCATTTTCATCATCTAAACTCCCCGTCGGTTCATCAGCGAGCAGAATAGACGTCGAGCCAATAATCGAACGGATAAAGGCTACTCTTTCGAGTTCGCCTCCCGATAAATCTTTCGCGAGAGTGTCCTGCACTTCTACTAAGTTAAATTTATGAATAAAGGATGAAGCGAGATTTTCCATCTCTTTCTTTTTCATCCCTTTAATCTTTAAGGGAATAACGATGTTTTCGAAGGCAGTTAATTCAGGGAAGAGATTGAATTTTTGATATAGAAACCCGATCTCTTCTCGTCGGAAGGCTTCGATTTCGTGTTCCTTAAAATGGCTGATATCTTCTCCATCATAGAGAATTTCGCCACTCGTCGGCTTTTCGTTCAAACTTAAAAGATTGAGCAAGGTGCTTTTCCCGCTTCCACTTTCCCCGAGGATGGTGACAAAACCGGAAGGAGGGAAATCATACGAAACATTGTTGAGGATGACTTTCATCTCCCCGGTGGTTGTGTATTCTTTGAAAATATTTCTAAGCTTCAGCATGACTCCCTCCACTTATTTCTAGGAGGGAAAATGAAAAAAGTCCCCTTAATTTAGGGGACCAGTTTCGTGAGAGATAACTTTTTGGATGCGGTCATTGAAGTCCGCTCGATCAAGCATGATCACTCGCCCGCAGCCGAGGCACTTAATCTTGATATCAGCGCCTACCCGGATAATCTGGAATTTCTTGCTCCTTTTATCGCAGGGATGGGGCTTTTTCATCTCCACGATATCGTAAAGTTGGTAATCAGTTACCACGGTTCATCCTCCATCTTGACCGCTAAAGGATTTTTAGGGAGGCCCGGCATCGTCATCACTTCCCCGGTTAAAGGGACGATGAAACCCGCTCCAGCTGAGAGATTAATTTCCCGGATATGAAGAGTATTTCCTAGCGGAGCGCCTAACAGTTTCGGGTCATCGCTTAAACTATTCGGGGTTTTAGCGACACAAACCTTTAAATTATCAAGTCCTTCTTCTTTGAACTCTTTTAGTTGTTCAAGAGCTTTATCAGAATAAACTACATCTTTTGACCGATAGATTTCTTTGGCGACAATTTCAATCTTCTTTTCTAAAGGCATGTCGTCAGTGTAGAGAGGTTCATAGTAGCTTTCTTTTTCTTTTAAAATTTTAACCACTAACCTAGCTAAGTCTTTACTGCCTTCCCCGCCTTTTAAATAGCCATCTAAGAAAGCATAGGGGATGTTCTTTTCCGTTAAAACTTTTTCTAATTGTTTAACTTCGTTATCAGTGTCACCGGGGAAATGGTTAATCGCGATTACCACCGGTAACTTAAACTTTTGAAGATTCTCATAATGAACGAATAGATTAGGTAGACCTTTTTCTAACGCTTCTAAGTTTTCATCATTTAAATCTTTAAACAGTTGGCCGCCGTGAAGTTTAAGGGCTCTGATTGAACAAACAAGGACCGCTAAATCGGGGTGAAGATTTCCATTAGGACAGGCAATATCGAAGAATTTTTCCGCTCCTAAGTCAGAGGCGAAACCCGCTTCGGTGATGACGTATGGAGCCATCTTTAAGGCGGTTCTCGTGGCAATTAAGGAGTTACATCCATGAGCGATATTAGCGAAAGGCCCACCATGAATGAACACGGGGTTATTCTCTTTCGTTTGAACGAGGTTAACTTTTAACGCTTCTTTCATTAACCTCATCACCGCATGAGTGACTTTTAAATCTTTGACAGTCACCGGTTTATTGTCGTAGGTATAAGCAACAACCACCTTTTCTAAGCGTCTTAAGAAATCATTTTCATCTAAGGTTAAACAAAGGATAGCCATCAATTCATTAGCGACTGTAATTTGGAAACCGCTTTGATGTTGAACACCATTCTTCTCGCCTTCCGCAATCGTGATTTCTCTTAAATCCCGATTATTCATATCGACCGCTCTTTTAAAGATGATTCTATTCGGATCAATATTTAAGGGATTACCTTGATATAAATAATTATCAATTATCGCGTTGATTAAACTGATGGATGAGGTTAAAGCGTGCATGTCACCGGTGAAGTGAAGATTGATTTCGTTCGAAGGTTCAACAGTGGCCTTACCACCACCAGTCGCCCCACCTTTAAGGCCGAAGACCGGTCCTAAGGCAGGTTCCCGTAAACAGAGCATGGCTTGTTCTCCGATTTTTTTCATGCCGTCGGCTAACGCAATAGCGCTCGTGGTTTTTCCTTCCCCGGCTTTCGTCGGAGTTATCGCGGTCATCAAGATTAACTTACCATCTTTATTGTTCTTAATCGAAGCATAATAGTCAGGAGAAATCTTGGCTTTATAAAAGCCATAAGGTTCAAGGTATTTTTTAGGAATCCCGGCTTTTTTCGCAATCGTTTCAATCTTTAACATAGCTCATCCTTTCAAAGTATTTCATGACTTCGGAAGCTAATAGTAAACCAGCCGCGCTCGGAACAATCATTGTGGAACCAACAACTTTCCCGCTGACTTTAGGTTTTTCTTCCGAGAAAACAACTTGAAGACCGGTTAACGGAATACCCCGCTTTTTTAGCTCATCACGGAACTTTCTCGCTAACGGATCATCGTGAGTTTGATTTAAAGATACTACTTTTAAGGCTAAAGAGTTATAACGATTTCCTGTTCCTAAAGAAATTATTAGAGGAATATTTAACTCTCGACTCTTCTCAATCAGGAGGATTTTCGCTTCGACATCATCGATGCAGTCGACCATGTAATCGATATCTTTCCATGGTAAATCATTGATATTATCTTTCGAAATATTCATGAAATAAGGAGATATTTCGATATTGGGATTTATTTTCTTCGCATAATTAACCGCTTCATCCGTCTTTCTTTTTCCTAAAGAGTCAACGTTAAAAAGAATCTGACGATTGAGGTTACTTTCTTCCACCGTATCAAAATCAACAATCACCAAATGATTAAAGCCGCTTCTTAAGAGAGCAGCGAAACACGTTCCTCCGACGCCCCCAAGACCGCAGACTAAAACTTTCGCTTCGCTGAAAGTTTTCATCACATCTTCCGAGTAAAGGAGACTATTTCTCACTAATCTTTGTTCCACGAAGATATTTTACGGCTTCTTCTAAGTTGTGGATACTTTGAAAGTTAAACTGATGACGGAAAAAGGTTTCTTGTCGCTTAATGTAGTGTCGAGTGTTTAGCTTAATGTTGTTCTTAACTTCATCTAAAGAGCGTTCACCCTTGTAGCAGGGAATAAATTCTTTTACTCCGATCGCCTTAAAAGCCGGGCACTCCATTCCATACTTTTTAAAGAGATTGGAAACATATTCGGGAAGATTTTCTTTAAAGAGTTTATCGACTCGGAGGTCCGCTCGACGATAGAGTTCATCTCGATCTCTCACCACATAAAGCCCGATGATATCGTAGATGGGTTCGGCTTTATTATCTTTTAAATAATCGGTTTTGGATATGTGGTGATAATTATAAAAACGGATGGCTCTCAGAACTCTAACTCTATTGTTAGGATGAAGTTTCTTACTTTCTTCCGGATCGATTTCTTCTAGAAGTTTAAAGAGTTCCTCATCACTTTTAGTATCTAAATCATCCAGTTTATCTTCCTCTTCTAAAAGGAAGTTATAAGAATAAAGAGCGCTCCTTAAATAGAGCCCACTTCCGCTGATTAAGAGGGGAATTTTATTTTCACTCAAAAGTTTATCGATTGTTTCTCTCGCATCCTTTTGATAAGCATGGATGTCATAAGCTTGAGTGATTGGAAGGAAAGAATACAAATGATGAGGAGCTTGGAGTTTATCGCTTTCGGATGGCGCGCAGGTCGGTAATTCTAACTCTTTATAGCATTGAAAAGGGTCGCCATTAACGATTTCTATCTCCGGAAAAAGCTTATGAAAAGCGAGCCCCATCTCACTCTTTCCGCTAGCGGTCGGACCGGCTAAAACAATAACTGTTTTCTTATTCATAGCTTAAAGGGTAAGGAATACCCGCAATGACATTTTTCAGGTATTTTACCGCATCAAATAACGCAATATCTTCTTTTTGCATGACTTTCTGCAAAGTTTTTTCGTTTTTAATGTAGTCTTCAATCCACTTATCTTGATCTTCAACTTTTCTTAATTCTTCAATTAAATCCTTCCGTCTTTGGAAGACGAATCTTTGGTTATCAAAAGCGATTTCCCAAGGCTTCTTAAGGAAGGTTCCTTGAAGGCTATAGACGTGAGAAGCATCAATGTGGACGTCCGCTACCATGCCGGTTAAATATTCCGGTCCGGGGCAGTTAATGAGTTTTCCGTTTTCAGTGTAGGAGGAAACAATCTCGCTGTTCTTCTTACTGGGTCCGGTGATGAGAACACTATAGACTTTGCCGACCATTTCGTCGGAAGCTTTTTTCGTGCATTCTTCCACCACTTCTTTAAGTTTATCAAACCTACGGTGACTAATTTCGGCTGGCACTTGTTCCATCAAAGCGGCCGGTGTTCCAGGTCTCGGAGAATAAATAAACGTAAACGCGGAGCTATAGCCGACTTCTTTCACTAAGCTTAAAGTATCTTTAAATTCTTCTTCTGTTTCACCGGGAAAACCGACGATGATATCGGTCGTTAAAGCTAAATCCGGCATCAAGGTTTTTAGCTGTTTAACTAAGGCTAAATATTCTTCCCGCGTGTAACGTCTTCCCATTCTTTTTAAGCAGGAAGTGGAACCGCTTTGGACGGGTAGGTGGAGACACTTACAGATGTTCGGATACTTCGCCATCACTTCCATCATTTCTTTTGTGAATTGGGAAGGGTAAGAAGTTAAAAACCTTACCCGGTAGAATCCGAGTCTGGCTACTTCTTCTAAAAGGCTCGCAAAGTTCGTACCATCTTTAAAATCTAAGCCGTAGCTATTGACGTTTTGCCCTAATAAGGTGACTTCTTTATACCCATCTTCCACTAAAGAACGGCATTCTTTTAAGATATCTTTCAACTTTCGACTTCGTTCATGACCCCGGGTATAAGGGACGATGCAGTAGGTGCAATATTTATCGCAGCCATAAGAAATATTAACGTAAGAGGTGTAAGAAGAAAGTCTTACCGAAGGAAGATTTTCCACCACTTCTTTCACTAAAGAACCGGCTTGAATCAAGGTTTTATGGTCTCTTAAGTATTGCGATAAATAGTCTAGTAGGTTATTTAATTCATGAGTTCCTAAGAAAAGAGAAACCCAGGGATAACTTTTCTTTAAACTGCTGGGAATCCCTTCTTCTTGGATAACGCAGCCGCTGACGATGAGGATGAAATCTTTATTCTTTTCGTAATTGGCTTTATAGCTTCCGATTTCGCCGTATACCTTATCTTCCGCGTTCTCCCGCACCGCGCAAGTGTTAATAATCGCGACATCCGCTAACGCTTTATCATCGGTTTTTTCCATCCCGGCTTCTTTTAAATAACCAGCCATGACTTCTTCATCACGGACATTGGCTTGGCAGCCAAAGGTTCTAATAAAATATTTTTTACCCGTTAAGAACTTTTTAACATTCTCAGGAACCTGTTTTTTATCGGAGGTATAGGAAAGATTATTCCTCTTCACCGCTTCAAATTTATTAGGTAATTTATCTTTCAACATCATTAATTTCCTCCTTAATCACGTGGTATTCTACGAAGCACTGCTTATCTGGGCAAAAAGAAATGTCGACACCATTTATCAACATCGCTCCTTCTTCTTCAACCTTAAACCTTCCCTCATTGAGGTAAAGACGATTATAAACGCTTTCGAAGTTAAAACCGATAACGCTCTTTGAAGCGCCGCACATCCCGACGTCACTCATAAATAAAGTGTTCGGTGATAAGAGCTGTAAATCGTTAGTCTGCACATGCGTATGGGTGCCGACCACGACCTTCGCTCTATCCCTCACGTAGAAACCAAAGATCTTTTTTTCAGACGTACTTTCCCCATGGAAATCCACAAAGTGGAAACTATTGGGATATGCCTTATAAATCTCATCGAAGACGTAGAGAGGATTCTTCACTTCATAGCTACTGAAGCCTTGCCCAAGTAAAGAAGTGATAACAATATGGGTGTTCCCAATCTTCACTGTCCTCACCTGTTTTAAAGGGTCTTGTTCCAAAAGATTTGCAGGAAAGACTAAGTCTTCCGCGTTATTAAACATCGGTCGGATGCTCTTCTTGGAATCATAGTGGTTACCTAAGGTAAAGAAAGCGATGCCATGATTGGTCATTGAGAAATAGTCTTCCTTCGAAATACCCTTACCATCGGTGACATTTTCCCCGTTCGCGATTATTAAATCCGCAGAGGCATACTCCGGTTTACGTAAAAAGGAGAATAGGGCTTTGAGCCCTACCCTCCCAACGATATCCCCAAAAAAGAGAATTCGCATATTACTTAGCCGTTTCAATCGCCCGGTATTCCCGGATGACCGAGATCTTAATTTGTCCCGGATAAGTAAGATTCTTTTCGACTTCGTCTTTGATCTTTTGCGCTAAAACAACAGTGTTTTCATCGCTGACTTTGTCCGGAATAACCATGACCCGGAGTTCCCGGCCCGCTTGCATCGCGAAGCTCTTTTCCACTCCTTCAAAGCTATTAGCGATTTCTTCGAGTTTGCTGATCCGTTTGATATAGCTTTCAAGGGTTTCACTTCTCGCTCCAGGCCGCGCTGCGCTTAAGGTATCAGCGGCCGCGACTAAATTACTGATGATGGATGTCGCTTCAACGTCACCGTGGTGGCTTTCAATACTATTGATGACGACTTCCGGTTCGTTGTAGCGTCTAGCGAGTTCGGCCCCGAGTTCCACGTGGCTTCCTTCTTTTTCAAAGGACACCGCCTTACCGATATCGTGGAGTAAACCCGCTCGTTTCGCGAGGTTTTGATCTAAGCCCATTTCGGCGGCCATGATGCCGGTTAAATGAGCGACTTCCATCGAGTGATCTAAGGCATTTTGCCCGTAAGAGGTCCGGTATTTAAGTCTCCCTAAGTAGCCTAAGAGTTCTCTATTAATTCTCGAAAGTCCTAAGCTTTGAGCGGCTTGTTCACCGGCTTTTTGAGCGTCATTCATGACCTCTTTCTTCATCTTAGCAGCGATTTCTTCGATTCTTCCCGGTTGAATCCGGCCATCTTTAACGAGGATGTCCATTGTTCTTCTGGCGATTTCTCTCCGAATGGGATCGAAGCAACTAATCGTGATGACTTCCGGGGTATCATCGATATTTAAATCGACCCCTAAGGTTTGTTCTAAGACCCGAATGTTTCTTCCTTCCCGGCCAATGATCCGCCCTTTGAGTTCATCGTTCGGTAGGTTGATAACTTGCACTGTTCTTTCGGTGGTAACTTCTTGCGCGTATTTATCGCAGGCTAAAGCTAAAAGGTTCTTGGCCTTTTCTTCCGCTTGCGCTTCCGCTTCATCTTCGGCGTTCTTGATATAGACGGCGATTTCGGTCGTCATCTTGCTTTCCACCCGCTTCATGATTTCGTCATGAGCTTCTTTGACCGACATCCCGCTGACTTTTTCAAGTTCGGTGATGATGGAATTGATCTTGGCGTCTAATTCCTGAGATTTCTTATCGGTCGCCGCGATTTTTTGGGTTAAGAAATCGTTCTTGCTATCGAGAGCGTTCTCTTTATTGATTAAAGCATTATCCCGATTATCTAACGATTGTTCCCGAGCATCGAGTTTCGCTTGTTGGGCTAAGACTTCTTGCTTCATCTGCCGAATTTCGGCTTGGGCTTGTTGTTTGGCTTCGTAAGTTTCTTGTTTGGCATCTAACTGCGCATTCTTGACGATTCTTTCGGCTTTCGTTTCCGCTTCCGCTAAGATTTTCTTGGCTTCCCGGTTGGAAGTTTTTTTCTTGAACGTGGGAATTAAAAGCAGAATGAGGGCAGCCGCCGCCATCCCGACGATGAGGGCCGCGACGACAATGATAATCCAATAGCTGGTATCCAAAGGACTCGCCAAGAGAGGTAAAGACTTAAAAAGATTCATTTTTCTCTCCTGTATATCGACGTCCTACGTAAAAGCACCGCTAAGAAAGGGGTACTTCATCTATTTTGTTGTAGATTCAGAGTTTAGCGGGACCTTTGCCATAGTCCGTTGTGCTATCGCACAAGGAAAGTTTAACCTTTTTAGAAACTTTTGCCACACCAAAATGTCAGATTAGGCTAACTGAGATTTTGGAATATCAGAATATCTTTGCAAAACTAAAATATATCAAAAGATAACGTTATTTTTATTTCGCATCTTCTTTAAAAATTGCTCGGATTTTATTCTCTAGTTCTTGGCTGATATCAGGGTGCTCTTTAAGCCAGCTCTTTCCGGCTTCTCGGCCATTACCGATCTTTTCCCCGTTATATTCATACCAGTTGCCGGTTTTATTGACGAAATTATGTTCGACCGCTAAGTCGAGAATTTCCCCTTCTTTACTGATGCCTTTTCCGTAGATGATATCGATTTGGCACGCTTTAAAGGGCGGGGCAACTTTATTCTTAACCACTTTAACTTTCACGGAGTTACCGATGAGGTCCGCTCCGGCTTTGATGGCTTCCGCTCGTCTTAAATCCAATCGGATGGTCGCGTAGAACTTTAAGGCTCTTCCGCCCGGCGTCGTTTCCGGGTTCCCGTAGATAACCCCGACCTTTTCTCTTAATTGGTTAATGAAGATAACCAGGCACCCGCTCTTATCGAGAATAGCGGCCAGCTTCCTCATCCCCTTGGACATTAACCGGGCTTGAAGCCCGACTTGATTATCGCTCATGACACCGTCGAGTTCCGCTTGGGGGACTAAGGCGGCGACACTATCGACGATGATGATATCGATCGCCCCACTTTGGGCTAACATATCGACGATTTCTAAGGCTTGTTCACCGCTATCGGGTTGGGAAAGAATGAGTTCATCGATATCGACTCCCAATTTAGCAGCATATTCCGGATCGATAGCGTGTTCCGCGTCCACGTAAGCGGCTCTTCCACCCTTCTTTTGGGCTTCCGCTACCGCGTGGAGCGCTAAAGTTGTTTTACCGCTACTTTCCGGACCATAAATTTCAACTATTCTTCCTCTCGGATACCCTCCGACACCTAAAACTTCATCTAAAAGCAAAGAACCGCTGGGAATCGCATCGACGTCGACGTGGGTCTTTTCCCCCATCAACATTACCGATCCTTTTCCATACGTTCTTTCAATCGCTTTTAAGGCTTCTTTTAAGGCATCATCTTTATCGATGAGTCCCCCGCTTTTTTCTTTAACCATAATTCACCTCTCAATAGTTTATAGGCGCGAAACTTGAAAAAAGTCTCAAGAAAAAATCGCGATTAATTGGTCGAGCATCATATCGACGCTTCGTTCCCGAACTTCTTGCCGGGATCCTTGAAATTCTTGTTGAAGTTCAATGAGACCGTATTTGGTGGAAATCGCCATGCAGACGACCCCGACCCCCGCTCGGCCAGGTTCGGCGGTTGGACCAGCGTTTCCGGTGAAAGCCACTGCGACATCAACACCAAGTTTCTTTCTACCTCTAATCGCCATTTCATTGGCGACTTCTTGGCTGACCACTCCATGTTTTTCAATGAGTTCACTTGGAACCCCAAGTAATTTTTCTTTTAACTCGGAACAATAAGTGACGTATGCGCCTTTAAAGACTTCACTAGACCCAGGAATGGTGGTTAAGCTACTGGCAAATAAGCCGCCGGTGATGCTTTCAATGCTTCCTAAAGTTAAGTGATGAAGCTCTAAGGCTTTAAGAGCCCTCCTGCATTTTTCAAAATCAATCATGTTTATCCTCCTTTAAAACTTTGAAGTTCTGGACGACATAAATTACCCCGGATAAAAGGCTAACTAGGGTCGTTAAATAAATGATAAAGCTGGTAATTCTTAAGGCTGGGTTCCAAGTGCTATCGAAATAGGAGAACGGCCAGCCATTAAGTAAGACTAAGGAAATTGATAACATCTGCAAGACCGTCTTAATCTTACCGAATATATTAGCGGCCAAAACGACCCCTTTACTGGCCGCGATACTCCGTAAAGCATCGACGACAAGGTCCCTCGCAATCATGATGACGACCGCAAAGATGGGGAAGGTTAAATTGCTGCTTCCATAATGGGGAAGGAGCAAGAAAATCAACATCGAATCGACTAAAAGCTTATCAGCAATCGGGTCTAAGAACTTCCCGAGATTAGTGACTTGGTGCCATTTTCTTGCGAGATAGCCATCTAAGAAATCCGTGCTGGAAGCGATAAAGAAAATAAAGAACGATACAAAATAAATGATATTGATTTGACTATTCCCCAGCATGATATTGGTGTATTCCTGCGGGATGTAATCAAGGACGATTAAACCCGTAATCAAAAGAATCACCAGCACGATGCGGCTAAAAGTAATCTTAGTGGGAATGTTCATAATGTTTCCTCAGTGAGTCCCGGTCCAGTAAGCCATGTTTTGTATTAGGCAGCAATTAATCTCAGATTTCTCTGGGAGCGTCCCCTTCAATTCAGGTGGCTCCTTCCCCTACCAAATTTGGGTTTCTCGCTTGTGGGGTTTACCGCGTTTCATCCCGTCATCGCTGACGGTCTCGTCTCTGTGGCACTTTCAGGTTCCTAGTCTCGAGGAGACTATTCACCGCCGTTACGCGCTCCCGCGTACCTGAGGTTATCTTTTCCCTCAGCGCAAACGTTATAGCCATCGCAGGCTATGCGAGCATGGACTTTCCTCTAAGCCAAAGGCCTAGCAGCTGCTTAGACCGGGTTACTATCGAATGGTGGTCGGGTCAACCCCGATCATATGTAGATATTGCTCTAAGCGGTTGATGCGTTGAATGTATTGAAGGTTTTCAATGCTCGGATTATCCCCTGGTTTAATGCCGTCAAGCTTTTTATGAAGGGAAGCATTTTCCACTTCTAAGTCCCGAATTCTCGTTTTGAGATCCCGGTCCGAAGCCTTCTCCGCTTTCTCTTCTTTTGCTTTCCTTAGAGCCTCTTCTAATTTATCGATATGAAGAGCAACATCTTTTTGGTATTGTTCGAATGTCGCGTAGTCTTGAATGACCATATCGAGGAATTCATCAACCTCGACCGCTTTATAGCCTTTAACCCCTTTGGTGAATTTTTTGTCCAAAATGGTTTTGGGCGATAATCTCAGCTCGTACTTCATACCGCTTTCCATTATATGGAAAAAAGTTCTTAAATTAAAGCGAGAGTAAGAAGGAATGTTTCAGAATTTTTTCACTGATTTTAAAAGGAAATATTCGTATTTAGTCCTGTTTATATTTGTAAACATGCTAATATATGCCCGATGAAAAATTTAAAAAAGATCTTAAACAACAGGAAAACGCTGGTATTTTTAGATTTTGAAGCCACCCAAATCCATCATCATCTCATCCAGATTGGAGCGGTTAAAGCGACGATCGGGGAAGACTATCGCATCACTAAAATCTCTAAACCCTTCTCCCTTTACGTCATCCCCAAAGAACCAGTGGGAAAATATGTAACTAAGTTGACCGGCATCACCGATGAAATCATTAAAAAAGAAGGTGTTCCTTTTAAAGAAGCTCAGAAACTTTTTAAAAAATATGTCGGTTATGAATTCGGCCAAGCCTTGTTCGTGACTTTTAGTTCGAGTGATCGAGATATCTTGAACGCGACAACTTTAGCTAATGACGATTGCAATCATCCTTGGACCCATCATTTGTTGAAAAACCATTGGGATTTCGCAAGTTACTTAGGCCAATATATCACCGATGATTACGGACAATATCTCTCGCTTAAGCACTACTTAGAACTCTTCAAAATTGAGGAAGTTGGAAAAAGCCATGACGCTAAAAACGATGCTTTAGATTTACTCCACCTCTATGATCATTTCTTAAAAGACGTCGAGCTCGTTAAAGAAGAATATTTAAAAACCATCATCCGAAATCGCAAGATGCCGTTCCCAGTTAAAAATCTTCTTTTAAAATTAAGTCAAGGGGAAGCGGTAACGTTAAGCGATTTAAAGGACGAAATCGAAAAAGACATCAATGGTTAATTATCCAAAAGGGATTTTCCCAAAAACTGAGAAAGAAAAAGCGCCGAAGATCCATAAGAAGAATTTAGCTTTAGCTAATCTCGGAATGGATTTTGAAAAGGACTTAAATGAAAGCAATGACTTTTATTTGCTCCACAATATCGCGGTCATCTATAAAAGACCCACTCCCATTAATGTCGTCAGAGTCGACTATAGCCGAGGCGCTTTAATCACCCAAGCTTACTTTGAAAAACAATCCACCACTGACTATAACGGGATCTACAAAGGTCGTTACGTCGATTTCGAAGCCAAAAGTGTGAAGAGTAAAACTTCCTTCCCGCTTCACAATATTCCCATCCAGCAGATTGAACACTTAGAAAGAATCATCTTCCACGGCGGTATCGCGTTCTTTCTTATCGATTGCTACACCTTAAAAAAGACTTATCTCTTAAAAGCGGATTTCATCTGTAAATTCTACCGGGAGAAACCTCGGAAATCGATTCCAATGGACCTCATTCAAAAAGAAGGTTATGAAGTCCCGGAAGGTTTATCCCCTCGGTACGATTATTTAAAAGTGGTCGACGAAGTTTTCTTTAAATAAAAAGGGCAATGTTCTTTTAAGTCACATTCCTCACACTTCGGTTTTTGTGCAGAGCATAAATCTCTCCCAAAGGTAATTAACGCGTGATGCAAGAAAAACCATTCCGGTTTCGGGATAATCTTGCTTAATCTTTGGCTGATTTTATTGACGTCACTGGAAGTGCTTAATTTCAAACGATTGCTGATTCTTTTAATGTGCGTATCGACCGGGAAAATGCTCGCGATACCCTTTTCTAAAAGGAAGACTCCCGCGGTTTTTCGTCCAACACCTGGTAGTTTAACAAGTTCATTAAAATCTAAGGGAAGAGGTTTTGTATCGACGATTTTCCCGAGGTTAGAGAGATTGAAGCTCTTACTTTTATAGAGGCCTAATAACTTAATATAAGGGGCAATTTCCTCAGGGGTTGCTAAACCTAAAGCGTGAAAATTAGGATATTTCGCATATAAAGCCGGCGTTACTTTATTGACGGCTTTATCGGTCGTCTGAGCGGATAAGATAATCGAAACTAAAAGCTGATAATCATTATGAAAGATTAGCGCGCATTTACTGTCGGGATAACGTTGCTTTAAAAAATTGATTAAAAGATTGATATCAATCGCCCCAGAGTTTCTTGGCATTTTCTAAGGTCTCCGCAATCGATTTATCGTAATTATCCTTTATCGCGCTCACGCCTTCTTCCGAAAGATCTTTTGCACGTCTTTTAGCTTTTAAAGTTCTTTCCACTTCTCTAATCGTTAGTTTTTTAAATCTAGCAGTATCAAGCACCGCATTTTTAATTTCTTCTTCGCTATAGCCATTCTTAAGCCAGGAGACAATCGTGTCTTTTTCTAAGGGTGATAAGGGCTGCGAAGCTTTATCTTCATAGAGGGAATAAAGGTCACTAATTAAGCTTTCATCCTTTTGGACGCTTTCTTTCTTAACTTCCCAGGTTAAGGTCTTTTTTATCTCAGAATAGACAATCTTCCTAATGTTCTCGATGGAAGTAACCAATTTCCCTTCTTCAGTTTTGTAAGAGAGATATTTCTTATTTAAGAGTTCTACTAAGATACCATCGATTTCTTCTGGTTGGAGGGTCATCTTTAGACTTAAAAGGTCAGAGGTAATCAAAGAATTACCCTGGCTTAAAAGATAATCGATGAGGAGGATAACCATCGTTTCATTTTCATTGAGGCCGAGCTTTTTATAAGAATCCAGCAAGGCGAGACGGAAGGAGATAACTTTTTCAATTTGGACTTGGTTTTTCATAATATTTCCTTGTCTACAATAGCATAAAAAAGCTCTCCCGAGGGAGAGCCTTATTTCTTAAGGAATAATTAGTTGAGTTTTTCTTTAAGAGTTTTGCTAAGTTTGAAAGCAACAGTGGTGCTGGCCGGGATGGTGATTTCTTCTTGAGTAGAAGGATTGGTCCCTTTTCTTTCCGCCCGATGTTTCTTTTGGAAGATCCCGAAGCCAGTAATCTTGACTTCTTCCCCTTTGACGAGGGCTTCTTCGATCACATTGATCAAAGCGTTGACCGCCGCATCAGCATCTCTTTTGGAAAGTTCCGCTGCTGCTGCAACTTTTTCAATTAATTCAGCCTTATTCATGAGTGTCCTCCTATATTCTGGTTAATTGTGACTTTAAGGTATCATTACATGAATGATTTTTCAAATAAAATTTTGCAAAAAAGTTTAGTAATATTCGTAGAAAATATAAAATTGTAAATATTAAAATTACCCTTAAAGATAGAAAAAAGAAAGCGCTTTCATGGTTTACAAATGGAAAAATGTCGATTTCATCGAATGTTTTAGGTTTTTATATCATATTTACAATTCAAGCCTTTTCTTATTTTTATTTTAAAAATCTTGAAAATAACTAACAAAAAATTATTTAGAAAATTTTTCCCTATTCAATAATCAAGAGAAAGTTCTATACCGAATTATTTCTTAAAACGATAGATGATATTGATTGGGGTTCCGCTGAAATCAAACTTCTCCCGAACTTGGTTTTCAAGGTAGCGGGTATAGGAAAAGTGAGCGCTCTTAGGGTCGTTACAGAACATGACAAAGGTCGGCGGGGCCACCGCTACTTGCGAGGCATAAGAAATCTTTAAACGATTGTGATGGAAATAGGGCGATGGATTCATGTCCTGGGCTTCTCTAATAATTTGGTTTAATAAGGAAGTAGGAATTCTTCGATTGAATGCTTCATGAACCGTCATTAACATCGGAAGGATTTTGTTAGTACCTTCTTTGGTTTTCGCGCTGACAAATAGAATTGGAGCGTACTCCAAGAACTTAAATTCTTTCCTAATTTGTTCAGTAT
This sequence comes from uncultured Mollicutes bacterium, assembly GCA_900542595.1. Classification (GTDB taxonomy): domain Bacteria; phylum Bacillota_I; class Bacilli_A; order RFN20; family CAG-826; genus UBA4951. The sequence goes on along the minus strand of UQOB01000010.1, from coordinate 8,037 downwards.
ATTCGTTTTTATTTTCGTCTTTCTTTTTCATGTCCCATTTATTGACGATGATGATAACGGCTTTTTTACTGTCCGTTGCTAAAGAGGAAACATGTTTATCTTGTTCAACAATACCAGTTTCCCCGTCTAACACTAAAAGAGCAATCTCACTTCGTTCGACCGCTTTAACGGCTCGTAAGGCAGCATATTTATCAATAGCTTCATAAATCTTTCCCCGTTTAACAAGGCCCGCTGTATCAATCGCGACGAAGTTTTGTCCTTCATAGCTGAAGGGAGTATCAACAGAGTCTCTGGTTGTTCCACTGATGTTACTGACGATGGATCTATCTTGTTTTAAGATACAGTTTGCTAAGGAAGATTTCCCGACGTTTGGACGTCCAATCAAGCTAAAAGAAATCGCATTATCGTAAAGAATATCCTCTTTTTGCGGTAATTTTTTGATAATTTGGTCCAATAAATCACCGATTCCGATGCCGTGAGCGCCGCTGGCAACCATCGGCTCCCCCATCCCTAAAGCATAGAATTCCGATTGGTTAGCAATCTCTTGAATGCTATCGATTTTGTTACAAACCAAAATGATAGGCTTATTCGTTTTTTGAAGGAGGGAAGCGATATAGCGGTCATTAGAAGTTAAGCCAAGTTTCCCATCGACCACAAAGACGATAAGGTCGCTTTCTTTAATTGCCACTTCCACTTGCGCTCGAATTTCTTCTTGGAACGGAGCGTCCTTTATCTGAAGACCACCAGTATCGATAATCGTAAAATCGTGCCCTAACCAGTTGGCTTTGCTATAGAGCCGGTCACGAGTAATGCCAGGGGTTTCTTCAACGATGGAACGCCGGTCCCCGACGATACGATTAAAAATCGTGGATTTACCGCTGGATGGAGACCCAACTAAGGCAACTGTTCCTAACGGCATGGTTTAATGCCGGTTTTCTCGTAAACAACTTGTAAAACCGCCTCCACAGCTTGATCAATGGTCATGAAGGAAGTATCGATGAGGACTGAATCGGGAGCGGCTTTTAAAGGAGCAAATTCCCGGTGAGAATCGATGTAATCGCGTTTTCTCACATCCGCTTGCACATCTTCTAAGGTACATTTAATGCCTTTTTCCAAGTTTTCTTCGTAACGGCGGATGGCTCTGGTTTCCACGCTGGCAATCTGATAGATTTTCACATCCGCGTTCGGAAGGACATAAGTTCCGATATCCCGCCCATCCATGACGACACTCTTTTTGGCTGCCATCTTTCTTTGGAGTTCCACCAAAGCGAGCCGCACGGGTTTCATCGCTGCAATATAACTAACATTCCCAGAAATTAAGGGTTCTCTAATGATTTTAGTAACATCTTCTCCGTTACAGATAACAGTTCCATCTTCATTGAGTTCAATCGAAATTCCATCGATCAAAGTGACCGCTTGTTCTTCGCTTTTCGGGTCTAAGCCTTTCTTAATGACCGCTTGGGTAAAAGCCCGGTACATCGCTCCAGTATCGATATAAGTAAAATTTAAGAGCTTAGCGACAATTTTAGCGACCGTGCTCTTTCCGGCAGCGGCCGGCCCATCAATGGCTATTGCGATATTTTTATCCATAACTACTCCTAAATGACCCAAAAGAAATATAACAAAATCAACCCGACGATGGCTAACAATAAAAGACCAAATTTCAAAAGAAGGAATAAGCGTTTTTGCTTTTCATAAGCTAAGAAAAGGGTGGGCTTTTTCTTCTTCACTCCGTACTGATCCAAACTTATCGCGTTATCGCTTCGAATAGTCTTCGAAAGCTCTAAGACATCCTCCGGAGTTTGGGGCCGTTCACTGATATTTTTCTCGACCTCAAAACCACTATCGGGAGTATTCTCAATTCTCTTTCGATAATGGCGCCATTTTTCGTATCGAGTTTTCATACTAAAGATTTTACCCCTTATCGGCTTTCTTCTCCACCTTAAAAAGGCGAAATGAGAGAGAAATTTATTGGGCAATTAAGCAAGCTTTGCCTTCTAAATGAATTAGTCAAAAGGAAAGCCAACAAAAAAGAAAAATTAGATAAATTCTTCTTTTAGCGATTAACTATATGTTTCGTCAGTGATCGTTAAATCGAGGCTGATGTTTTCATTGATAAAGGTGAGAAGACCGCTTTTCGCATCAAATTGATTGAAGCCAGTTTGCGTACTTCCACTACCCATCGTGTTCAAGAGGCGGTAGAAATTAACAACTCTCCCATCAGCACCTTGAATATAAACAGTCAGACGGGTATGGTGCCCTACCGCATAATCAAAGGTGACCGGAACACTATCTTCCCCTTGAAGTAAGGGTGAAATGTCTCTGGTAAACCAGTTGTAGCCATCATTCTCTTCCCCAGCTAAATTGGGGTTCGGAGTCCCGAGAACATGGTCATCATCGGTAAATTGAACCACGAGTTTTTGCCCTTCTTCAAGTTTAATCTTTAAGAAGTCAGAAGTCCCTTCAAAGTTCAATGTTTCTTTCCAGTAAGTAACGTCCGGAGTTTCAACGACATTGAGTTTAACCGTCACTGTTCCTCCTTGACCGCTGGTGTTGGGGGAAGACACCGCGATTTCGAGATACACTTCTCCCGCTTTCGTAAGCTTAGTAGCGTCGATATAAACAACGCCGTTCGTTGTCTGGCTGCCGTCCCCGATTCCTCTGTAATTTAAGGCCTCTAAAGGAAGAACAGTTTCATCAGAAACACTGAATTCCGCTTCTGAGTTTATGACCATTCTAGAGAATGTCAAATTAACGGCATAAGAATTGGTCGCGCCGATGACGATTTCCGACGGGACAGAAGACACAGTCACGTCACCATCCTGATCTTTTTCCACCCAGGTTTTCACGCTGGTGGAACTGGTGGTTGAATTATTGATAGACGTCTGACCACTAGTTGAAGTAGAAGTTTCACTAGTATCGACGGGTTCTGTGCAGCCTGCCAGACTAAGGAGTGGCAAGACTAATAAGGCTAAGAATTTTCTTTTCATAAATGAGCCTCCATACAAGAATTCTAGCATGTGCTAAAGAAGTTGATGAACCTTCTTTTAAAAGATTTTTAATACCTCCCATTGTTCCTTAATTAAATGCAAAAAAGATTGATGAGCACTGAACTTTTTATCCCCTTATCCCTTCCCAAACTTTCCTTTGAATATCAAGCGGGGATTGATTATAATTAACTTACGAAAAATTTGGAGGTTTTTCAGAATGAAAGTTAAAATTAATGCTGATGCTTGCATCGGATGTGGTGTTTGCATTTCGGCCGCTCCGGATGTCTTTGCCTTCTCGGCGGACGGCAAGAGCGAAGTTATCGGTGAAGTGACCGACAATGCCGCTATCATGGATGTGGTTGCGAGCTGCCCGGTCGCGGCAATCGAAGTCGAAGAATAACGCGATATAAAAGAACATAAAGGCTGAGCTTATTGCTCAGCTTTTTTTGTTTCAAAACGAAGGACAATATGAATCTTTCGATAAACGATAAAGGTGACGAGAATTACTGCGGCATCCTTAATAAGGTTCAGCGGTAAAACGCAGAACAACGCGTACGGCCAAGAGAGATCGGTCACCATCGGATTAACGAGTTGGCACATCGAAAGAATCGCCTCATATGGGAGCCCCATCACGAACATATAGAAGGGTAACATCACATAGATATTCATGAGGACGCTGACGATGAGTTGGCAGACCATTCCGACAGCAAAACCGATTCCCACTCCTTTAAGGTTCCGCATTTTCCGGTAGATTAAAGTCGTCGGAAGTAGGAAGGCGGCAGTAAAGATTAAATCGCTCAGTTCTCCGACACCTAAGGTGCTGGTGAACGGAAGCTTTAATAAAGTTTTAACAATCGTCGCCGCGATACCCGCCCAAGGACCGTAGGCAAAACCACAAATAAATAAAGGTATTTCATCGAAGTGAATCGAAAGGAATGAGGGTAAAAAAGGAAGATTAAAATTAAAGATCGGAACAATATAAAGAATCGAGGATATAGCCGCAAAAATCGCGATCCTCGCTACTAATTTTCCAGAGCTATATCTAGGTTTAACATTATATTTTCCGACTAATAAGACCGAGAAAATAATCAAGAGGATTAAGAGTATTAAAGTAAGCCATATTTCCCAAGACATAAAAAATATCCCCATACTCCAGGGGATACCCGTCTCCTTCTAACATCCGGACTTTACCGTTGGCCTTGGAATTTCACCAAATCATGCGTTTCCGCTCGCGGGCTATACCGCCAGTCGACGTAATTCTCGTCGCCCTGAAGTTGCTTATATTTTAATCATAAATTTGAAGGTGTAAAGACCCTCTTCACGAACTTTACAATACAAACATTGATACTAAAAGGTGCGATACCCCTTTTAAAACTAAAAAGACCTAGTATCCTATAGGTGAGGTTTAAAAATATATGGATTTTTCCGCCCTTTATCACCGAAATGAGTCCCTGTATAGCTATCCAGTGGATCCTCATACCATGAAAATCACCCTTCGAACCAAAAAGGATGATGATATAGCTAAAGTTTATCTCTTATATGAATGCAAATACTTCATTCTCGATAAACATAAAGAAATCGAAATAACGAAAAAAATATCCACAAAATACCACGATTTTTATTACATCTATCTCCACACTGACGATGTGAGATTAGGCTATGTATTTAAGATTATCACCAAAGATGGGAAGACTTATTTCTACAGTGAAAATAAGATTACCGAAGGTGATTATGACTTTAAAACCTGCCACTATGACTACTTCCAGATGCCCTACATTAACCCGGTCGATGTTTTAACTGTTAACCCGAAATTTAAAGACCGGATTTTCTACCAAATCTTCGTCGATCGGTTCTGCGATGGAGAAGACCATCCAATCAATAAGAAAGTTAACGTCAAATGGGGTGACAATAGCAACATCACCCGGATGACTTACGCTGGTGGAAACTTAAAAGGCATCACTAAACACTTAGATCATTTAGAAGATTTAGGGGTGAACGCTCTTTATCTCACTCCGATCTTTGAAGCGGTCAGTAATCACAAATACGAAACTTATGACTACTACAAAATAGCGGAAGACTTCGGGAATGAAGAAGACCTTCATGACTTAATCAAAAAAGCTCATGAAAAGGATATTCTCATCGTCCTCGACGGAGTCTTTAACCATGTCGCGTATTATTGCCCGATGTTCGTTGATGCGGTTAAGAACGGCAAGAAGAGCCCCTACTTCGATTGGTTCATCTTCCATAACTATGACACCGCGAAGAATACTGATGAATTAACCTATGAATCCTTCGGCATCGGGAAATACATGCCGAAACTCAATCTCAGTAATCCAGACGCCCAAGAATATGTCATCAAAATCTGTGAACATTATTTAAAGAACTATCACATCGATGGTTATCGGATGGATGTCGCGGATGAAATTCCTCACGCTTTCTGGAGAAAACTGAGAGAAAGACTCTTAGCCATCAAACCGGATATCTTCCTCATCGCAGAAAACTGGCATGATGGGCACGCTTTCCTTGACCATCAAGATGAATTTGATTCCATCATGAACTATCCGTTTACCGCGGCGGTCCTTGATTTCCTCGCGAATAAAACACAAAATGCGCAAGACTATGCTGACCGGGTGACCTTACTTCAAATGAAGTATAAGGATCAGGTCAATCATAACGTCATGAACCTTATCGATAGCCACGATAAAGCCCGGTTCATCACCGAATGTGGTTTCGATGAAGATAAGACCTTATTAGCCTTTAGCTTCTTATTCATGTATCCCGGTATCCCGATGGTCTATTACGGAGATGAAATCGGTTTAACCGGTGACCAAGACCCCGACTGCCGGAAGATGTTCATCTGGGATAAAACCACTTGGAACATGGACCGTTACCACATGATTCAAAGTTTGATCAAACTCCATAAGGACTATCACATCAATGATTTAGATTTTGAAATCAAATACGAGGATGGCTGTTTAAAGATCACCTTAAAGGATCATAAGACGGAAGAACCAGTCTTACATGAACTAGTACCCACCGAAAAAGACATCAACGTTAATGACCTCCTTAAAAATAAAAACATCCTTATCAGTCATAACTTAAAGGATGAGGTCTTAACAAAATACGGCTTCGTTATTTATCGGTAAGCTTCTTAATTTGCTCCAAGAACGACTTCTGCAATTCTTCACTCTTAAAAGTGAGCAGAAGTCTTTCTTTTTCTTGGATAATATTGGTGATGCCGAAGGTTTTAAGTAGAGGGTTTTCCTCTACTTTTGGTTCGATGAAATCTGCTTTATCTAAGGATTTCTTGCTTAAGATTTCCGTATCCCTCACCGAAAGGTGGTTCTTATGAATTAAAGAGACCATCTCGTTAATTTCGTCTTCGGAAAGCGGAGCGAGCGCTCGCGCGTGCCCATAACTTAATTTACCAACCGCTACTTCTCTAATGACGTTATCCGGAAGTTTTAAAAGCCTTAAAGTATTGGTGACTTGTGACCTCGATTGATGGGAGAGTTCCCCTAACATTTGTTGGGTATAATGGAACTTCGTGACGAGAGCTTCATAGATATAACCCATTTCAATCATATTTCCGTCCCGCATGTCCCTATTATCAGCGAGGAGCATTAAAAGGACTTCTTCATCTTCCGCTTCGGTGATGACGACTGGCACGGTTTTTAAATTAGCTTTCTTCGCTCCGAAATATCTTCTTCGACCTAAAATCAATTCATAGTGATGGGAACGCGGCCTGATAACTAAGGGGTTATAGATTCCTTTTTCTTCTAGGCTCTTCGCCATCCGTTCAACGACTTCCTTTTTTAAAGGAACACGTTTAATAAAACTATTATCGTCGATTAAAGAAAGTGGGACAGTCGTCGCGGCTTGCCTTTGGTATTCCTTTTCGATTTCCGCGATGACATCGTTCTTTTTGAACTTCTTAATCAACGCGGTTAAATCGGTATTAAAGGTCTTTTTAGGCATGATCTAATACCTCACGAGCTAAGGCAAAATACGCTAAACTCCCTTGAGCGGAGGGCCTAAAAGAGGTGACCGCTAAACCCCGAGCGGAGGCTTCCGGAATCGAAATATTTCTCGGTATCGTCGTTAAGAAAGTGTCCTCTTTAAATAAACCTCGGACAGTCGTTACCACTTCTGTCCCTAAGGTTGTCCTCGGGTCATACATCGTCAGTAAGAAACCTTCAATTTTAAGTTTGGGATTATAGGAATCTTGGATTTTACTTATGGAAGAAAGGACGGGAGCGACCGCTTCCATCGCAAAGTATTCGCATTGGATGGGGATGATCACGCTATCGGAACTGACTAAGGCATTAATGCTTAAAAGCCCTAAGCTCGGAGGGCAATCGATGATGATGTAATCGAAACTATCTTGGGCTTGTTTTAAATATTCTTGCAAGACGTAAAAAGGCCGATTGCTACTGATTCTCGGCATCACGGAATCTAAAGATGCTAAGCGTAAATTAGACGGGAGAATATAGAGGTTACTTTCGCTGGTGGGTCTCGCGATTTCTTTCCAATTGAGGTTATCTAAAAGCCCTTCAAAAATTGTTTTTTCTAAGGTGGAAACGTCGCAGCCTAAACCGCGTCCCGCGTTACCTTGCGGGTCAAAATCCACTAATAATACTTTGTTTCCAAAATGAGCGAGGGCGCTACTTAAATTGATAGCGGTCGTCGTTTTTCCCACCCCGCCTTTTTGGTTACAAATCGCAATCGTCTTTGCCATAGCACATATTCTAAAACACTCGGAATATTTTCCAAAGTTAAAGCGGGCTTTTTTGAATAATTCCCCAGGCTCTGGGGTACCTATGAGCGGTTTTTTCTTTCTTTTTAAAGAGAATATTGATTCTCGTATCGTCATCGAAGAGTTTTTCTTCTTGAATGGTGACCACTTCCAGCTTTAACATCTTTCTCGCATTTAAGCTTTCTTCCAGTTCATTTCTGCCGTTCTTACCTTTTAAAGCTAAAACGTAGCCATTCACCTTACAAAATGGCGCGGTAATCTCGAGTAAAATGGGGAGGGAGGAAACCGCTC
>UQOB01000009.1 GCA_900542595.1 uncultured Mollicutes bacterium | reverse complement strand
GAGAACCCGAATGGGTCCCCCCTCTTCGCGTTGTATGGGCAAGATAATATCGGGCTCTATGTCGACGGGGATAATATTGAAGTCGTGGACGCTCATATCAAGAACTGTAATGACTACCAAAATAACTTCCAGAACCTCCAATATACTGGAACTGTCGTGGAAGTTAACGGGGATAATGTCAATTTAACTTCTTCCCGTTTTGAATATGGGAGAACCGTCGTTAGAAGCTACAGCAATAAAGATTTAACGATTGAAGATAGTTACCTCGCTAACGGGATGGAATATCTTTTGAAATTGGGCACGAATGCCGCTGATGCTAACCATATCGATGGTAACAAAAAGATTAACTATACCTTAAAAGATGGAAAGACGATCAGTGATAGCTTAAGCAACGCGATGACACCCTTTGTTAAGAACGAAGATAACTTATTGAATGGCTACGCCGATGGACTTTTAACGTACGGCATCTTAAAAGATACGCAGATTATGGACTGGCTAGAGGGCTATACTGGGGCACTCCCTGCTTCCCCTTATAATGTCGAAGACTATTACATGATTGGAGAAGTCTTAAAGAATGCTTTAACGAACATTAACGGCTTTACTGATGGTGATGGTAATTTAATCTATGGGAATACCGCAACAGTGGATCATACGTATTTCTACCGGAGTGGGTTATCCGCCATTTGCATGGATACCTTACCGCAGGGACCATATCTCGAAAACAATATCAGCACCTTATTCGCCTTGATCCTCGGGATGTATATGAAAATCCAAGTTAACAATATGGCGTATACTGCCTCCCCCTCCCATTTAACCATTAAAGGCGATACCCGTTTCTACGACTGGAAGGATGTCGAGTTCTTAAATACGACCGCGACGATGTATCAAAATCTTTCCTACTTCATCACCGAGCACGTGGGTATTGGAATCGTCACCATCACTGATGACGACTATTTCCCAATTAGAAGACTACTTCAAACTCAGGCTAATGATTTCTTTATCGAAGAAAATAAGAAACTCTATACTAACCTCCCCATCTTCTATATGGGTGGTGGGTATAATGGTTCCACTGTCACTTTCGACACCGATAACGTTCAATATATCGATGAAAAAATGATTGACCTCGATATGTACGGGTACGCGTTAGACTTTAAGCAAGATCCTTGGGTAGATAACTTTATGGGTAGCCCGCAAGCTATTTTCAGCGCTATGCAAGTCGGGATGAGAAGAGCGATTAACCACGTCCTCGGTTTTAACCACTACCGCTTCACCTCTATCGCCCCAGAAACCCTCGCCTGGTATAACCAATCCCCGGATATTTCCGACTTAAAAAAGTAGAATATCCTTCTAAAACTTAAGTATTTATTTCGATATCTTTATATTTCTAAGTCTAAATCTTCCTGGGCCAAGAGGTTGATTTTATCTTTTAAACTGGTTTCTAAATCGTTACAGAAAGCGAGATAACAATCGACGATATCTTCCGATAAGGTGATGCTCGGGATATAGGAACTTAAGACTAAACGTTCCCCCATCTTACTGATATGTTCTTTACTGATTTTAAAAATCTTCGTATCTAAAACTTCGTCGATCTTATCTAAAGAGATTCCCTCTTTCACTTTCGGTAAGATAAAGGACATTAGTACCGCGTTAGTTTCAAATAGGTAAATTATTGAGGATACTGGAACTTCAAGTCCATCGAAACCGATATTTTTAAAGTAGATTGAAAGCATGCCAGTTTTATCGCTTTCGGTGATGCTAAAATCTTTAAAGGAGAGTTCTTCTTTGATACATTTCACGAGTTTATCGGCGACAGCTTTGACTTTCATTCTTCGATTATACGCTTCTTCCCCTCTTGCACCAAGGCATAAGTCTTTCTAAAATAAAACCATGAACGACGCTACAATCATTGCTTCCAGATACGTGATATCGATTTTAACCATGTTCCTTTTAGGGTGCATGTTGGGCTATGGTTTAGAAGTATTGTTTAGAAGATATGTATCCGCTAAAAAGTGGGTCAACCCAGGCTTTATGAAAGGCCCCTGGCTTCCCCTTTACGGCTTCGGTATCGTCTTAATGTTTCTTTTTAGCGGTGTCCTCTATGAAAACGCGGGAAACATGATTCTATTTAATCCGACAGGTGAGATGTTCGGGAATAAAGTCATGAGTGGCCCTACCATCTATGATTTAATCCCTTTAAGCATCATCTGGGTATCTCTCATTCTCCTAGAATTTATCGCCGGACTTATCTTCGTTAAGGGTTTTAAAGTCAGGCTCTGGGATTACAGTAACTTAAGGGGCAATATCTTAGGGATTATCTGTCCCCAGTTCTCTTTAATTTGGCTCTTCGTCGATGTGGTGTATTATTACGCCTTAGGGCCCTGGGTCTTCCAGATGTTTGAAATCATCTTCCGCTTCATGTTTGAAGCCGGGAGCAATGGCACGATGGCTAATATCATCGCTATCTTTATCTTAGGGATTGCGTACGGCATCATGCTGATTGATTTAATCACATCCGTTAATCTATTTAACAAAATCCGGGATATCGTGAAGAACTCCCCAACTATCCAAAGGTACGAGCAGATTAAAGAAGAAGCCAAGAAAAAAGCGATGGAGAATAAGCTTAAGCTCTTAGAAAAGCTGCCAGAATCCCTTAAAAAGAAAGATGAGGAACGGAAGGAAAAGCAAGCGGCTCTTAAAGAAACGAAGTTTTATAAAACAGTCATGAAAATCATCTTTATTGACCCCGATAAACGGGGAACAAAGAATAATTACGATGAAGAAGGTCGTCCCCTTAAGGACGACTAAAATAAGGGCCAGTATATCGCGTTCGTGGCCATGATAGCTTTCGCTTCAAAGCACCCCTGGTTTAAAAGATTCCCCCTCTTTATCAAAAGAGATACCGTAAGTGTCAATTTTGTAAGTCGGCTGGAAGTCACTGACCACCCCGGTGACCCCGTCATCTAAATAGAACTTGGAACAAAAATTCTGTTCTTTTAAATACGCTTTAAAATGTTCGATGACCGCTGTTCTTCTTAAGACATCGTTATCAATATATAAATCCCCCACTTCAACGACAAAATCATTGATGGTTTTAACTGGCATTTCCGGGTCAAGCACTAGTTCTTGGTAATAATGTCTACCGTTGATATTAGCTTCATCCCCAGCCTTATACCCAACCTGATCATGATAGAGTATTGCGTCGCTCAATTTCCCATTACTGACATTATGTTTAAGCCATAAACTGCTAAGTTTTTTATCTCTGGTCGCTTCTTCCACTTCCGTTAAGCTGTCATAGGTTTTGGAAGGATTGATATCGTCCCCTTCCAGGAATAAGTAGGTCCCATTGTGCTCATTCGAATAAACGGAGTTTCCAAATCTTTTGACCAACGCGTTGTAATCGACCTTATAAGGGACATCATTTAAAGAGCTAAAGTTTTTTGTTCTTTAACTGTTTCGCGGTGGTATCTTCTTTGGTCTTGAAGAAACCGCAGCTGACTTTAAAGATAGAAGGAATGATTAAAGCAGTAACGTCACCAATGAGTATAGCGGCTACCACCAGCCTCACTAAAGTTTCCACTTGTAGCGAAATTAGATATGTATAGCCTTTTACTCGTAGAAACAACAAATGATATGCCTTTTCACCACCCGAAACAAAGTATGGCAAGCCTTTTTAAGTAATTGGAAACATATCCGCTATTTTTGTAGCACTGACAAAAACGAATTATTATATTGGTCTTGACTATATTGATCATCTGGGAAAATGCACATATATGCATATTTCAAATGTTTTGGCCTATACTCACAAACCACCTTTGCACAAATTTTTGCAGCTTCTTCAACAGGATAGCCAAAAACACCTGTTGAAATTGATGGAAAAGCAATTGAATGCAATTCTAATTCATCCGCAAGTTTTAAACAGTTTAAGTAGCAGTTTTCAAGTGTTTTAGCAGGGTTTGGATCTGAATAATATCTTGGGCCAACAGTATGAATAATGTATTTATTATCCAACTTGTATGCTTTAGTTACTTTTGCTTCTCCAGGTCTACATCCATGTAATTTTCTGCATTCCTCAAGCAGTTCAGGACCAGCCGCTCTATGAATTGCACCATCAACACCGCCGCCGCCTAAAAGCGATTCGTTCGCGGCATTAACGATTGCATCGACCAAATTACCGATTTTAGTTATATCCATGTTAATAGCTTTTATAACCATATTTTATTTCTTTCCATATGCAATCTAGATAGACAGAATGAAAAAAGCTATTCCCCAAAACAATTAATGCAATTCCCCATCCGACTTGTCCAAAATAACAAAGTACACCGCCAAATATTGGGACAGACAATGTCGAAGCGACAAAACCTGCTTTTCCTCTTCTTCCGTATGGATTACTCATAGCATATTATCTCCATTAAATGTTTGGTTTAAAAACAACTCTTGAGCCAACTTCCGCTTTTTGAACTTCAAGTCCATCTGGAATATATTCTTTTAATTTTTCGACGTGAGAAATAATTGCAACAGTCTTATTGTCATCCTTCAATGTTTCTAGAGCTTTCATGGCCATATCAAGATAGTTCTCATCTAGGGATCCAAATCCTTCGTCAATAAAGATGGACTCAACTTGTATAAGCGCATGATTGGTTTCAATAATGTCGCTTAGTCCTAACGCCATTGACAATGCTGAAACAAACTTTTCTCCACCACTTAATGAAGAAGCTGGTCTTTCTTTGCCTGTTTCAATGTCGTAAACATCTAAATCAAGGCCTTGTTGAGCATTTCCTTTACCAAGCACGTCTCTCCTGACTAATTTATATCTTCCATTAGTGATTTTTGATAGACGGTGGTTTGCCTGGATAATAATCTTATCGAAATAATCAGCAAGAATGTACATTTTGAAACTAAGTTTCATTCTATTAGCACCGTTTGCTGTTCTCGCTAATTCATTTAAAGATGAATATTTAAGGATTGTGTTTTCGCATTTCTCGTAAGCTTCCTGAATAGATTTAACATCTTTAGTTAAATTATCGATTTTGTTGTTTAGAGAGTTTTCATCTTTGTTTAAAGAGTCATAAACAGATTTTTTGGAGTTAACTTCTTCAATCAAAGAAGCTTCATCAACATTGCCTTTTTCGATTAATTCTTTAGGCGTGCTATTAACAATTGCTTGAGCAGAAGTTTTCTCCTTCTCATACATTTCAAGGTCTTTCTTAATTTTTTCGATGTCAACAACTAATTTAGAATCTTCTCCAGACGTTCTCTTAATGTATTCTTCTCTTGTTTTGATATGGACATTAGAAGACAATTTCTCGTCAATATCGTTTTCGACCATTTTAATAGTCTCTTCTGTGCCACGAATTGCTTTTTCGGCGCTTTCGATGGCTTGCGAATATTTAGATTCATCTGTCGAAACTTGTTTTTCTTTGGCTTCATAATCTTTTATAAAAGATTCGATGTCCTTTAATTCTTTATCAAGCTTGGCAAGTTCTTCATCAAGTTTATTTGAATAGATATATTCTTCATCAGCATCAGCAAAACCATTTTTCTTTAGTGTTTCAATAAGAGCGTTTTCTTTTGTTTTGAAAGCTGCTTTCTTGGTGTCTAATAAATTCTTTTGTTGAGTTAATTTGCTGATAGCAAAATTGTATTCTTTTTCAGCATTTTTATACTCATCCTCACTAACTGGATTACTTGCGTGAGCAACATCAGGGTGATGAATCGATCCACAAACCGGACACGGTTTTCCTTCTTCTAAAAGTTGAGCAAGATTGTATGAAGAAGAGGCAAAAAATCTATCTTTTAAGTCAATAAATTCTTTTTCTTGCTTTTTATAAGCATCGAACTGCTTGTCATATTGTGACTCTAAATTCGCAACAGATGTCTTTTCTTCAACAAGATTTTTCTTATCTTTTGCAATATCACTCAAAGAGGAAATTATCTTGTTTAATTCAATGAGCCTGACTTTGTCATTTTCGTAAGTATCTTTCTTATCAAGAAGCCATTTTTTGATATCCTTAACTATATTAAGTTCCTTTTTAGCTTGCTCAATTTCGTCATTGCTTGTTTTGATTGCTTTATTTAAAAAATCAAGTTGATTAAGTAGCGGTTTTAAAGAGTTGATTTCAATTTGACCTTCCATCAACTTCTTCGATAATTCCATCATCTTTTCTTTTTTACTAAGCTCTTCTATTTTTTTTAAAGCATTTAAATAGTTTTGAATCTGTTTATTGTCTGTTTGAAGAGCAGTAAGTTTAGCAGCAACGGCATTGAACTCTTTTTGAGCACTTTCTGTCATCTTGTGCTTTTCTTTAACGTCTTCTTTTAGCTTTTTAATCAGTTTTTTAACATTATCGATGAATGTTGGAATGTTTGCAGGATCAGCAAGAGACTCAGCAAAGCCAATTATTTCTTCCCCACCTTCAACTTTGTTGATTAGAGTATTTACAGAAGAAATAACACTATTCTTTTCATCTTCTGCTTTTTTAGAAAGCTCTGTAATTTTACGTTGGAATTCATCATAGATTTCCTTTTGGAAAATATGCTCTAAAATTGCCGCTCTATCTTTAGAGGTTGCGGTTATTAATTCAGTAAATTCTCCTTGAGCCAAAAGAGCAACACTCTTAAATTGATCTCTATTAATAAATAGAATTTCATTAACGATTTTGTCGTCTACGTCTTTTGGCTTTGAAATAACGGAACCATCAGGCATATAAAGTTCCGCTTTAGGTGCTTCAGGAGTTAAACCGCCACCCTTTTTAGCTTTTCTCATATATGCCGGTTGTCTATAGATTCTATAAACTTGCCCGTTTGCCTCAAACTTTAAATCGACATACGTTATATCTTCGTCTTTAGCAAAGTCACTTCTGAGTGATTTTCCATCATCTCTATCTTTTCCGCTGCCTTTACCATATAGAGCAAATACAACAGCGTCAAACAGCGAGGTTTTACCAGTCCCTGTTGGCCCGTTAATTAAGAACATTCCTTTGTCATTTAATTCTGTGAAATCAATATGCTGCTCTTTTAAGAAAGGTCCAAATGCTTTGAATTTTAAATCTAAAATTTTCATAACTATTCAGCCTCCTTCTCAAGTTCATCAACCACAGCACTAACTGCATCGATCTGAGTTTGGTTTAAATCCTTTTCATTGATAAAGTGGAAGAACTTACTAAATTGTTCTTCAGTAGTTAATTCTTCAAAGCCTTCTTCTTTATTAAGCCCAGCTTTGGTGTCATCTACATCGTCTTTAATATTGACATAAGTCAACCCAACATAATGTGGATATTTAATTTTTAGTCTAGTTGCAGCATTAAGAACATGGGATTCATCCGTTAATTTAAAGAATACAATTCTCATGTCTTTATTTTCGCTATTCTGAGTCAATTCATCCACTGTCCCTTCAAGATAAACAAATTCATAAAGAGGTGTGATATCAATCTTCTCAATGCTGATGTCTGTTTTTGATTTGATATTAATAACTGTAAATGACTTTTTTTGCTGAATTTCGTCAACGCTATATCTCAATGGAGATCCAGCGTATCTTACTGTTTCTCTTCCAATATGTTGTGGACAATGCAAATGACCTAATGCCACATAATCGAATTTATCGAAAACTTTATAAGATATTTGTTCGATTGTTCCAACGCTTGTTCGCACTTCGCTATCACTTCTAATTGGTTCTTCATTCCCAGTAACAAAGTAATGAGCATTTAAGATGTTAATTTCGTCGTCATTAAGCTGGTTATTGTCCAAAACCTTAATAACAGCCTTCTCAAAATCTTTAATTGTTTCATCTCCGCTTAATACTCTGACTTCGCCAGGGAATATGTATGGAAGGGAATAAACATTAACAGCAAGACCTTCTTCTTTAATTGCATGCTTGTGCATCGATAAGTCTTTATTGATTCCGCTATCTATGAAGAGACCTTGCTTTTCTAAAATATCATTGAAGCACGCGAGACGTTCCTTGGAATCGTGGTTACCAGAAATCATGTAAACATTTAGTTTTTCATCTAATATGGCTTTCGATAAAAAGCTATTTAAAAGATTTACTGCATCTTCTGGTGGAATTGATCTATCGTAAACATCACCAGAGATTATGATGTGCTTTATATTTTGCTGTTTGCATAAATCTAAAGCTTGATCTAAGACAAATCTTTGACTATCTATCATAGATAGACCAACAACATTTTTTCCTAAATGCAAATCTGCTAAATGCAATATTTTCATAATTTACCTCCTATTATTAATAAAGATATTTGCCAACAACCGAGAAGAATATAATCATCCCTATAACTAATTCGATTAACAACAAAACAATAAATGTTATGCCGGCCGTTTTGCCAAGATATCCCCAGAATCCCCACGTTCTTCCTTTGTTAGTATGAAGATAAAAGATATAAATGGAGACAGGAATGATTCCAAGATTGAAACAAAGCCATGCAATTATGCCTTCTCCAATGGTTGAATCATCTCATTGTTGATTCCCTTTCTGCTCAATAAATGCGAATAGGGTTTTAAGTTGATTAATGATTGTTTGTAATTTCTTTGTCATGATTTTCTATTCGATTGATAGAAACACACTAACCATTTGTAAGATAAAGGGTAGAAAGGTAAGGAGATATGAAACTCAACAACGACTATGAGTTATGATTAGTGCGCTTTTTGACCAATCACAACTCTATTAAATCCATATTTTGTTTTTCTGTAAATATTTCTAGCTCTCTTAGCTTTCCAAAAACAACTATCTTGCTTTTAATGTAAATGATTAATCATTACATTAATCTACAACATCTTCTATATCATCATTCGTATATACTTTCTCGGTTGGTTGAGGCCTTGGAGGGGTATATGTGTTTCTTGGTTGAGAATCAGGATAATAGGATTTTGGTTTTGCTGTAATTGTGAGCTGCTGAACAAGGCTTTTGATATCACTAAATGAGCAATCTCTATAATTTGAATAATGATTGCGGCCGGCTGGCGATGTGTACTCCCACCTAATTCTTAGCGAATAAGACATTTGAGGGTGTTTCACCAATTTACTGCCCAGCTTAATTTCTCTTTTTCTAAAAGATTTAAGAGACATTTTATTTGCTTTAGCTAATGATTCATCGGTAGTTGTTTTAATCTGCGACAATTCCTTTTTATATTCAGCAAACACAGAGACGTTGTAATTAATTTTTTGAATGACTTGTCGATAGTAAGAAAGGTTTTCTTTAACGGATTCGCCTCTTCTCTTATAAAAATCAAAATTGTCATATGCCCTTTTTGAATTTAGATAAAACGTCTTCGTATCAGATGTTCTAGAAAGCGTCTGAAAATTATATTTCTTATTAACTTCTTTTATCTCTTTGATGTATGCACTTGCGAGCAAGACTCTGTTATTCTTTTTCTTATTCAAAACAGAAAAGAAGACAATAAGGAAAATTACAATCGCAGAAACTCCGAAGAAAATATAAAGGCCGATTCCACTATTAGAACTATTTGATGAACTTAAAATCATGACTGTTTACCTTGCGTTTTTAAAGCAACTCTTGAGTTATTATCAATCATGATTAATTCACCTTTGCTGATGTAATAAGCCACACAATCATCAATTGCTTTATCAACTTTGCTTCCCACCGCTTTAATATCAAAAACTCTTGCGACATAACGTTTTAATTCTTCTTTGAACATCGGTCCATCATTAGTCAACACTTCTTTGATTGCGACCAAAATCTCTTCTTTTGGAACATCATCCATAGCACGTGGCTTATCTCCACCAATGCGATAATATTGCAATTTAATTAATCTTCCTGAAGCATCACATTGATCTGCTCTCCAATAGAAGAATTTATCACCTGCAAAGTTTTTATTTTTCTTAGCACCAATCATACTCAAGCAACATTTCATATCATCTTGAATGCGATTTCCTGCTCTTGTAACACCCATCGCATTAGCAAATCTATTTCTTAAAACTTCTTCAGAAATAGGTGCTTCAATATCTAAAATTTCGCGAATAATCTGTTGCTTTGCGTAAATATCATCGTGTCCACTACCATAAATGTTGCGGACTTTGTTGTATGAGATGTAAGGTTTCGAGTAATTAACTTGCTCAATCTCTTTGGTTTCAAACTCAATTTCGAGTTGTGGATTCTCCTGAACGGTGTGCTTGTAATTCTCTGGATGCATTCTTATATCTTCAATCTTTTGACAAATTTCTTGAATGACTTGTTTTGGATTATCGAGATAATCAAATGACCACACTCTAATTAAATTCCATCCAAGCAAATCAAGAGCATTAGGTTGAACAATATTTCTGTCCTTCGAAGTCAAAGCAGATTCGTAAGAATATGAGTCACACAGGATACCTAAAATATATTCATCCTTGTTATCTGGATTAACAACACCAATATCAACTCTAAATGAGGATTTACCAACATCAACATTTACTTGGTAGCCTTTTTCTTCAAGACTCAAAGCAATGTGTTTCTCAAAACCAACTCTTGTCTCAATAGCGCTGCCGTTTGGAACAATAAGCGCATCTGCACCATACTTGGCATATTTCAAGAAGTTATACAGCTCTTGAGCGCCTCTTGATTCTGTTTTCATGTTTGCGAGTAATTCTGGCTCAAATGACGCAAATATCATCATTTCATATCTTGCTCTACTAACCGCAACATTCAATCTCTTTTCACCACCACTATTATTAATTGGGCCAAAGCGATAATGCATAACACCAGTTTTGTCTGGTCCGTAGCATACAGAGAAAAGAATAACGTCACGTTCATCGCCTTGGATGTTTTCTAAGTTTTTAACAATGATTGGCTCCTTGCTTTCAAGATTAATTTTTTCTAGATCTTTATGCTTAGCGAAGAAGTCTTGTAATAAATCATCAACCATGTCTTGTTGGACAGAAGAGAAGGTAACAATACCTATACTTCTCTTACGTAATTCTGGAGATTTAAGCCTTCTTTCAACTTCTTTAATAATTGCTTTGGCTTCTATTTCATTAGTCGCACGCTTGCCACCATAAACACCTTTGGTATTTACAAATGAGACCTTGGTAACCATATCATTTGGAGATGGGAATGTAACTAAGTTATTTCCATAGAATTTAGCATTTGAGAAACGAATTAATGATTCATGTTTACTTCTGTAGTGCCAATTCAAACATCTAGACGGCATGCCTATAACATCACAGTCGTCAAGAATGCTTTGTTGGTCATCTAAATCACTATCTAAATCATCTGTGCCTTTGCTTTGGAAGAATGCAGTTGGAGGCATTTGCTTTGAGTCACCAACAACAATTAAGCTCTTTCCTCTAGCGATAGCACCAATTGCTTCACTTGTAGGCATTTGGGAAGCTTCATCGAAAATAACGATATCAAATTTAGGCATATCCGGGCTCAAATATTGAGCGCAAGAAATAGGTGACATTAAGAAGACAGGGAATAGTCTAGTTAAAATATCTGGTACTTCACCAAACAATTGTCTAATCGCCTTACCTCTGCATTTATTTTTAACAGCTTTATTGAGAATACCTTGTTGACTGGATGCAGGAGAATTCTCATTGATTGAAGGCATTAAGGCAGACACTCTTGCAGCCGTCTCCTTAACTGTTAGCTCTTTAAATTTTTCAATTAATTCTTTGTAATAATCAATGTGATGTTTTAATTCTACAGAGTTGAAAGAACCACTTTCATCACCACTAATTGCTGCATTGATAATGTGCCCAAACACAGACTTTTTGTATATGAACTCAATGTTGGAAGTGATTAATTCATTGTTTTCAATTAAATCAATAACGAAACCTAGATTGTGGTTTTTAATTTCCTTGATAACGGATAACAAAGAGCACCAGTTAGGTAAATAGTCAATTTTCGCGACCCATCTATCTATTAATTCAAGCAATTGTTCGCATCCGAATCCATATCTTGTGCATAAAGAGAAATCAAAGCCAACTCTTTCCATTGCTTGTCCAACTTCAGAAAGTTGTTTCATTGATCCAAGAACCATATCTTTGCCCTTCAAAGAGAAAGACTGGGTCTTTGTAACAAGTGTTAATAATTCTTGCGAAGTAAAAGCTTTTGAATACTTTTCAATTAATTCTTTTGTTGTTAAGTATCTACTTTCAAATTTTTCAAAATCAAAATTCTTAATTTCGTAAGAAGCAGGATTTCCAAAAGCAACTTGATACATTGTCATCTGTTCGATTAAAACCGATTCAGATTCTTTTATATTTTTTAGAGCGTCGTAAAGTTTAGGCAAATCTTTTACTTTATATAATTTTGGATTCTTGCAAAGAGCCATTACCTTTTTAAGAAGTTTTTTCTGTCCAAATATTTTCTTTAAAAAGAATGTTCTATCCAAATTCTTATATTGGATATAATCGGATTCATAATCTAAGTCATAAATCTGTGATGAGAAATCATTTTTGATAATTGCTAACGATTTTTGATACTCTTTTCCTTTATTAATTACTTCTGTAACAAGATTATCTAATGTGTATAAATCCGTGCCAATCAATGAAGCGATACAATTAATCACTTTTTGATCTTCTTTCAAGAAGTCTCCAAGAGCAGTTAATGTTTTCTCGTTTAACTCAAGAGACAAGGAATTGTCGTTATTAAACGTTTTTAATTGTTCAATAAAAGAAACCAAGATTTTTCTATAAGTATCAGTCTTTTCTAAAACAGTTCTCTTTGTAACACTAGGAATATAATTAGAATCTCTAAAAAGAATAAATGGATTGTTGTAATAGCCACCATTAGAAAGAATTTCGCCATACAACTTATCACACAATCTAGCGGCTTCGCGGAATTCAGCAATATTTAAAGAGTCCATATATTCTGATGGAACATCAATAACAGGCACTTCTTCATCGATGTCTAAATAATTTACAAAAGCATCATAAAAGGACATGATGTATCCGTTTTCTTTGTGCAGTAAATTGATAACTCTATTTAATTCTTTTCTTTCTGTTTTAAGTTGATTTGCTAACGCTAAATAATCTTCTTTTGTTGAAACGGTTGAACCAAGCAAGATGCGTTCTTCGAATTGGGCCATCAAAGATGATTTATCCGCTTTTGCGGAGTGAGCTTCAAGGGCAAATCTCCCTAAGCACAATTGATTCAAACGTTTTTGAACGACTTCGAGGGCGGCCATTTTTTCAGCAACAAACAAGACTGTCTTCCCATGATAAATAGCGTTAACAATCATATTTGTAATTGTCTGAGATTTACCTGTGCCTGGAGGACCTTGCAAAATAAAGCTCTTTCCTTTTGCGCAGTCTTCAATTGCAATAATTTGACTCGAATCGGCTGGTAAAGGCATTGCCAAATCTTCTGGATTGCTTGCGTCATCATCATAATCATCACCAATTTGATCATCATCTTCGCAAACAAATCTTCCTTCAATAATTGATTTGATTACTTTGTTCTTTGATAATTCTGCTTTTCTAAATCTTACATCAGCCCACATAACAGCTTTTGAGAAGTTAAAGACGTTAATTGCGGCTGTCCTTATAATAGATGCTCTAGAGAGTTTGGAAATTCTTTCTGCAACTGTATTTAAAACAACATCAATGTCTATATCTTCACTTTCGAAGTCAATTTGGGTTAATAAATCATCGCAGTTTAAGCCAAATTCTTGATGGAAGAATTCAAAGATAGAAATATTAAGGAACGGAGGCTCTTCTCTTCCCTTAATTGAATAGTTATCTTTGCTATGTCTAACCAAATCAATAGGAACAAGAACTATTGGAGCATAACACGGATTAACTGACTTTGGATTTTCAAAATATTGAATAAAACCAATGGCTAAATACAAAATATTGGAACCTGTTTCCTCAAAAGATTTTCTTCTTTCTTTTTCAAAAAATCTTAGAGAGGTTGCTTGTGCTTGAGATCTTAATACAAGACCAATGTTTCGATTATTAAAATCGCTCTTTATTTGTGCATATTGCTCTTCTGTTGCGGTTGGCAATTCAAAAACGAAATGTTCTGTTAATTTAGCAGGTGCAACATGGTAGTTTCCATTATCTGATTCAAAAGCACGATATAGGGCGTTTAAATCATAGAAGTATAGCTGCAATCCACGACCTGCTGTTTTGTAGCTTACAAGCTGATTTCTACGTGATAAATCTAGTAATTTCTTTTCCCAAACGTCAAACTTGTCTAATTCCGCTTGAGAAAGTTCTAATTTATCACCTTTATATGAATAATCTTTTCTTGCTAATCTTATTTTATTCTGTTCGACGACATCGTAATCAACGACCGCTCTATCAATGTCATTGTAGTTGATAGGGAGTGGCAAGAATCCATATGCTCTCGCTCTTTGAATATCAATGATTTCAAAATAAGGGTCAGCAATTGATGATGCAACGTTTTGCCTCCCGAGTTCACACGCTTCTTCAAAAGATGAGGCATTGTCTGCTGTATATGCTGTGCATTCAATAAAAACAATTTCATTTTCTTCTTGTGAATTCATCTCAAGTGCATGAGGAGCGTCATTATAAATCATCGTTGGAAATGTATTTTTCTCTAAGAAGACGCCAGCAAATGCGTGCCCAGTTTTCTTAACTAAAAATGCATTCAGTCCCATTCTTTCGACACAAGCTAAAAATAGTATGGCCAAGTCCAAGCAAGTGCCTTGCTTATGAACCAAAACATCATGAGGAAGTCTAACTTTTTGACCAACGTTTTCGTATGAAGGCGGAACAGTAATATAAGCAATTGCTTCCTTATGCAACGTGTTAAACAAGGCCTTCAGCTGCATAACTACATTATTTTTATCGCCAACTTGATATTCCGGTAGAGACGAGCCACCTGATAGTGATTGCATTTCTTTCGCCACTAATGCAATTGTGTTCTGAACAGCAACATCATTTGGCGTAACAAATAATGCTGTAGAACCATTCATCGCATTTTCAAGCAATGTGTCAAAGGAGAAGTATTCAATTTCTGTGGTTAAAGAAACAAGTTCATCCTCGCCAGCGATTAATTTAATTGTTAGAGTGCCTGCAACTTTTTCTTGTAACTCCATTAATTGTTCAATATGAGTATTGATATCAAATTCTGTAATCGCAATTGGTTGATGAGGATTAATCAAAGGAACATTAATATCAGAAAATTCAATATAGGAAGGATCTGAGCCAATAACAAGTTTGGCGTCCTTTATTGCTTCATCGCTTAAACTTGTAATGATAATGTCGCTGATAATTTTGTACTTTGTTTGAGATAGAGCAAATGAGTAATACTTATTGCAATGAATTTCAATTTTAACTGTATCTGATGCGTTAACTACCTTGCTTTTAGTAACATCGAGTAGTTTGACATCAATCTCGGTTAATAATTCATGTTCATCAATTGCATTTACTCCATCGTTTTTAATGCGCATTGAGAGTATACCTTCAACAACAGCAGCTGTTACATCATTCGAACGCTTCTCGTCATCTACTGTTACAACATCGCCTTGGAATAATTCTGGTGCAAAGTATTTTGCATAGGAAGAATCTGCAACAGCCATAAGAAGCTCTTTTCGCTCACCAAAAAATCCTCTAGCATCTATGTTTTTGAAATGAATGGTCATGCCTAAAAAGATAAGGGCTAAATCCAAATCACAGACATGTAGTTCTTCTCTTTTTCTGAAGAAGTTCTCAACCATTCTTTCCTTATCTGTTGATGTAGGAAAACGGTCATTAAGTTGTTTTAACAAATCATAAATTTTCATAGATACAACTCCTTTGAACTACGCCAAACAAACAGCATGATGTAATGTGTTAATCAAATCATAAACTGGTGCTGTTTCACCATTGAATATCTTAAGATAATCCGTTGATGTAAACGGCTTGTAGCGAAATTAGATATGTATAGCCTTTTACTCGTGGAAACAACAAATGATATGCCTTTTTCACCACCCGAAACAAAGTATGGCAAGCCTTTTAAGTAATTGGAAACTTATCCACCACTATTTTAGTATTTTTAAAGCCTTGTCTAAAGACAAAGAAAAGAGATTTAAAAGAAAACGTTAGTTGCACATAGGTTTTTATATAAGTAACTATCGAATGTTTTCTAACAAATTAAACTAATAATCTATTAGCTTAACCAATTGTCTTTTTTATAATCTTTTTTGCATTCTTTAAGCTTACGAGTTTAAGACTTTTAAAAATAGTAATTTTTAATAACAAAAAAGAAAATAAAAGGATATACTCAACATCTGGGCAAAAAATTATGTTTAGTAAAGCGAAAGAACGAAAGCAAAAAATAGCGGACCGCCTCCGCTTAACATCCAAAGATAAGGCGATCGATAAGGAAGATAGTAAGAAAACCCTGAAGATTTATTGGGAATGCTTAAAGCCATCCTATAAATACATCATCATCTATTTCTTCATCATCCTTTTCGATGTTTTCTTTGAACTGATGGTCCCCTACCTCTCGGGGCTTCTGATTAGAAATGGTCTGGAAGGATTCGGGGTATTGGACGCTAACGGGGCGCCGCAACCATTGGTTTTAGGGGGAGGATTCGACCAAGCTGCTATGCAGTACGTGTGGTTCTACGGGGGCTTAATGATTGGTTTCGGTGTTTTAGCTATTATCTGTCAAACCATCGGGATGAAGTTAATTGCGATTGTGTCGAGCGATTTCGTCGAAAGACTGAGAAACACGATTTTCTATAAAGCTGAACAATTTAGCTTCAGCAATATTGGGCATTTCCCGGTCAGTAAATTGACCACCATGCTTAGCAATGATTGTAATAATCTCCGTTTCTTTGTTTTGATGTTTATAAGAATGGGTACCAAACAATCTTTTGTGGTAGTTTTTTGTTTCGCTTTTATCTTTTCTTTAAACTGGATGATCGGGCTGATTACGCTTCCTCTCACGATTCTTGCTTTCCTTATAATAACGAAAATAATCCGCAAAACCCGACCAGAATTCATTATGACCCAAGGTTGTATTGACCGGGTTAACCGGGAAGTACAAGAAGATACGGAAGGCGTGAGAGAAGTTAAAGCGTTCTGTCGGGAACCATATATGGATAAAAAGTTCGCGGACGCTAATAGTGACTTGACATATATCACCTATTCTTCCGTCAGTAAGATGGGGATGAGCACTGCTATTACAACCTTTGCCATTAACGTCACCATCGGCTTAATTCAATTATTAGGTGGGTTCTCGATGATCAACACCGCTCTCGATAACCCGGTGTGGCAGATGATGAATAACGGGGTTGCCATGTTCGATGCTGGTGAACTTTCGATGTTAACTAGCTTCGCTGCTTTATTAACCATGGCCTTCTCTTTCTTAAGCACCCTCGTTCAGTTCTATGGTCGAGCGGAAGCTTCGAAAGAAAGAATTGATAGGGTTCTTGCGGAGAAAATCGATATTTCCTATGACCCGAAACCGAAGACGGAGGGTTTTGATCCTGATAAGTTAGATGACGGAACGGTCGAATTTAAAGATGTTATTTTCTCTTACGTTAATGATGTCGAGAAAGCCGCGGTCGGGCCCTTATCTTTTAAAATTGAAAATGGGAAAACCATCGGGATTGTCGGGGGCACCGGAAGCGGTAAAACATCCCTAGTTAATTTAATTCCAAGACTTTATGACGTCACCCAAGGGGAAGTTATGGTCGGCGGTCATAACGTTAAAGATTACGGGGTCACGGCCTTAAGAAACGATATCGGGGTGGTCCTTCAAAATAACGTCCTCTTTACTGGCACCATTAGAAGCAACATCCAATGGGGTAAAAAGAACGCGACTGATGAAGAAATCTGGGAAGCCTTAGAAATCGCTCAAGCGAAAGACTTCGTCCAAGGCTTTAAAGATGGCTTAGATACCCCGGTCACCCAAGGTGGACGGTCCGTCAGTGGCGGTCAAAAACAACGCCTCTGTATCGCTAGAGCCGTCATCAAGAAACCGAAGATTTTAATCCTCGACGATAGTACTTCCGCGTGCGATACCGATACATCGAGAAGAATTAAGAATCAACTTCGAGAAAAACTAAGTAACACCACTACTTTCATCATCGCTCAACGGATCGATAGTGTGAAAAACTGCGACGAAATCTTCGTCCTCGATAACGGGCATTTGATCGGCCGAGGAACACATGAAGAACTCTTAAAGACCTGCTCGGTCTATAAAGAAATCGATGAGATTCAAAGATCGGGGGTGGAATAAGATGAAAAAGAATAAACGTTATAATGGGTTTAGCGTTACCGGGGTAGGCCCGGTCGTCAATGACGTCACCGTTCAATTCTCCTGCGGAGAAGAAGGGTACGAAGAACTTAAGAATACTTATTCCGAACGGAAGAAAGGGTACGGAAAACCGAAACACTCTTGGCGGTCCCTTTTTAGAGTCATCAGATACTTTGGACCGGATAAGTGGCGCTTCATCGGTGTGACACTCGCCACCGTGATGATGATTTTCATCAATCTCTTCTCTGCTTTCTTAGCGGCCCCCCTTGTCGATAGCCTTCTTCAACCGGCTGTCTATAGCATCACGAATAACTGGGCCGTCGGAGGCAGTTGGCAAGGCTACTACAACCAAACAATAGCGCCTCAAATGGGCTTATATAGTTTCCTCTTTAACATGGTCGACTGGAATAGTGCGACCTGTTACGTTCAAGCCTTAGGCGTCTTAGGCTTAGTGATTACCATCATGATGGTCGTCTATGTGATTGGGTTAGGATTCAGTACCGCTCAAGTCTTCTGGATGACGCGGATTGGGACCTCATCCTTAATGAGACTCCGTAACGACATGTTTGATAAACTGCAGAAATTACCTTTAAGGTACTTTGACACCGTCCCCCACGGGGATATCATGAGCCGCTTCACGAATGACGTCGATAACTTAGCGCAGCTTTTCAATACTGGCATCATGGAAATCTTCACTTCCATCATCATGCTGGTTGGTATTTTGTGCTTTATCTTCATCATTAACTGGTTCTTAGCTTTGATAACAGTTTTCATGGAAATCCTCGCGGTCATCATCGTTATCATCAATGTTCATAGGTCAGTGTCGGCTTTCAGTGAAACCCAGATTTCGATGGGGGAATTTAACGGAGTAGCGGAAGAAGTTTTAAGCGGTCTTAAAGTTGTTAAATGTTTTGATAAAGAAGACGATATGTGCCGTTTGTTTAAATCGATCGACTACTGGCATACCGTTCACAATAAACGATCAGTCTTCCTCTCGTCCGCTAATATTCCGATCGTCAATAACATCAATAACATGACCACCGCTATCACGATTATCGTCGGAGCGGTGCTCTTAATCACCGGAACCCAATGGGGCTTTGTTATCTCCCTTGGGACTCTTCTTAGCTACGTTACCTTCCTTAGAATGTTAGCGAGACCCTTTAACTCGATCAGTAACTTATTGACCGCTATTCAAGCCTCCCTCGCCGGGGCGGAACGGATTTTCCAAATGCTTGATCAACCCGCGGAACCGAGCTTACAAAAAGCCAAATGGCACTCCTACAAAGAAAAAGATGGGAAGTTCTATTGGACGGATGGGAAGACCATTAAGCCGGTCCTCGGGGAAGTTAACATGAATCACGTTAACTTTAGCTATGTCCCCGGTCAGCCCGTGTTAAAAGATATTACTTTATACGCTCATCCGGGACAAAAGATCGCGTTAGTCGGTTCCACCGGAGCGGGTAAGACCACTATCACTAACCTTTTAACCAGGTTCTACGATATCGATTCCGGGGAAATCTTGATCGACGGGATTAACTTAAAAGAGATTGACCGGGTCTCAATGCGTCGGAGTATGACCTTAGTCCTTCAAGATACTCACCTCTTCAGCGGTACTATCTATGAAAACATTAGGTTTGGGCACTTAAAAGCCACGGACACCGAATGTGAAAAAGCCGCTCAAATTGCGTGTGCCGATAACTTCATCCGAAAGCTTAAGGATGGGTATAACACCTTTATCGACGCTAATAATGCTTCATTGTCGCAAGGGCAAAGACAGCTTTTAAGTATCGCTCGCTGCGCGGTCGGGAATCCTCCGATTTTGATCCTCGATGAAGCGACGAGCTCCATCGATACGAGAACCGAACGGCTTATCGCGAAAGGGATGGATAACATCATGAACGGGAAAACCACCTTCGTCATCGCTCACCGCTTAAGCACTATTCGGTACGCTGACTGCATCATGGTTATGGATCACGGGCAAATCATTGAACGGGGCACCCATGAACAACTCTTAGCCCTTAAGGGCCGGTATTACGAGCTCTGGACTGGGAAGACGGAGTTAGAATAAAACAAGAAAGAAACCTCTTACCATAAGGCTTTTTATATTTAAAGGAGTGTATTCCCAAAATTAAAATATTATTGAAGTTTTGGGAATTAGCTTAATAACCACTTTGCGAGGTCGAGAATCTTTATTCCTTCGATGTCGTAATCTAAGCTCCTCGTATTCGCGATCACCATCTTAGGATAAGCATCTTTAATCTGTCTTAAGGGGTTTAGTTCTCGTTCTAACGTGTCAGATGACGAAATGTTATCAGCTACTTGGATATAGAATTTTTCATTCCCTTTAACCGCTACAAAATCCACCTCTTTTTGGTAAAGCTTCCCGACATAGATTTCGTAGCCCCTTCTCATAAGCTCAATCGCGACCAGATTTTCAAAAAGTCTACCGCTATCGATATTTCGGTGGCCTAATCTAGCAATGCGCGGAGCGATATCAACGAGATAATATTTGTTGTTAGTTAAAAGATAAGTCTTACCTTTAATGTCATAACGTTTGACCTTATAAAACACGAAAGCGCGGCTCAGATAATCTAAATAGGTATCGATGGTTTTGTGATCAATCTTACTCCCCTTGCTCGTTAAATAATTGCTTAACGCATTGGGGCTCGTTAAGGAAGAAATATTATCCATTAAGAAAGAGACTAGCTTATTCATAATCGAAGTCTCTCTCACCGCGTTTCTTTTGATGATATCTTTTAAAATAACCGCATCAATAACGTTATTGACGTAGGAAAGCCTCTTATCTTCATCGCTATAAACATAGGAGCCTGGAAAGCCCCCATATTGAAGATATCTATCAAAGGCTTGGTAATCGTCATTTTCATTAAAATATTCTTTGAATTCTTTTAAGGAAAAAGGAAAAACTTCAATCTCGATATATCGGCCAGTAAACAAGGTAGCTAAGTCGCTGGACATAAGGAAAGCATTTGAACCCGTGAGATATATATCGTATATCCTTTTGTTGTGAATGCTATTTATAGCGAGTTCAAAATTCGGGCACATCTGCACTTCATCGATGAAGAGATAATTAGTTTTTGTCTTGTCATAACGCTTCATGATAAAGTCATGGAACAGCTGATAATCTTTTAAATATTCATTTTCTAAATCATTAAAATTAATCCGAACAATGTTGATGTTAGTTTCGATTCTTTCAAGCTCATCAATATACATCTTCATTAAGAATGATTTACCGGATCTTCGAACGCCGGTGATGATCTTAATGTCGGGACTGTTTTTAACCGCATAAAGATCGTTCATATACTTATCTCGTCGGATAATTCTCATATCTTTACCTAAGTAAATTATATCGTTCTATTCCCAAAAGTCAAAATTATATAAGATTATGGGAATATATCTATTACCTTAGATTTCCTGTATTTTCTAATACAAATTTTCTGATATCTAAAAATATAAGCGATTTTTGCATAGATTTCTTGAAAATGTAACCCATAATCTTATCTTCCTTCTAGCTAGGCAATATATTTGGAAATAAAGTAATTTCAGGCCCCACTATTTATGACTTACTTCCCCTTTCCATCATCTTTGCCGCCCTTATTCTCTTAGAATTTTTAGCCGGCGTCATATTCGTGAAAGGTTTTAAAGTTCGGCTTTGGGATTACACAAATCTCAGGGGAAACATCCTCGGGGTTATCTGTCCCCAATTCTCTTTGATTTGGCTCGCGGTCGATGTCATTTATTATTATGTATTAGGGCCGTTTATATTTTCGTTCTTTGAAACTATTTTCTACTTCATGTTTGAAACAGGATCTAACGGCCAAATGGCTAATATTATCGCGATATTCCTGCTCGGCATACTTTACGGGGTCTTCCTCATTGATTTTATTATGTCGCTCGGACTCTTCAGTAAGATAAGGATTGTCATTCAAGGTTCCACTGTTATTCACCGTTATGAAAGTATTCGGGACTTAACCAAGAAAAAGATTTTAGAAAACAAAATTAAAATCATGGCTAAAATACCTGAATCGTTTAAAGCTAAAAATGAAGAAAGAAAATAAAAAGAAGCCGCTTTTAAAAAAGTAAATTTTATAAAACCGTTTTAAAAATTATATATATTGACCCAGATAAACGGGGACAAAGGAAAACTACGATAAGGACGGTCGTCCAATAAAGGAAGAATAAAAAAAGAACGGTCGATTACCTAATAACTCTCAGGTTTTTCAACCGTTCTTTAATTTTTATTTTCTCTTAGCTAAGAGACCAATAATAATAGTCGTACGAAAGGCTTAAGTGATACTCGACGTAACCTTGAGGCGCTCCTTCTACGTCAAACGTGACGTTAGAATTAACGTAAAAGTCAAACATCGAACACGGCCCCATGACCGCTTCTTTCCCGTCGAGATAATATGCTTTTACCTTAGTTGTACTAGCGTTGAGGTAACTCTCGAGCCGTAGCTCAATCTGGTTATTTTTTTCATAAGTGTCGAGTTCGCTCCAGGATACATAAGTTTCATCGTATTCGTCATAGAATGTTTCGTTTTTTAGTTCATTAACAAAATCCGTGATTGTGGGAAGAACAACGCCAGGTTCGAAGAGCAACTCGCTCTTAAGGTAACGACTGCTTTCTTCGGGATCAGGGTCTTCAGTACTACCAGACGGCAAAAGAACTGTATCCATGAGAATATTCGCGGTCATAACTTTGTAATCATTTTTCGCGTCGAACGTAACCGTCATCGTGTTATAAGCTTTGTCCATGACGGCAGTGACTTTTTCTAAGAAGTTTTCCGTCATTTCCCCTTCCGTTAAAAGGTCAATAACATAATCAACATGGTCCCCTTCAATCCATATAGATTGTTTGCTCGTCGGATCAACATAATCAGGTGTGCCTAATTTACTGACGACAGAATCATAATTATCGTCGATACCAATCTTGGCAAGTTTTTCATAAGTAATCTTTCCATTATTAGGAACGACCGTCCAACAAATGAGGAAGATGAGAGCTAAAGCGCTGAAGGTGTAACCGACAATCATACCAGTGATGCGCCGCTTTTTAGCGTGCACTCTTTCTTCATCGGTGGGTTTCTTATCGTTTTTAACAATCTTAATGATTGCCATATATCGTCTCAAAGCGGATAAAGGTTCTTTTAAAGAACAGGGGTCGCTCAGCGATTTAACGTCATGATAGATACTGCCTTGGCGTTTACAAATAACGCAGCCATAAATAAACGTCGTTAAAGCGAAAGCTAAAATGAAAAGGAATAAACTGCCGTTTGTACCCATATTAGTTGCTGTCCAGCGAATTTCCGTGATAAAGGAAGGTTGAAGGCCGGACCCGCTAAATAAAGAGGAAATAATGAATAAGTAGAAAAAGGCCCAAATAACAAAGATATCCGCGGCGGTTAAAAGTTGGGCAATTCCCTTCTTTTGCCGAAGTTTTCGAGCGCTAGTTTTTTCGTTAGTTAAAGTGAAACCACCCCGGACTTTAAATAAAGAAATGATGACTAAAATGGTGGACACCCCAAGCATTAAAGTAAAGAAACCGGCTTTTATCCCGAGCATCGCAATGTCAGGCAGGTTTGCACTGCCAAACGGGGCAATCGAATCAAACTTATTTACAAAAAAGGAAAAAATAACAGAAAAAGCTAGCGCGTAAAGAACGTAACTACAAATGATAAAGATGATCCGTTGAACGTCGCTCCGACGAATTTTAGCCGCCATCTTATATTCCTCACTCGTGATGACTGAAGGATTGTGTGTACCATTAGGTAAAGAGTTAAACGGAGGAATTTCGGAACTTGAAGAAACTTCCCCCACGAGAGTTGTAGCGGCTGTTTCTTTTTTCTTTTCCTTAATGATTTTTCTTCCTTCATAATGGTCAGGCCACTTATAAAGGAAGTGATTAACTAAAATAATCCCTACTAAAAGTAAGGTGATAATGAGACCAAAAGCCAAAATACAAGATGGAGCGCTTCCGGCAGACCCAAAGGGCGAAAGTTGACTATTAACGTAAGCGACGCTAGAGCAACCGATGATGAAATAGATAAAAGACAAAACTGTTTCAACATAAGTTAAAACGATGGTCGCTGGAAATTTACTAATATATAACCGGGCTTTCGCTTTCTTTTCTTTAATTAGAACTATATAGAGGTGATAAAGACCAACCCCTAAAAGAGCGAGCCCGAAAAGAATCGCAAAAACTATTTGTAATTTAACTTGAATATCGTCAGAAGAAGTTAAATATTCATAAGCATTGGGTGATTCACCGAACATCTCTATGCTCGCATAACTTCCGAGAAGAAAAATGAAAGTGAAAAGCCCGAGAAAGATACTCATTCCGTAATGGAGATGTTCCAATACACGACCGATAATGACGCCGGCTTTTGACTCTTTAAAAGACGCGGCTTTACGCACTTCAGCTGACTTTTCGCTCACAGAAGAGGAAGTTTCTTTTACCTCACTTGTTTCTTTCACTTCTCCCATCTTTGGAGTCATTACGACATCCTGAGAAGAAGTTTCGTCAAATTTCGTCCCGCATTCCGGACAAAATTTACCTTTAAAAACCACTCCACACTTTTGGCACTTGTGGGAAGCGTTCGGGTCAACAGGTTCAACCCATTTGGTACCGCATTCGGGGCAGAATTTACCCTCAAATTCCGTACCGCATTTAGTACATTTGTGCATTTTGCATGCTCCTTTTCTTTACTTTTTGGGATACTCCCCCTCCCCAGAAAAACAAGGAAAAAGAGGGAAAACGATGCAAAAAGTAAGGTTTTTTTAATGATACTTTTATTTCCGTTAAATTATATTTAACAAAAATATATTTTTAATTTTCCAAGAAAGTTTTATGCTCTCATTTCGTTAGAGGATTTATGTCTAGTAAAGTAAAAGAGGCAAAAGTGAGAATAAGTAAATACTTAAGTTACAGCGCAACTGACCAAGCGATTGACAAGGAAGACAGTAAGAAAACGTTTAAGATTTATCTTGAATGCCTTAAACCATCTTATAAATATATTCTCATTTATTTTGTCATCATTTTTTCGATGTTTTCTTTGAGCTCATGATTTTCTATTTGAGCGGGCTTTTAATCCGCAACGGCTTAGAAGGCTTTGGCATGCTCGATAGTCAAGCAGCCCCGCAGCCCCTCGTTTTAGGCGGTGGGTTAAATCAACCGACCATGTATTTCGTTTGGCTTTACGGCGGCATCATGATTGACTTTGCTCTTTTAACTATCGTATGTCAGACGATTGGGATGAAAGTGGACTCAAAATATGATAACTAAATGTTAATTTTCTATGAGTGTGCAAAGGACTTCTTCAAAAGCCTTACGCCGTGTAAAAATTCCTACGCCGTGTAAACTTAGCTCTAAAAAATGATAAATTTTCTTCGCTTATCTATAAGTTACTACACGGCGTAATTTTAAAAAATACCTATTTATCACATAAAAAAGTTTGAACACTCCTAGCGAACTAAACTCTATTTAATTCATAGAAATGTATCAAACTATTTTCGAGATAATGTCTTCCTAGAGCAAGTTTGATACTTTTGAACACCCTTAACAATTACAAGACACCCTTAAATAGCATCGAATTAATCGCCATTAATAAAAATATAGTCTTCTGCGGTCACTTCCTCTAGAGATTTTAAATTATGAAAGTATAGCTCATAGTTCTTATATCTTTCAGTGATGAAATTAAGATGTTTATTTGTTGAACCTAAAAGAAGTCTTTTGTTATCTAATTTAGATTCAATAAATGGGCCATCTATTAATAGATCAACAGAATTAACTAACTCACAATCTAATTCATCTTTATATTTTCCAGAAAACATGATAATCCCAAGTCCTAATTTATGAATTTCATCATTAAAGTGTTTGAGCCCTTTTTGTAACGTTGGCTCTCCACCACTTAAAGTAATGCCTTCCAAATTAAACTTTTCTTTAGCATCTTTAACGATATTAACTAACTCTTCAATTTCTAAAATATGATTTGGAACAAGAGCTTGAAGGCTTTTATTGCAGCATCCTTGACAATGAATATTACAACCTTGAAACCAAATACAACAACGATTAAAAGGACCTTCGGTTTTAGTTAATAGTTTAATATGGGCAACATTAAATTTAATCTGAGAATTCAAAGTTAAAACCTTCTTTGCTTACCTTTGCCACTACTTTGGAACCGCGCATAGCTCTTAAATCTTCCTTATTATCAAATAAATACATTGAGAGAGGATCTAAGAGTCTGTCATTAATAGCGTTTAAAATATCACGGCCGCCTTTTGATGAATCAACACCTTTTAGAATATAGTCGATAGTTTCCATTTCTTTTTCAAATTCAAGTTCTAGCTTATATTTTTCTTCAATTCCTCTAATTATAGGTTTCATCTTAGATTTACAAATCTTGTATTGGAATTCTCTATCTTGAATGAAGTTAAAAGGAACAATGTTGTTGTACCCTATTCTTCCTAATAATTCAGGCCTTTTAAGTTCGTTATCAAAATAGTTTTTAACAATCTTAATGAATTCTTTGGCTACGCCTTCTTTATCTGAACTCGCTTGAACTTCATTAGCTCCTAAGTTTGAAGTGAAAATGATAATGGTGTCACTAAAATAAACAGTTTCACCCTTTGAATCAGTTAATCTTCCATCCTCTAATATCTGTAAGAAAATATCTAGAATACGTGGGTTTGGTTTAGCTGCTTTTTCAATTTCATCAAATAAAACAACGCTGAAAGGATGCTCTTTAATAGCGTTAGTTAGTTGACCGCCTTCTTCGTATCCAACATATCCAGGAGCGGCTCCAATTAATTTTTGATCACTATTTTCTTGAGCGTATTCTGACATATCAAATCTAATGCAAGCTTGCTCATCACCAAATAAGAATTTTGCTAACGCTTTTGATAATTCAGTTTTGCCGACACCAGTAGGACCCACAAAGAAAAATACGCCTTTAGGCATAGATCTAGACGATGTCTTATGAAGTCCAGAAAGGCCCATATAAGCTTTAACAACTGTCTTTTCAATTTTAGCTATTGCCTCATCTTGTCCTACAACTCTATCAGATAACTCTTTTTTAATGTTTTTAACTCTAGAATATTCAAGTTTTTCCCAAG
>UQOB01000008.1 GCA_900542595.1 uncultured Mollicutes bacterium | reverse complement strand
CTATTTTTATTCTAGGAGGTACCATCATCGCTTATTTCAATCCCCGCGACCAACGTCGCCCCGAAAAGAAAACGGATCCCATCAATGAACGCATCCGCTTTCCAGAAGTTCGGGTCATCGGCCCCAATGGTGAACAATTAGGGACCATGAGTTCCCGCGCTGCTAATGATCTGGCTAAGAGTTACGAGCTCGATTTACTCCTCGTCGCTCCCAATGCCAATCCACCGGTCTGTAAGATTATCAATTACGGAAAATACCGTTTTGAGAAACAAAAACAAGAACGGTTGATGAAGAAAAATCAAAAGCAAAACGAGTTAAAGCAAATTCAATTAACCCCGCAGATCGGGGAACACGACTTGTTGACCAAGAGCCGGAAAGCCCAAGAATTCTTGGAAAAAGGCGATAAGGTCCAGGTGGTCGTCATCTTCAGGGGACGGCAGATGTCCCATAAAGAAGTCGGTGAAGACGTCATGGTACGTTTCCTCGCAAGCTTAGGAGAAAACGTCATCCAAGACAAAGCCCCGTACTGGGAAGGCAAATGGTACTCTTGCATCGTCAAGAAAAAGAAATAGGAGGAAAGTTTATGGCGAAAATGAAAAGCAGCCGGACTATGATGAAAAGAATCAAAATCACCAAATCTGGCAAACTTAAGCGGAAGAAAGCTTATACCGGTCACTTAGCGCCGAATAAGACTAGGAAACAAAGAAAACATTTAGCGAAAGCGACCTTGATCAATAAACGGGATCAACAAAGATTGATGCCCTTGGTCAGCGGTCACAATAAATAAGGAGGAAATGAACAATGGCACGTGTTAAAGGTGGACCTAAAACCCACAACAGACGGAAGAAAGTCTTAAAATCCGCCAGCGGATACTTCGGAAGCAAACACCTCTTATTCAAGACGGCGAAAGAACAAGTCCTCCACTCCTATCAATACGCCTACATCAGCCGGCGCAATCAAAAGAGTGACTTCCGGAAACTCTGGATCAAGAGAATCAATGCGGCTTGCCACAATAACGGCATCAGCTACAGCAAATTTATCGATGGTTTAACCAAAGCCGGTCTCATCACCAAGACGGGCGAAGGGCTCAATCGGAAGATGTTAAGCGAAATCGCGATTCACGACGAAAAAGCCTTCAAAGACTTAGTTGAAACCGCGAAAAAGCACACCGCGAAATAAGCGATTATCTAAAAAGAAATCCTGCATTTGCAGGATTTTTTTGTTATTTGTTGTCTAAGATTAAGGGGCTGGAGAAGATGCAATCCGCCGTGTGGCGAGTGGTCGCAATCGGGATATCATAGACCGCGGCGATTCTAAGAAGCGCTTTGACGTCCGGGTCATGAGGTTGAGTTTCTAAAGGGTCCCAGAAGAAGATGACGATATCGATGTCGCCTTCCGCGACTTTTGCGCCAATCTGTTGGTCGCCGCCCATCGGGCCAGCTAAATAGCCTTTGACTAAGAGCCCTGTGGCGTCTTCCACCATCTTAGCGGTATGGCCGGTTCCCACGAGATTAAAATTCTTTAGAACGTCTTTGTTTTTCATCGCCCAGGCGACGATTTCAGCTTTTTGATGATCATGAGCGATCAGCGCTACAGTTTTCACTTTTGATAACTCCTTCTTCCACATCTATTATTCTCTCATTTTCTAAGCAAGAAGCAATTTGGCTTTCATAGTCCCATTGTTTTTCATAGAACTCGCAGTCCTTACTTCGGGGATTCGTCCTGGGTTTTTTTGGTTTAAAAATCGTGCAGCAATCTTCATACGGCTCAATTGAAATATCATAGGTATCGATATCCTTACTGATTTTAATGATTTCGAGTTTATCGAAAACCGCGAGAGGACGAATGATCGGGGTATTGGTCACTTCGTTGATAACTTTCATGCTATTTAAAGTTTGGGAAGCTACTTGCCCGATACTTTCCCCGGTTGAGATAGCCGGGAGACCAAGTTTATCCGCTAAACGGGAACTGATTCTCATCATCATTCTTCGCATGATAGTGATGCAGTAAGGTTCGGCCGCATGTTTATAGATGGAAAGCTGTAAATCGGTGAAAGGAATGATGTGGAGCCTGATTCTGGCTTGGTAGAGATTAAGTTTCTTCATTAAGGATGTTAATTTATCAACCACTCTCTCTGACGTATACGGCGGAGCGGCAAAATGAATCATTTCCACTAAGATGCCACGTCTTAAAAGGAGGTAGGCCGCGACGGGGCTATCGATGCCCCCACTTAAAAGGTGAAGAACTTTCCCGTTCGTCCCTAAAGGGTAACCCCCGCAGCCGGGATAATTAACAAACGATAAATAGGCATAATCATCCCTGATTTCGATGTTTAGTGTTAAATCAGGATTATGAACGACAACTTTCTTCGTCTTTAAAGAAACGAGAAGGAAACCGCCTACTTCTCTCATCACCCCGAAACTATCGAGAGGGAAGGCTTTATTCGCTCTCCGACAAGCAACTTTAAAGGTTTCAAATTCTTGTTCTTTCGCTAAAGTTAAAGCCGCTTCTTTAATCTTTTTAATATCGAGTTCACACCTTAAAACCGGGGTAATCTTTTGAATGCCACTGATCCTTTGAAGAATATCAACGTAGGGCAAAATATCGGTCGGTTCATCAAATAAAATATAAAGATGGTCACGGTCAGTTTGGACAGTTCCCACTAAAGCTTGCGCTTTTAAAGAATGCCTAATGTTTTTGGCTAATTGTTGGATGAAACGTTTCTTATTTAATCCTTTCGTCGAAAGTTCTCCGAAATGGATGAGAAGTTCATTGTACAGCATGGAAGGACCTCCAAATAGTTTTTAAAGTGTCGATGAAAGTTTTCGCTTCCTCTAAGGTGTTATCGACCCCGAAGGATAATCTTAAACAATTTTGGCTGAGATTATGGTCATGAGTCAATTCATATACCGCATGGCTTTCTTTATCGATTTTCGATGCGCAGGCGGAGGTACTTCCAACGTAGATCCCTTTTTGAGAAAGAGCTTCAACCAGGACACTCGCTTTGACGTCCGGCAGGGCGAAATTCAAGATGTACGGCGTCGCGTCAGACGGCGAAATTACCACCGCATTTAACTCAGAAATAAGCGATTTTCTTAAAAAATCATTGATTTCTGTGACGATATTTCGTTTTTCTTTATAATCTTTTAGCGTTTCTTTTAAGGCTTCCACCATCATGATGAAGGCTGGGACATTCGTGGTCCCGCTCCTTAAATTGTTCTCTTGCCCACCGCCGTACATAATCGGTTCAAGACGGATTTTTTTCTTTTTGATTAAGGCTCCAATCCCTTTCATCGCCCCGACTTTGTGACCGCTAAAAGTTAAGAAATCACAGGACGATAAATCGTTTAAATCGCTCTTCCCTAAGGCTTGGGTAATATCGGAATGAAGATAGGCTCTCGGGTAAGAAGAAAGAAGATTTTTGATGGAGCTTAAGGAGTTAACGCTCCCGATTTCGTTATTGGTTTTAAGAACGCTGACTAAAACTGTGCTCTTACTTAAGTCTTCTTTTAGTACATTTAAATCGATTTTTCCATCATTAGTGATCGGTAAAAAGCTAACCTTTTTCCCCTGCTTTTTAAGTTCTAAGAAGGGGCTAGTCACCGAGGGATGCTCATAAGAAGAGGTGATATATTCGTCAGTTCCATTTTTAAAGGTTTTGGCTAAACCTAAGATCACTTGGTTATTGCCTTCGGTCGCCCCACTATTGACGATAACTTCATAAATGGAAGACGGAAGATTAAGAAGTTTTAAAAGCTCTTCTTTTGCTTCTTTGAGTTTCTTATCGACTTCATAACCAAAAAGATGGTTGGAACTATTGTTTCCATACCACTTTTCATTAGCCTCAACAAAAACTTTTAAGGCACCGGGCTTAATTCGTTCGGTCGCCGCGTGATCAAAATAAATCATTCATCCCTTTCAACGAATGGTTTAGCGACTTGCATCGCTAAGTTATAGGCTTCTAAGAATTGCCCGTTTTGATAGAAACTTTCAGCTTGAATCAGCGGGACATCAATTTCCGGATTCTCACGTCTAAAGCGGTTTGCTAAAAGCACGGCTTCTCTCGCTTTTCTTTCGTATTCTTTATCGACTTTGATTTCTTCTACAAACTTATCCGCTGTATCTCTTAAGCTTTGGCTAAGAGCTTCGCATTTTTTAACGTCGATGGGTCTAGTTGTTACTGCTTCATGGAGGTCATCGATGTTTTGGAAGAGTTTCTTTAAAGTCCCTTCGGTCTTTTTAGTGATGACTTCGTTATCGATTTCCCGGATATCAACTTCCGCTTTTTTGACTTTGATATAGTAATCTTTGACCAGTTCATTACTTGCTTCGGTCGTTTTCTTTAAACTTCCAAGGTAAGAAACAAATTCATCGATGGCTTTTTGTCCTTCTTCTTCTTGTTCTTTTAAAAGATTCATCTTTTCTAAGAGATAAGAATAAGGTTGCTTGGTTCCACTATGGATGAAGGTATCGAGTTGCCTTTTAGTCGCCCCGGCTTTATTGATGATGTTTTGAATATTATCAATCTTTAAAGAATCATCGTTATCTAAAAGGTAGATGGTTCTAACGGTTGGAAGAGAATGATTGAGGTTAATGAAGTTACTTTCTAACTTATTCTCAAATTCATAGGTCTTCGTGATATCTTGCTCGAATAAGGAACGGCTTTCCCGTTCATTTTTAAGCTTCTGTTCTTTATCTTCAATTGATTCTTCCATCTTGGCGATGTCGTTTTTTAAGGAAGTGAAGTTAAGGCCTTTCGCTCGAGCTTCAAAATCATTTAAAGATTCGATGTATTCATCTAAATTCCCTTGGTTAAGAACGTTAAAAAGCGGGAAACCTTCTTTAATCATCTCTTGATAATGATTGGTTAAATCCCCAACTTTAGTCGGGAGAATAGTCGAGATTTCTAAACAGATTCTCGGGAGTTCTTCAAAAATTTGGTCGATAGCTTTAAGGACCGGTGCGATTTCTTTCGTCAATAAGTTTTGAGCGTCGATATAGTGAGCGTCTTCTAAATACCCGCTGACCTCATCAAAGAGGCTATCGAGCTTTTTAAAGACCACTTCTAAACT
This sequence comes from uncultured Mollicutes bacterium, assembly GCA_900542595.1. Lineage (GTDB taxonomy): Bacteria > Bacillota_I > Bacilli_A > RFN20 > CAG-826 > UBA4951. Next base: position 23,768 of record UQOB01000008.1, on the reverse strand, counting down.
GCTGGAAAGGAGAGATAAATCCCCTTGTTTTAGAAAATAACGAGCTTTGATGGACCGGAACTTTTCTTGTTGTTCGGAAAGAATCATCCTCGCTTCTTCTTCCACTTTGAATTTGTTCTTTAAGCCGTTGAAAAGATCATTGACACTTTCGGTGTAATGAAGGACACGTTCTTTAGCCTCCGGAAGCATTTTCTTAATCTCCCCTTTTTGCTTGTTACTAAGCAAATCTTGGAGATTGATGATTAAAGTCTGCACCTGGGGGTCACTGACATCGCGGACATCCGTAAAACGTGAACGCCACATCGTGTAGCTTTCAAGGTAAGTCATATTGGTTTGGGAGATGTTCTCTAACCGCTTGATGTACCGAGCGATTTCTCCGAATAATAAACCATGAGCCTTTTCGAATTGTTCGGCTAATTGTTGAACTTGTTTACGGGTGCTTTGGAAGATCATATTCTTTATTAAAGAATACCACAAAGATAGAGAGCAAGATAGAAGAAACCTAAGGGAAAAATCTTGGAGTTTTACAAGGATAAATGCTTTTTAAAAGGTTAAAATTGATTGGAAGAAAATCTATTAGAGAATTTTCTCTCAAAAAATCCTTAAAAATCATGAAAATCCCGACGATTTTCATTGACAAGAAGAGAGATACTCTTTAGAGTATTCAACGCGTAGAAGTTAGCAGAGCTTCACGTTTCCGTCAGATGATTCGCTAAAGAAGTAACTTCCAAGCTAAGGAAGCGAAAGCGATTCACCCGGGAAATGGGGAAACTCCCTTACTTTGTATACGCAAAGAAAGGAGAAAAACATATGTCAAGATTCACAGGTTCCAATTGGAAAAAGAGCCGGCATCTTTCTTTCTCGGTCTTAGAAACGGGCGATGAACTCAAAAAAAGAGCTTATGGTCCGGGTCAACACGGCCAAGATAGAAAAAGAAAAGCCAGCGGTTACGGCACTCAACTTTTAGAAAAGCAAAAGCTTCGGACTCTTTACGGGGTCAATGAACGGCAATTCCGTCGTTTATTCATGATTGCGAAAGCTGAAAAGACCGTCACCGGCCTCGCCTTCTTCCGAATTTTGGAAAGTCGGCTCGATAACTTAGTTTATCGGATGGGCTTCGCCAGAACCAGAGCAGCTGCCAGACAACTCGTCAATCACGGCCACATCTTAGTGAACGGGAAAAAGATCGATATCCCCAGCTACCTCTGCAAGGTCAACGACAAGATTTCCTTAAAGAGTGCTTCCCCGCTTAAAGTGGTGAAAGAAAGCTTAGATGGGAAACCCAATATCCCGGCCTACGTCACTGTCGACACCGATAAGATGGTCGGCACCTTCGTCAGAGAACCCGAACGGAATGAACTCCCGATGGATATCAACGAAAGCCAAATCATCGAATACTATAACCGGAAGTTATAAAAGCCAAGCCTTCTTCATTGGATCTTCCAACGGGGAAGGCTTTTTTCTAAGGAAAAATTATGCGTCATTTAGAGATTAGAAAAATGGTGATTGAAGCTTTTTTACTCGCGCTTTGTATCATCGTCCCCCTCTTGTTCCACCAGATTCCCCAAGGGGGCAATATCTTTCTTCCCATGCATATCCCCGTTCTTTTAAGCGGTTTTATCTTAGGACCCGTTTATGGTTTAATGACCGGCTTATTAGGACCACTCCTTTCTTTTAGTTTAACCGGCATGCCGACCTTATTTGTTTTACCTGGTATGATGATTGAACTCGCCTGTTATGGTTTATTTAGCGGTTTATTCTATAGGATTTATAAAACTAAATATTATTCTTTAGATGTCTTTTTAACTCTTTTGACTGCTTTGATTATTGGAAAAGCCGTTAGAGGAATCTTCGATACTTTCTACTATTCCTTTAATTCTCGCCCCTATTCCTTCATGGTCTTTTTTACCAGCTACTTCATCACTGCATGGCCGGGTCAACTCTTCCAAGTGGTTTTCATTCCAACCCTGATGATTTCTTTAAATAAGATGGATCTTTTGCTTCCAGATAACCGGAGTTTAGCCACCCTCTTCCATTTAAAAAATAGCCAGAAAAAGAACGAAGAAAGGTTTAAAAACATCGAAGAAAATAAGAAGGCTTTTAGCAACGTTTCTGATCCTAAAATTCAAGAAATCCTTGTAAACCTCCCCTTAAATCAAAACTTAAATCTCTTAGATATCGGGAGTGGAACCGGAAGTATCGCGAGGATTTTAGCCCCGCATTTTAAAACTGTGACCACTCTCGAAAGCGTGAAAGAAGTCTATGAAGAAGGAAAGAAAACACCCTTCCCCAGTAACGTCACCTACTTAAATCAAGACTTCTATTTCTATCAAACCAAAGAAAAATATGACGTCATCCTCTTCTTTAATAGTTACCCCCACTTTGAAAATAAGGTTCTCTTACCTTATTTATTAAGTAATCTCTTAACTCCCCATGGAAAAATCTCTATTCTTTCAACTACCTCAAAGGAAAGAATCAATGAAATCAATAAAAAAGAGGTTTTAAAAAGCCCCATTGCTGAGGCTGAGATTTTTCTTAAGGATTATTTGATCGTTAAGGAAGAAGAGAGCGATAACTTTGTGTTAGTCCTCGAGAAGCGTTACTAAAGCTGCTTCTTTCACTTCTTCTTTCTGCGTTGTTTCCGGTTCATACGTCCGGTATTCCGGCGGAATTAAGAAGTAAGTTGTCACGGCTGAGGCACTAAATAAGGCCAAGAAACAGACGATCCCGATGATGATTTTCTTTTTCTTGCTCATAAATACTCCTCATAAGGGACGCATTGATCGATGGTCGGGATTTTCACGTTGTTATCAGTGAAATAGTAACTGGTGATCGAGCTCGATAAGGCCGCGGAGATAGCCTCCATATTGGCTCTATAGTTTTCGCTATTAGTGATAGAAACAATATTTAACATATCATCGAGAGTGACAGTTAAATGGACAAAATCGAAGCTCGGGTAAGAAGAAAGTCCCCCGGTCGTTTTCATTTGTTTCACATAATTGACAACCGATAAAATCGGATCAAGTTCAAGCTCTAAAGTATAGGTGTTATCGTTATTTCTTGTGAGCGACGACGTTCCTAAACCGCTGTTATCGGTGGTTTTAAGAACTGTTTGTTCATTAAAGATGTAGTTGGTAACACTATTGACGTTCCGCCCCATCATGGAAAGGTAATCAGGAACACTCATATGTTCACTTTCTTTATAGTCCCCACCATCGAGTTCGCCGTTGGGTTTCCCTAAGTAACGGGTAATTGATCCGTTATCGAGATAAGCTCTGGAAGCATCTTGAACAAAAGTCGATGCGGTCAAACTTTCCTCAAAATAATCAGAAGTATTTTTGATGAAAGATGAACGGATATTTTGTTCGACAAGAATGAGCGCATTAGCATACGCTTTACCGCTGCTGACGACGAAGTAGTTATCGCTTTGGTAGAACAAGGCAAAGCTTAAATTGATGAGTTCCGCATAGGTGAAATGCGAGGCTAAATCATCGGTTTTGCCTTCAACGAGTTCGTTATAACGTCCAAGTAAGGGTTTAGTATCCATCCCCGTAACTTGAAGGGACGAATAATCGGTGATGATTTCCCGGCCCAGAATATTTTTGATGCCGAAGCCCGCACCGATACCGAGCCCAATCGCGGTCGCTGCGAGGACAGTTGATTTCACAATTGATGATAAACGGAGATGCATATTCTTCCTCCAACGTTGTATTTTACTCCTCACGTGCGTGCATAATCTCTACCAATATAAAACTATATGGAGAACGTTATTCTCTAAAATGGAGAGTTATTTTTAATCGATGAATTCTCAATATTTTTTAACCAGCCGTTTTCATTCTCTAAATTGTACTTTAAAAATTTCCATTTAGACAATGTCTAGTTTTAGTCCCTTTGAAAGAGCTTTCTTAGAAAAACTTTCGAGTTTTGTTGACCTCGGTTTTCGATAAGTTTATTATCTTATCGGGAAATTTATTACCGATATATAAAGTACCGATTATGAAACAAGAAGTAGCTAATCTGTCACCCACCACCTTCGGAAGACTCCCCAACTATTTACGGGTCTTAAAGAAGCTTAGTAATAATGGTTTAGAATATATTTCTTCTGTCGGATTATCTGAAGAAGTTAATGAGAATCCCGCGGTCGTGAAAAAAGATCTTTCCCAAGTTATCCAAGTCCAGGGAAGACCGAAAGTCGGCTATTATATTAAAGATTTAATCAAAGACATCGAGGTCTTTTTAAACTATAACCACGAAAAGAAAGCGGTCCTCGTCGGAGCCGGAAAATTAGGTCAAGCCTTACTCGGGTACGATGGTTTTAACGACCTCGGTCTTAACATCGTCGCTGGGTTTGACACCAATCCAAATTTAATTGGTACCGAAATTCATGGCAAACCCATATTAAATACTGATAAACTAAAGGAAGTCATAGAAAACAATGAAATTAAGATTGCTATCTTAACCCTTCCTAATTCCGAAACTCCCGCTGTCGCGGAGTTTCTCGTTCATCTTGGCATTCGAGCCTTTTGGAATTTTTCTCGGGTGCCCCTAAAACTTCCGAAGAACATTGCGATTCGGAATGAAAATATGGCCGGAAGCCTCGCACTGCTTTCCGCCCAACTTAACGAAGTCCTCAAAAAGGAAAAAGAAGGAGAATAAATCATGGAAGAAACGAAGTATGAATTCGTTGACAGCGTGGAAAAAGAAGAAGCGCTGTTGAAACGGGTCCGCGAAGCCCAAAAAGTTTTTGCCACCTACACGCAAGAACAAGTGGACAAAATCTTTTTAGCCGCGGCCGAAGCCGCCAACCAAGCCCGGATTCCCCTGGCAAAAATGGCGGTGCAAGAGACCGGGATGGGCTGCGTAGAAGATAAGGTCATCAAGAACCACTACGCTGCTGAATACATCTACAACAAATATCGGTACACCAAAACGGTCGGTGTCATTGAAGAAGATAAAATTTACGGAATTAAGAAAATTGCGGAACCTCTCGGGGTCATCGGTGCGGTCATTCCGACCACTAACCCCACTTCCACCGCGATTTTCAAAACATTGATCAGTTTAAAAACCAGAAACGGTATCATCATTTCCCCGCACCCAAGAGCGAAAAAGTGCACGGTAGAAGCGGCGAAGATTGTCCTTGAAGCGGCTGTGAAAGCTGGCGCTCCGAAAGACATCATTGGCTGGATCGATAGTCCGTCGCTGGAAATGACAAATACCTTAATGAAAGAAGCGGACGTCATTCTCGCTACCGGTGGTCCCGGCATGGTTCACTCCGCTTATAGCTCCGGTAAACCTGCTCTCGGTGTCGGCTCTGGTAATACCCCAGCCATCATCGATGAAAGCGCCGATATCACTTTAGCGGTCAATAGCATCATCCATAGTAAGACTTTCGACAATGGTATGATCTGTGCTTCCGAACAAAGTGTCATCATTCTCGATAAAGTCTATGAAGCGGCGAAGAAAGAATTCCTCAAACGGGGCTGCTATATCTTAAAAGATGATGAAATCGATAAAGTCAGAAAGACGATGATCATCAATGGGTCTTTAAACGCTAAGATTGTCGGGCAAAGACCGGTCACCATCGCGGCTCTTGCTGGCGTTAAGATTCCAGAAGACACCAAAGTCCTCATCGGGGAAGTTGAAAGTGTTGAACTTTCTGAAGAATTCGCTCACGAAAAACTTTCACCGGTTCTCGCGATGTATAGAGCGAAAGATTTCGGCGATGCTTTAAATAAAGCTGAACATTTAATCGCTGATGGTGGTTACGGACACACCTCTTCCATCTACATCAACACCTTAACCGGCACTGATCACCTCCATGAATGGGCGGAAAGAATGAAGACTTGCCGTTGCTTAGTCAACACTCCGTCCTCCCAAGGTGGTATCGGCGACCTCTATAACTTTAAACTCGCCCCCTCCCTCACCTTAGGTTGTGGTTCTTGGGGCGGAAATAGCGTCAGCGAAAACGTCGGCATCAAACATTTGCTTAACATCAAAACCGTGGCGGAAAGGAGAGAAAATATGTTGTGGTTCCGGGCCCCGGAAAAAGTGTATCTCAAGAAAGGCTGTTTACCGGTCGCACTTGAAGAATTAAAACACGTAATGAACAAAAAGAAGGCTTTTATCGTCACCGATAATTTCCTTTATAAGAATGGTTACACCAAAGAAATCACCGATAAACTCGATGAACTTGGTATCACTTATACCTGCTTCTATGATGTTGAACCAGATCCTAGCTTAAAGAGCGCTACCGAAGGCGCCGAAGCCATGCGGAAGTTCGAACCGGACGTCATCATCGCCATCGGTGGTGGTTCGGCGATGGATGCTGGTAAGATCATGTGGGTCCTCTATGAACACCCGGAGGTCAACTTCTTAGACCTCGCTATGCGGTTCATGGATATCAGAAAACGGGTCTACACCTTCCCGCACATGGGCGATAAAGCCTACTTCATCGCGATTCCGACCAGCGCCGGGACCGGTAGTGAAGTTACCCCCTTCGCGGTTATCACCGATCAAAATAGCGGCATCAAATATCCGCTTGCTGACTATGAACTCATGCCGAAGATGGCGATTGTCGATGCTGATATGATGATGAACGCTCCGAGAGGCTTAACCAGCGCTAGCGGTATCGATGCCGTCAGCCACGACTTAGAAGCGATCGCCAGCATGATGGCGACCCCCTTCACCGATGGTTTAGCGATCGAAAGCTTAAAACTCATCTTTAAATACCTCCCCCGCTGCTATGAAGATGGCCCGCACGATGCGGAAGCGAGAGAAGGAATGGCCAATGCGGCTACGATGGCCGGTATGGCGTTCGCGAATGCTTTCCTCGGTATCAACCACTCCTTAGCTCATAAATTAGGGGCCTGGCACCATATCGCGCACGGTATCGCTAATGCCTTAGTCCTCCCCTACGTCATCAAATACAATAGCGAAGAAGTTCCCACCAAGATGGGTACCTTCCCGCAATATAGCTATCCGCACACCAAACAACGGTATGCGATGGTCGCCGATGCCCTTAACTTAGGCGGTAAGACCGACGATGAAAAGGTCGATAACCTCATCAAAGCGGTCGAAGACCTCAAGAAGAAGATCGGCATCAAGAAGACCATCAAAGAATACGGGGTCGATGAAAAGTACTTCCTCGATAACCTCGATGCGATGACCGAACAAGCCTTCGATGATCAATGCACCGGCGCTAACCCGAGATATCCTTTGATGAGCGAACTCAAAGAAATCTATCTCAAGGCTTATTATGGGAAATAAGGAGGAAAGACAATGACCTTGAATAACAAGATTATCGCGGTGAGGTCGACTAAGACCATCAGCAAAGACGGCGATAAATGTATCAAACTCTTCGATGAACACTACTCGACGAGTGACGTCCTCAACGAAGCACATAACCAAGCGCTCGTCCAAGAAATCGGGATCAACATTCCGAAGCTCCGGGAAGTCACCAAGATCGACGGCAAATGGGCGATCGTCATGGATTATATCGAAGGGACGACTCTTGCCGATTTAATGAAGAAGAATCCGAACCAGATCGATGAATATCTCGACCTCTTCGTCAAACTTCAAATCGACGTCCAATCCCATAAGTGCAGTAAGCTCAACTGGTTGACCGATAAGATGAATCGGAAAATCAGTGAAACGGATTTAACTGCTACTATCCGGTATGACCTCCACACCCGCTTAAACGGGATGCCCAGACACAACAAAGTCTGCCACGGCGACTTTAACCCCAGTAACATCATCATCACCAAAGACGGCACTCCTTACATCATCGACTGGAGCCACGTCACCCAAGGTAACGCTTCCGCAGATGCGGCGAGAACTTACCTCTTGTTCTATCTCGATCATCAAGACGCTTTAGCGGAGAAGTATCTCGACCTCTTCTGCTTGAAGACCGACACCGCCAAACAATACGTCCAAAAATGGATTCCGATTGTCGCGGCCAGCCAACTCGTCAAGCAAAAGAAGGAACAAAGAGCCTTCTTAATGAAATGGATCGACGTCGTCGATTACGAATAATATGGTTAAAATCACCATCTGCATCGGAAGTTCCTGTCACTTAAAAGGGTCAAGACAAGTTGTCGAGAACCTTCAAAAGTTGATCAACGAACACAATTTAACCGATGAAATCGAACTCGGTGGGACCTTCTGCCTCGGGAAATGCATCAATCCTGGGGTCAACTTACTCCTTGACGATGAAAGCTATTCCGTCAAACCGGAAGAAGTTGAACAATTCTTCAAGGATAAAGTCCTCCCGAAAATTCAAAAATAAGTAAAGAGTAACTGCCATGCCTAACCCCTATTTGGACTTTAAACCGGCGAAATGCCGGGACTGCTACCGTTGTTTAAGAGAATGCCCAGTGAAGGCCATCCGGTACGAAAACCGGCAAGCCATCATCATGGACGACCGCTGCATCTTGTGCGGCCACTGCACTTTAGTGTGCCCACAGAATGCTAAGCAAGTTCATAGCGAACTCGATGACATCAAAGCTTTATTGTCCAAAGGGGTTAAGGTCGTGGCTAGCGTTGCCCCGAGCTTTGTGAGCAGCTTTAATCTCCAAGATTTCTCAATCATGAGACAAGCGCTTAAAAAGCTCGGCTTTACCGATGCTGAAGAAACCAGCATCGGAGCGGCCTTTGTCACCCAAGAATACGAAAGATTATTAAAGACTAAGCAATATAAAAATTTCATCACGTCAGCGTGCCCGGCGACAAACCGGATGATTCAGCTTTATTACCCGAAAGCCTTAAAGTATTTAGCCCCGGTTCCCAGCCCGATGATCGCGCACGCGAAACTGATCAAAGAAAAAGACCCGGACGCCCATATCGTCTTTATCGGCCCCTGCATCGCGAAAAAACGGGAAGCCAAGGAAAGCGGTTTAATCGATGGGGTCTTAACTTTTGAAGACTTAGAACATTTCTTAAATGAAAAGGATGTTCATTTTTCTGATTTCACCCCCGAAAAGGACGAAAGCGAAGTCAATAACAAAGCCAAATACTACCCGATCCCGAGAGGTATCATCAAAAGCTTCCCTCATAAATTCCCAGAAGGCTATGAATATCTCGCCATTGATGGAGTGAGTAAAGCCTTTGAAGTTCTCGAAGATATCGATGAATTAAGCGGTATCTTTATTGAAATGAACTGCTGCGACCATGCTTGTATTAATGGTCCTTTAAGCTTAAAGACCTCCGGCGGTCCTTTAAAGAAAAATGAAGACGTCAGAAGATACGCGAAAAAAGATGAAGGGAAGAAAAAAGATTTAGTGTTCCCCAACATTCCTTTAAATCACCCCTATGAAAAGCCCCACTATAACGGCTTTATGCCGAGTGAAAGAGATATTAAAGAAGTCTTAGCCAAAACCGGAAAATATAAACCGGAAGACGAACTCGATTGCGGGGCCTGCGGGTATAACACGTGTCGGGAAAAAGCGATTGCGGTTTTAAACGGTAACGCTGATATTGAAATGTGCCTCCCCTACATGCGTTCCAGAGCGGAATCTATGAGCTACGAAATCATCCAAAACACTCCGAACGGCATCGTCGTCCTCGATAGTGAATTTAAGATCATCGATATCAACCCGACCGCGCAGCATCTTTTAGGTATCCCCTCTGGCGATTTAAAAGGGAAGCTCGCTTATGATCTCTTTGATATAACCGATTACGTCAACGCGTTAACGGAACAGAAGAATATTAAGAGTAAGAAAATCCACATCGAAAAAACCGGGGCCTACGTCGAACTCACCATCGGTCTCATCAGCAATCAAAAGATCATGTTTGGGGTCATGAAAGATATTACCAAGACCGTCGAATATGATAAGAAACTCAGCGAAATGACTGATGAAACCTTAGTCACCACTGATGAAGTCATCAAAAAACAAATGAGAGTCGCGCAAGAAATCGCATCTCTATTAGGGGAAACCACCGCTGAAACGAAAGTCGCTTTACTCAAACTTAAAGAAACCTTAAAGAAGGAAAATAAAGCCGAAGGAATCGATAAAGAATGAAATATTTTTTAGAGACCGGCTATAGTTCCCTCAATAAAAAGGGCGAAGAGCTGTGCGGAGATAATGTCGAAGAAAAGCGTGACGATGATAGCGTCACTCTCGTCCTCGCCGATGGCCTCGGTAGCGGCGTCAAAGCTAACATCCTTTCCACCTTAACGAGCAAGATCCTCTGCACTTTAATCAGTAACAAAGTCGATATCGATGAATGTATCGATACCATCATTCAAACCTTACCCGTCTGTAAAGTGAGACAAGTCGCCTATAGTACTTTTAGCGCGCTCTACGTCAACACGGATGGAGAAGGTTATCTCTTTGAATTCGATAACCCGCAGGCCATCTTGATGCATAACGGGGAAGCCGTCGATATGCCGAGAAAACCACGTATCATCCAAGGAAAAACCGTCTACGTCAGTAAACTTCAGTTAGGTGATACCGATGCTGTCCTTGTGATGAGCGACGGAGTGATCCACGCGGGAATTGGGGAACTCTTCAATTTCGGCTGGGTGAGGAGCGACGTCAAAGATTATTTAGACCGGAACTACTTCCCAGGGATTACCGCGAGAGATTTAGCCTGGTTACTCGCTAATGTCTGCAACGACCTCTATGATGGGAAACCGGGGGATGATACCACGATTGCTTGTTTAAGAGTGAGGAAACCCTTAAAAGTCCGAATCATGGTTGGGCCCCCGATTGACCCGAAAAACGATGAAACCTGTGTCCTCCGCTTCTTAACGGGCGAGGGTAAGAAAGTCGTCTGCGGCGGCACCTCAAGTCAATTGGTCGCCAGATATTTACACCAACCCGTCCAAACGAGCTTAGACTTCAGCGATCCGGACGTTCCCCCGATGGGTTATATTAAAGGAATCGACTTAACCACCGAAGGAGTCTTAACCTTAAGAAAACTCTTAACCTTAAGCGATAAATACCTCTCACCCCACGATTTAAGCCCCAAAAGACAGAAGAAAACCGATGGAGCGAGTCAACTTTGTAACCTCTTATTTGAAGAGGCTAGTGACATTACCTTCTTCGTGGGGCAAAATATCAACGTTGCGCATCAAGGGTTACCGATCGATACGACAATGAAGTTAAAATTAGTTGAGAATATTGCCAGTAACTTAAGAAAAGCCGGAAAACACGTCGAGATAAATTACGATTAGGAGAAAAATATGGAAAATCCCGCACCAAAAGTCATGCCGAAGGTTGCTATTAACCCGAGGCCCGTCCGAAAATTCGACACCCAAGTCCAAGTCTTACAGTACAAGGTCTTAAAGGAAGTCGCGAAGAACGCTTTTAATGGCACCTTGCTTCAAAAGCTTCCCGACATCCCGAAAGTCATCATCCCTGGTCCAAAACCCTCGATGAGATGCTGTATCTATAAAGAAAGAGCCATCATCAACGAAAGAATCAAGCTCGCGATGGGAGGCGACAGAAAGAACCCCAATGTCATCGAAGTCATCAACATCGCTTGTGACGACTGCCCCGATGGCGGTTTTGAAGTTACAAACGCTTGCCGGGGTTGCTTAGCCCACCGCTGCCACGAAGCGTGTATGAAAGACGCTATCACTTTCGATTTAAACCTCAAAGCCCATATCGATAAGAGTAAATGCGTCGAATGTGGGATGTGCGCGAAAGCCTGCCCCTATAGCGCGATCGTCAGCCGGAAACGGCCTTGCCAAGTCGCTTGTAAAATCAAAGCGATTTCGATCGGGGAAGATAAAGCCGCCGTCATCGATAATGATAAATGTATCGCCTGCGGGGCCTGCGTTTATATGTGCCCCTTCGGCGCTATCATGGATAAGAGCTATATCCTCGATGTCATCGATATGATTCAACATTCCAATAACAATCAACAATACAAAGTTTTCGCGGTCGTGGCGCCGTCTATCGCTGGGCAATTTACCTACGCGAAACTCGGCCAAGTCATCAGCGGCATCAAGAAACTCGGTTTCTTCAGCGTCGTCGAAGCCGCCTTAGGAGCGGACATGGTGGCTTATACGGAAGCCAAAGAACTCACGGAAAAAGGTTTCTTAACCTCTTCCTGCTGCCCCGCTTTTGTCAGTTACATCGAAAAGAGCTTCCCCACTTTAAAAGACCATATCTCCCATAACTTAAGTCCGGTCGCAACCGTCAGTAAATACATCAAAGAAGCGACCCCGGGCTGTAAGATTGTCTTCATCGGGCCGTGCACCGCCAAAAAGATGGAAATCAAACGGCCAGAAGTTAAGCCGTGGATCGATAGCGTTCTCACCTTTGAAGAACTGCAAGCGCTCTTTGATGCGAAAGAAATCGACCTTGGTTCCTTAGAAGAAGACGTCTTAGATAACGCGAGTTACTACGGAAGAATCTTCGCTCGGAGCGGCGGTCTCACCGATGCGGTAAGAGAAGCCTTAAAAGAACAAAATATCACCGACTTCAAGTATGACCCGATCGCCTGTGATGGTATTGAACAATGCCGGACCGCACTCCTTAAAAAGAAAGCGGGGATCCTCCCCAATAACTTTATCGAAGGGATGGCCTGCGTCGATGGTTGTATCGGTGGAGCGGGTTGCCTTACCCACGGACCGAAAAACAAGCTCGGAGTGGACGCGTACGGAAAACAAGCGATGGAAAAGACCATCACGGACGCTATCAGTTCCTTAGAGCTGATTTCCGGAAAGTAAGTAATCTCAGCCTTATAAACGAAAAAGCCTAGGTTATCCTAGGTTTTTTCTTTATAATTCATACTGATGGAAGAAGATTTAGCCAAAATTGTCGGGGAAAACTTAACCGCTCTCCGAAAGAAAAAAGGTCTCACCCAGCAAGGTTTAGCGGAGCTCGTACACTTAAGCGATAAAAGTTTATCGAAATGGGAAATCGGGAAAGCCCTCCCCCACGTCGATATCTTAAAGAATCTCGCGGATTTTTACGGGGTAACGGTCGATTTTCTTTTGACCAAAGATGCAGGTATTAATCACAAAGAAAATAACGAAATCAAAAGCAAAAACACCAATAAGATTCTTTTAGTCTGTTTAGCGGTTTGTTTTGTCTTCTTATGCGCGACCGTGGTGATTTGTTACTACTTAATCGAGAGCAATTCAAAAGGCGTTGCCTTTGATCTTCGGACCTTGGTCGCTCTCGGTTGGGCGCTTCCGGTCGCTTGCCTCATCAGCAGCGCCTTAACTTATAAATTCTGGGGAAGGAATATCGCCTTCTACATCCTTCTCAGTTTATTTACTTGGACTTTGATTACCGCCGTATGCACACATCTTCAGATCTATTTTGATCAACCGACCTGGTTTATGTACATCGTCGGGATTCCGGTTCAGTTAGGGATTTATCTCTTCTCAAGGTTAAGATAAATTACTTAATTTCCCCGAGATAGTAATTCTTTTTCCCCTTCTTAATAACGAAATATCGGCCGTAAAACGCGGCTTTTTTATTTAATATTGCGTTTTCGTCGGTCACTTTTTCCCCGTTGAGGGCGATGCTATTTTGTTTAACGAAAGTTCTCGCTTGCGTTTTACTTTGGGCCGCTCCGACTTTAACTAACAAATCGAGGAGCGGGATATTATCTTCCACTTCCACTTTTAAACTTCCGAGGACATCTTCAATATCCTTTTCACTTAAACTTTGGATTTCCCCTTTAAAGAGGAGTTGGGAGATATTTACCGCGTGTTCCGCTTCTTTTTCCCCGTGGATGTCTTTGGTCACTTGGAAGGCTAAAGCTTTCTGCGCGATTCTTTGACCGGGGTTAGCTAAGTGGTTCTTAGTTATTTCTTCAATTTCTTCAATACTGAGGAAAGTGAAGACCTTTAAATATTTCACCGCGTCTTCATCGGTGACATTCATAAAGTATTGGTAGAGTTTATAAGGCGAAGTTAAAGCCGGGTCTAAGAAAAGGGCACCATCTTCACTCTTCCCGAATTTTTTGCCGTCGCTTCTGGTGATCAGGTGAGCGGTTAACGCTTCCGCTTCGACGTTTTCCCCTTTCACTTTCCGTATCAGTTCTAGGCCACTGGTTAAATTGCCCCATTGGTCATTCCCACCAATTTGAATCCGAACATTCTTATGATCATAGAGATATAAGAAGTCAACGGATTGAAGGATTTGGTAAGAGAATTCGGTAAAGGAAATACCACTTTCAAGCCGGGAAGAGACTATTTCTTTACTTAACATATAGTTAACGCTGAAATATTTCCCGTAGTCACGTAAGAAATCTAAAAGATACATCTGACCTAACCAATCATAGTTATTGAGCAGTTCTCCTTTATCATGATTCGTTAAATCTAAGAACCTTGATAACTGTTTATGGATGGCTTCGGTATTTTCAAAAAGTTTTTCTTTCGTTTGAAGATTCCGTTCCTTACTCTTCCCCGAGGGGTCCCCGATCATCCCGGTCGCCCCACCGACCACCGCGATAATTTTATGGCCAGCGAGTTGAAGCCTCTTTAAAAGGCTGATCATCACGTAGTTTCCTAAGTGTAAGCTACTAGCAGAGGGGTCAAAACCGCAGTAGATGACAGTCGGTTCCTTCAATAATTTTTTAATTTCTTCTTCGGAACTATATTGTTCAATTAAGCCCCGATATTTAAGTTCTTCTAAAATATCCATAAGACGGCATCCTTTCGGAATAATTATAGCCAAGAAGGAAAATTTCACCACAAGAAAAGCCACCTTTCGGTGGCTCATTCTTGTCTTTATTTTTAATACATGTCGCCCGACGGGACATTCGCTTGCGGTTTATCTTCTTTGATTTCCGTAACAGCAGCTTCCGTCGTGACGAAGAGAGCACTGATACTACTCGCATTAAGGATAGCGGTTCTCGTGACTTTCGTCGGATCGACGATACCGGCTTTCAGCATATCAACCCATTCCCCAGTCGCGGCATTGAAGCCCCAGTTATCCTTCATCGTCTTTTGTTTTTCGGCAATTTCTTCGCTGTCATAACCAGCGTTATCAGCGATTTGCTTTAACGGGCTAAAGAGGCTATCGAGGACAGCGTTAATCCCTTTTTGGACGTCGAGGTTCTCATCAACTAAGCTCCCTCTCAGTTTCTTATAGACTTGGCAAAGGGCGGCCCCACCACCGACGACAATCCCTTCTTGGACGGCGGCTTTGGTAGCGTTCAAAGCGTCTTCAATCCGAAGTTTCTTATCCTTCATTTCGCTTTCAGTGAGCGCCCCGACTTTGAGGATCGCCACACCATTGCTGAGTTTCGCGATTCTCTTGGTTAAGGCTTTCTTATCGTAATCACTAGTGGCAACCTTTTCTTGGGCTTCTAGTTCGCTAAGTCTATCGTTGAGAGCTTTCTTATCGCCAGCTCCTCCAACGATGGTAGTCGTGTCTTTCTTAACCGTGACTTTCTTAGCGTTTCCTAAACCATCGAGCGTGATATCTTTGACTTGGTCACCGAGGTCCTTACTATAGAACTTCGCGCCAGTTAAGATAGCGATATCTTCGAGTGCGCTCTTTTGAGCGTCCCCGAATTCCGGAGCTTTGGTCGCCACGACATTGAAGGTCCCTCTCAGTTTATTGAGGATCAAGGTCGAGGTGACATCGCTATCGAGGTCATCAGCGATGATGAGTAAGGGTTTATGACTATCGACCACCCCTTGGAGGAGGTTGATCATATCGTTGATATTACTGATCTTTAAATCGGTGACGAGAATATAGGGGTCATCGAGCTCCGCGACCATTTTTTCCCGATCCGTGACCATGTAAGGAGAGAGATAACCTTTATCGTATTCAAGGCCTTGGCTGAGGACTAATTCATCGTCCGAAGTCTTACTTTCATCGACCGTAATGACGCCGGTTTTCCCGACCTTTTCCATGGCTTCCGCGATCAAGTGGCCAATTTCTTCGCTTTGAGAAGAAATCGTGGCGACGCTTTCGATGTCGCTATTGGTATCCACGGGTTTACTGATACTTAAGAGTTCTTTCGCTACTTCTTTTCCGGCCTTTTCGATACCGGTTCTAACAAAGACGGCGTTCGCTCCTTTTTCGACCGCATTGATTCCTCGGTGAATTATACTTTGAGCAAGGACCGTTGCGGTCGTCGTCCCGTCACCAGCTTTTTCGTTCGTTTGGTTCGCGACTTCATAGACCAACTTCGCTCCCATATTTTGAAAACTATCTTTGAGTTCGATTTCTCGCGCGATGCTGACCCCATCTTCACAGATGGTCGGGCTTCCGTAGCCCTTATCTAACGCGACATTCCGTCCTTTCGGACCCAAGGTGACTTTAACGGTATCGGCTAACGTGTCGACCCCTTGCACCATGCTATCCCGAGCGGGTTTTCCAAATTTAATTTCTTTTGCCATATAAATGAGCCTCTTTTCTTTTTTATTCGATGACCGCTAAGATATCTTCAGCTTTGATGACGATATATTCGTGGTCCCCATCTTTGTAATCAGTTCCGGCATATTCCCGGTAAATAACCTTGTCCCCAACTTGGAGGCCATTGATCGGTTCAGTGAAGCCATCTTCATTGACCTTCCCTGGACCTAAGGCGACGACTTTCGCGACGTTACCTTGTTTCTTTTCCGTTGTTAAAACGATGGAGCCGACCTTCTTTTCTTTCGGTTCCTTTTCAATTAACACATAATCATGCAATGGTCTAATCATGATTTTTCCTCCGTTTACATCAATAATCATAATGATATTTTTGGCAGTGTCAAGGTAAGAGTGCTAAAAAAGAAAGTGGGTGTTAACTCTCTTATTTTTAACAGGAAAATCCTTACTTTTTAATGACGCGGATATTGCTTTCTTTGATGTCTTTGGTGAAGCCATCATCGAGATATTGTTCGTACTCGGTGCCACTTCCGATGAGTTTTACATCACTTAAATCGATATCTTTCGTGTGGAGACAAGGCTTCGTAACGGGCACGCATTTATCGGGGAGGATATAGAAGACGAGTTCATTTAAAGGCACCTTAATTTCTCTCCACCCCCTATCAACTTTAGTTTCTTTAAAGTTTTTCCCATCGTACCTGACTTCCGTCATACTTACCGGGAGATATACTTTCCTCGTCTTTTCTTTATTTAAGATGGGGCAAATCATCACACTATCACCGAAGAGGAGCTGGTCATCGATGTTTCTTGCCGTTTCATCATCCTTGAAGATGAAGGAAAGAGGTTTAAAAAGAATATCATCACGTAAAACGGCTTTCCCAAATTCACTATAGATATAAGGTAATAATTGATATCTAGCGTTTAAAAGATTCCGAAAGTCCTTCTTTTTCCGGTAATGGTAACATTCCTGCGGCCGGAAGATTATCGCGCAGTGGTTACGGAATAAGGGGGTCCAAAGGGAAAGGGCTAACCATCTTAATAGTAAGGATCTTGAGCAATTACCACCAAAACCCCCAGTATCGGCTCCGCTAAAAAGGAAACCTTCCATATTGAGGCCTAAGAGTTGATTAAAGTTCAACCTTAAATGGCGGTAAGTGGAAGAATTATCCCCGGTCCAAAGCCCGCTATAACGGTGGGTAGCGCTATAGCTGCTCCGGCTAAAGATGACGCCTCTTCTAGCTTTTAAAAGTTTATCGACCCCGTCATAACAAGCTTCACAGAGTAATCCCCCGTAAAGGTTATGGACTTCATAGTGATTGACGTTTTGCCCATCAATAACATGAAAGAAAGAAGAATAATCTTGAAAGTAACCATTCCCTTCAAAATCGGGATTCCCCTTCTTCTTTTCTTCCTTTGGTAGGTCTTTGGTCAATTCACTATAAAAGATGGAAGGTTCATTCATATCGTTCCAGAAACCTTCAATCCCTAAATCGGTATAGAAAGAATAGAGGTGACCGAAATATTCTTTCGCGTCTTTCTTAAAGAAATCGACGAAATAGGTAAAACCTGGCCACACGGCCGCTTTAAAAGGAGTGCCATCTTCTTTTTTAACGAAATACCCCTTCTCTAAACCTTCTTTGATCATAGGCTTATCGTTAACCTTGAGACCGCAGTCGACGATGGGGATGAGGTATACTCCTTCATCTTTAAGGATCGTGATTAAGCCTTTAGGATCAGGGAATCTTTTCTGATTAAAGGTAAAGTCTTCAAACTCATCCATATAGTGGATATCGAGACAAATGTAATCTAAAGGCAGTTGATACTTTTGATGTTTCTTAAAGACTTTCATCACCTGCTTTTCATTAAAATAGCTGAAGCGGCTTTGCCCGTACCCAAAGCCCCATAAAGCGGGGAAATAGCTTTTCCCAGAAGCATTTCGATGCTCTTTAATGATTGAATAAGCATCCGTATTAAAGATGAGATATAAAGTGAAAGGTTTTTCGCTGGTAATAACGATTTCATCTTTATTGGTATAAGCTAAATCAAAAATCACGGTTGAAGGACTATCGAAGAAAGCTCCAAATGGGGTTTCCCCATCAATCACGATAAAGTTATGCGCGCTATAAAGGCTTAAAGTATCATCTTCATGGTGCCCGTTATCGCTCGCGAAGCTGATCCACCTCTTACCCCTTTTATCAATCTTCCCAGTCGCTTCCCCAAGACCATATATCTTATCTTTTTCTTTTAATGGATAACGAAAGGTATAACCTTTTTCCGTCTTTTGATATTTAAAGGGTAAAGGCTCCCCAGTTTCTTCTTTAAAATCTTCTAAATAAGACCTCGTTAAATAAGGTTTTCCATAAACATACTTTTTAATCATAAAGCGATAAGTCCTCTGATACTTTGAAACAATTTTCTTCTTCTATTATAGGAGCTTTTCTTTCTTCTGTAAGCTAAGAAAATAAAGGAAAAATATCTGCAAAATCAAAAAGACAAAAGATAATGAATTTGCAGGTATTTCCGGCTATTTAACTATAAATTCAAAGATTTTTGAATAATCAATTATCTAAGCAAAACTTAATTATTTTAATATTTTATCGAGGTTTTCTACGTAGCAGAAACATTCTGGTTCATGAGAGTTAATAATCCCGATTGCTTGAAGGTACGAATAAATAATTGTCGTCCCTAAAAACTTAAAGCCTCTTTTCTTTAAATCACAACTGATCTCGTCCGATAAAGCTGACTTCGTCAGTCCCACTTCTCGATATATTTTCCATTTAGAAAAACTTAAAAGATAGTCCTTAAAACTTCCGAACTTCTTTTCAATTTCAATAAATTTTTCAGCGTTATTTATCGCGGCTTCAATCTTTCTCTGGTTTCTTATTATCCCCGGGTTAATCATCAGTTCTTTAATCTTATCTTCTTTATAAGAGGCAACTTTTAAAACATCAAAGTTATCGAAGGCTTTTCGAAAACTTTCTCTTTTATTTAAGATACATTCCCAAGATAAGCCGGCCTGGAAACTTTCTAAAACTAGAAGTTCAAAGAGGTGTTGTTCATCAAGATTAAGTCTCCCCCACTCTTCATCATGATATTTGACGTATAGAGGGTTATTCATGTTGCACCACCCGCAGCGTCTTTTTTCTTCCTTCATACCTTTAATATCATAAAGCAAAGATTAAGACGTTTTAAAGAGGGGGAATCTTTAAAAATATTTCTTCTAAATTTATTTGATAAAAACTTATCTTTTTCAAAATCTAACCCATTTTTTATCTTTGATTGTAAATATTTCTTTGACATTTATAAAACTTGTTTGAAAATAAAAAAGGCAACCGTCATTAAGTGCTGTTGTTGAGAGTCTCCTTTCCCGGCGGTTGCTTTTCGTTTGCCCTCAAAAATAACAATAAAAAGAACGTCAAAAAATATCGCTCCCTTTATTTTGCAAATCAAAAAAACTAATCTTTACATTATCTTAATTCTTAAGAGTCTTATAAAAAGTAAAAATTTTCCTCATTACCATAGCCTGTTAATTATTAGAGTAAATTCCGCTTATATTAAAGCGCATAATTGACTGAGCAAACTCAGGCTGATTGACGGAAACCGACTCTATTACAAATTACATATGATCATTAGATTTTAGGTGTGTATAGATATGCTTTCGGCTACATACGAATATTTTTATACGTATGTACTTCACTTATTTTGTTCCTTATCGATTATCTCCCAATGGCCTGTTTTCGATGAGCCGATAAAATTTATACAACGGGATTCTTTGATAATTCTTGCCACAGTCTTGGTGCTTTTACCAATAGTTTTAGCTAATTCACTCCGGGTGATTTGATTGTTTTGCCCTATAGCTAAAATAATTCTATCAAGATCTGTTTGGGGGACATTTTGAGGGACATCCGAGGCTTTTTGGGGGACATTTTGAGGGACATCCGAGGCTTTTTGGGGGACATTTTGAGGGACATCCGAGGCTTTTTGGGGGACATTTTGAGGGACATTGCCCATCAAAGATTGTTTTTCATAATTTAAATCTGGCAATGTTAACCTAAACCATTGCCGGCTATTCATTAGAAAGCTTCCTATATCATAGTTAGGATATGCTTCTCTAATTCTTTTAAGGCCTGTGCCATAATTCTCGATAAAGCCTAGCCTATGAAATACCGCGATCAATTTTGGATTTCTAAAGGATTGTATGCCAAGCAAAATATCATCAATGCCATATCGATAAATGCCACCAGGATTCGTTATTTCTACTTTATCAGAATAAAATTCAATTTTAATATTTGATGGCATGCTGTAATCAGCGTGACATAAAGCATTTAATATAGCTTCTCTAAGACTTTTCCCAGGATAAGATTTAGTTTCTATTCGAATCCCTCCAAACTCAGGAATCGTAGCTGATGTGATATTAAACATTTCAGCTTCGTTTAATACGTCATTGGCAATCTTTATAATTGAACCGGTAAATTCCTTTTTGTAGTTGAAATTAAGAACATTATCATAACAAGCCATCTTAACGATTATAGGATTTTCGTCACTCAGCAATAAAGCTAGGTTGGTAAATTTAGAATTACTGTTTCTAATGCCAATCGTAAAATATTTTTCTTCGTTAAATTCCAAATTTTGATTATGAAAATATAAATTTGCATATGAAAAGTGCAGTTCTTGGTCGGGAGAAATTTCATCCTCCCAATTTGTTTTAGAGTAGTCCCTAATCATAGAAATAATTTCACCATCAGTAGCTTGCCTTTTACTTCTTCCGACCCTTATATATGTTCCATTAGATCGAGGACCGGTAGAAGAAAGAAAGTATGGTTTATTATCACCTTTCATTACTTCAATTACCATAACATTATCCTCATTGAAATAATGCCTGATCAAAGACCGGGCATCTCTTTTTATTGCATCACACACGATTGACGATATTTGAAGATCTAAATCATCATGCAAATTATTATCGATTCCGATGATGGTGCCATCATCTTCAACCCCAATGTATATAGTTCCCCCTTCCGCATTCAAAAAAGCGATAATTTCCTTATCCAAATCTTTTGTTATCTTTCGCTTTAATTCGACTTTATCGCTTTCTTGGTACCGCATGCTTTTCTACTAATTTATAGTTTGAAAAACCGGATTAATACCTTAAAACTTAGAATATTTAACGCCTGAATAAATACACGCCCCTGATAGCAATTTTTCCCCACTTTTAGTAGAAAGATAAATGCGGATCGTTTTAAAAATGTTGAAACGTCTTTTTATAAAGATTATTGCTATTAATCCTTAAATATATAAAAAAATAGATTTGCTTTTCCAAATCAGTCAAACCTATTAAATGGGAATTAATGGTCGGGATGATGAGATTCGAACTCATGATCTTCTGCTCCCAAAGCAGACGCGGTAACCAAGCTGCGCTACATCCCGATGGCGCGCCAGACAAGATTCGAACTCGTGACCCACAGATTCGTAGTCTGTTACTCTATCCAGCTGAGCTACTGGCGCATCGCTCTTTTTGAGCGCCCCCTATTTTAATGAATAGGCGTCAAAGAAACAAGAAAGAACCGAGGAAAACACCTCTTTTTCCCTCCTAAATTTCTTAAAATACCTTTCTTTTTAAAGAAAAAGCGTGATTTAAAGCATATTCTTTGTAAAAACCGTAAATAAAAATTGACAAGTTTTGAAAATCAGGGAAACTACAAAAAAGAAAGGAAAGGAAAAGTATGAAAAAAGCACTACCTTTAGTTGTTCTGTCATCGCTTTTAGTTTTAGCTTCCTGCGTGGACCCAAAAGTGAGCAGTACTGACACGGATACCAGTACCTCGGATTCGTCCCTCAGCACTATCAGCGGCACCTCGAGCGCCCAAAGCGTGACAACAACCCCTCCCGCGCCGGTTGATTATACCGACGAGGAAAAGATGATGATTGAAAGCGTCATCGGAAAACACGACATCCCTTACGTTAATATGTACGGGGTCGATATCGAGTATTCAATCTTCACTGATGTCACCACCCAAGGTGATGGAGCGGTCATCGTCCATATGGAAGATGTCGATGCGGCTATCCTTGATGACATTGTTAATGTCCACAAAGCGACTGGGCACTATGAAGATGTCGCCATCCAAGACCTCCCAGAAAACATGCGAGTCTTGATGGGTGAATATGATGATGGAACCATCATTCAACTGCAAGCTAGCTCCTTCACCCCTGATGGCGAAGCTTCCACCGAAGGCGTTGGGGTCATTCAAATCGCCTATATCGGGCTTAACGTCGCCTTTGACACCTTCCCGAAAGACCAATTAGAACTTAAAACATCTATTCTTTATGAGTTAGGGGATTTGGAGATTGATATTCCCGCTATCGATACCGCTGAAAAGTATCTTTTAGTGGAATTAGTCGATACTTCTTATGATCCTTACCCCGGTCTCATCATGGATGGGATTAAAGCTACTGATTATGGAGCGGTATTAAAAGAAGCCGGGTGGAACGACCAAGCTATCGATTACTATGGATCGGACTCCTATTACTATATCTCCCCCGATAATTATCTCGGTATCATCACCTGGGACGTACAGGGTCAAGTCTACGTCCAAGTCATTCTTAACTCCTTGATCACCGAATGGCCGACCGATCTTATCGCGACCGCTTTTGAACAATTAGGAATCGCGTTCACCGGTACGGTACCGGCTCCGGTCGGGGATTTCCTCTACTACACCATCATGGTTGATAGCTGGTTCATGGCTATCTACCTCGATGCTTATTTACCAGTCGGAGCGGACGGAAAAGCAGCCTTAGATAACTATGTCAAAGCCTTATTAGATGCTGGGTATACCGCTTTAGCGTATATCGACCAAGAATATTATTATGCAGACCCGGATAAAGTCATCTTGATTTGCCCCTCTTACGATAGTGAAACAAACGCTCTTAATATCTTTATTCAACCTTGCGCTTCTAACTACACTACCGCCTGGCCTACGGAAATCATCGCCGGTTGGGTTGAAAACTTAAGCGGGGGCTTAACGACTGCGACCGTTCCTGCCCCCACCTTCGATTGGGATTTCGGAACCATGTACGACAACACCTTGTATAATGATGGCTACAATATCGACCTTCAAGATGTAGCGGAAGATGGAACCTTTGTGAAACACGCTGCGGATTATGCCGCGCAATTAAATGCTGCCGATAGCGGTTGGACCTATGATCCTTACGCGGAAGTTTGGTACGATACGGCTACTAAAAAAGTCGCGATTAGTGTCTTAGATGATCCGGATTACGGAACTTCCATCTATATCAAACCCTACCTCCCCTACGACACCGAATTAACCGCTGAATCGATTGGAGAACACTTAACTGAAAGCGGCATCGAAAATGTCGATCAAGTCCCGGTTTATGCCGGCGGTGAAGCTTATTTCTTCTCCACGTCTACCCAAACCGTCACTATCGATATTGCTGCCACTAACGTTGATGAAGTCGCGGCCTACG